>CALMJG010000101.1 GCA_937864195.1 uncultured Novosphingobium sp.
TGAGTTTTGAGCCTTGAACGGGTTACTCAGCCCGGGCGAAAACAACGCTTTTCAACACACGTCGATCCTAGTTCGGCCCCGTCATGTCCGCCCGCTTTCGCGGAAGGAGGTGGTGGAGCCGCCGGGTACCGCCCCCGGGTCCGCTGTGCCTATTGCACGCCGCAATTTATCGCCATAGCCGGCCGAAACCGGCAAAACCCCATATAGGCAATGCGCGCCAAAAGAAAAGGGCGGAGCCGCAGCCCCGCCCGATTTCGTTGAAAGTGCAGCGCTTTACTTTTTCAGCGCGTCGCGGATTTCGGTCAGCAGGTCCACTTCGCTGGGGCCTGCGGGCGCGGCGGGCGCGGGCGGCATGGCCCGGTTAGCGGCCTTGACGATCATGAAGATCACCCAGGCCATGATCACGAAGTTGATCACGGCGGTCACGAAGCTGCCATAAGCCAGCACGTTGGCCCCGGCCTTGCGCGCGGCATCAAGCGGGGTTCCGGCGGCGACCTCCCCTGACAGCACGATGTACTTCGCGCTGAAGTCCAGCCCGCCGAACACCCGGCCGATCACCGGCATGATGATATCCTCGGTGAGCGAAGTGACGATCTTGCCAAAGGCAGCGCCGATGATCACGCCGACCGCGAGATCGAGCACGTTGCCTTTGGCGATGAAGGCCTTGAATTCCGAAAGCATGGACATGGCGACACTCCCCTTCTCTGTCCTCGCGCAGAATGCTGCCACAAAAGCCATGGCGTCACAACAGATGCCTGTTTCGCATGACTTTTCGCGCTTTGCCTTGAACGCGCCCGCGCCAACGCTACATTCGATCCAGTCGCGGCGCGAGCCGCCCTTCGACAGGGAACTTCACGCATGACCGCATCCTCGCTTCGTAACGGCCTGTTCCGCACCGTCCTGGTGGCCAGCGCCGCCGCCAGCCTTGCCGGCTGCGGCATCAATTCCGTCCCCACTGCCGAGGAAGACGCCAAGGCGCGCTGGGCCGACGTGCAGAGCGCCTACCAGCGCCGTTCGGACCTGGTCCCCAACCTGGTCGAAACCGCCAAGGCCGCCGCCGCTTCGGAAACCCAGATCCTCACCAACGTGACCGAGGCCCGCGCCAGCGCAACCGCGATCAACATCACCACCGATGACCTGTCGGACCCGGAAACCTTCAACAAGTTTCAGGCGGCGCAGAATCAGCTGACCCAGGCGCTGGGCCAGCTGCGCACCGTGGTTGAAAACTATCCCCAGCTGCAGAGCCAGGCGCGCTTCGCGGACCTGATGGTCCAGTTGGAAGGAACCGAGAACCAGATCAACGTGGCGCGGATGCGCTACAATGAATCCGTCCAGTCCTATAACACCACGATCCGTACCTTCCCCGACGCGATCGGCGCCAAGGTGATCTACGGCGCCAAGCCGATGGTGCCCTTCGCCGCCGATGCTGCCGCGCAGAAGGCGCCCAAGGTCGACTTCGGCACCACGGCTCCCGCCGCGAAGTAAGGGAGCGAAGAGGAGGCCCCATGCGGCGCCTGCTGATCCTGCTGCTGTCACTGCTGGCCCTGGCCGGCAGTCCGGCGCTGGCCGCCTATCCGCCGCGTCCGGACGGGCCGGTGCTCGATTCCGCGCAGATGATTCCCGATGCGCAGGAAGCCGCGCTCGATGCCAGGCTGCGAGCCTACAACCAGCAGACCGGCCGCGCGGTCGTAGTCGTCACCGTCCCCTCGCTCGAGGGCGAGACGATCGAGATGTACGCGGTCAAGCTGTTCGAGCAGTGGGGCATCGGCGGCGCCAAGAGCGATCAGGGCCTGCTGCTGCTGGTATCGAAGAACGACCGGCGGCTGCGCTTCGAAACCGGCTATGGCCTTCACGGCGTATTCCCGGATGTGCTCGCTGGACGAGTGATCCGCGACGTGATCACCCCGCGCTTCAAGGCCGGTGACTTTGGCGGCGGCATCACCGCCGGGGTCGACGCCGCGATCCAGCAACTGGACCGCGATCCAGCCGACGCCAAGGCCATTGCCGAAGCCGCCAAGGCCGCCGAGGCCCAGGCGGGCAGCGAAGACGGATCGAGCATCGGCGGCGCGATCTTCTGGTTCGTCGTGATGATCTTCCTGATTTCGATGTTCTCGCGCGGCAGGCGCGGCGGGCGGCGCAGCGGGATCGATCCCGGCATCGTGCTGTGGGGCATCAGCGAAATCGCCCGCCACGGCTCGGGCCGCGATCATAGCGGCTTCGGCGGTGGTGGCGGGTTCGGTGGCGGAGGCGGCTTTGGCGGCTTCGGCGGCGGCGGATCGGGCGGCGGCGGCGCTTCGGGGGACTGGTGATGGCGACGATTTCCACCAAGCTCGATGACGCCGGACGCAAGCTCGTGTCCGACAGCGTGGCCCGTGCCGAGGCGGGGACTGCGGGGGAGATCGTGACGATCATCACCGAGCAGTCAGACGATTATGGCGACATCGCGCTCGCTTGGTCAGTGGCTGTCGCCATGCTGGCGCTTGCCGTGCTGTCGGTGTTTCCGGACTTCTACCTTGGCCTGATCGACCGCCTGACAGGCAGCTGGGAAAACGCCTGGACACCGCGCGAAGTGCTGGTTCTCGCCGGCAGCGTCGCCGCGCTGAAATTCATCGGCATGACGCTGCTGCAACTGTGGAAGCCGCTGCGCTTCGCCCTGGTCCCGCGCTCGGTGAAGGCGGCCCGCACCCGCGCCCGCGCCGTCACCTTCTTCAAGGTCGGTGCGGAGCGGCGCACGCACGGCCGCACCGGCATCCTCATCTATCTCTCCACCCGCGAGCGGCGGGCCGAAATCGTCGCCGACGAAGCCATTGCCAGCAGGGTTTCGGACGAGGTGTGGGGCGAGGCGATGGCGGCAATGCTGGCGCAGATCCGGGCCGGGCATCTTGCCGAGGGGATGGCCGCGGCAGTCGAACGCGTTGGCGCGGTGCTGGCGCAGCACTTCCCCCGCGACGAGGACGACGTCAACGAGTTGCCCGACCGCCTGATCGAGGTCTAAGGCTCTCCCCAAGGGGATGCCATGAACAACGAATCCGAACAGGTGATGTGGGCCGGGCGGTTCATCACCGCCAAGACCAGAGGCAAATGGGAATATGTTACCCGCAGCCGGGGCATCCGCGCGGCGGTGATCCTGGCGATCGACGAGGAGGACCATGTCCTGCTGGTCGAGCAGTTCCGCGTGCCGCTCGGCAAGCCCTGCCTTGAACTGCCCGCCGGGCTGATCGGTGACCATGACCATTCGGCGGGCGAGGACGCCACCCTCGCCGCCGCGCGCGAACTGGAAGAGGAAACCGGCTACCGGCCTGCGCGGGTCGAAGTGGTGGGCGAATTCTACTCCTCCCCCGGCATGGTCAGCGAAAGCTTCACCCTGCTCACCGCCCACGAACTGACCCGGGTCAGCGACGGCGGCGGGGTGGACGGAGAGGACATCACCGTGCACCGTGTGCCGCTGGCGGGACTGGAACAGTTCATCGCCGATGCGCGGCAGCGCGGACTTGGAATCGACGTGCGGCTGCTGTTGCTGCTGGGCGCGAACATCGTGGGAGGATTGCGGACATGAGCGGACGGGTTGCAGGAAAACTGGCGCTGGTCACCGGCGCGGCGCAGGGACTGGGCGCGGCCCAGGCGGCCATGCTGGCGCGCGAGGGCGCGAAAGTGATGCTGGCCGACATCAACGGCGATGGCGCCGCCGCCCAGGCCGAGGCGATCAACGCAGCTCAAGGTGCGGGCACGGCCTTCTCCGTCCAGCTCGACGTTACCAGCGAGGCCAGCTGGATCGCCGCGATCGCCGCGGTCGAACGCAATCTTGGCGGCCTGTCGGTGCTGGTCAACAACGCCGGCATCGGCGTGCGCGGCAATATCGAGACCTGCACGCTGGAGGAATGGCACCGCGGCTTTGCCGTCAACGTCGATTCCGTGTTCCTCGGCTGCCAGAAGGCGCTGCCGCTGATGAAGGACAACCAGCCGGGCTCGATCGTCAACATCTCCTCCATCGCCGGGCTGATCGCCAGCGACACCATGCCCGGCTACAACGCCAGCAAGGCGGCGGTGTGGATGCTGTCGAAGTCGGTCGCGCTGTACTGCGCCAAGATGGGCTGGAACATCCGCAGCAATTCGGTCCACCCGACTTTTGTCGACACGCCGATCCTTGACGGGATCACCAGGTCGAGCGGCCACCCCAAGGACGTGGTGATGGGCAAGCTTGCCCGCCAGATCCCGCTGAAGCGCGTCGGCCAGCCGGACGAGATCGCCAATGGCGTGCTCTACCTTGCCAGCGACGAATCGAGCTTCATGACCGGCGCCGAGCTCAAGCTCGACGGCGGCATCTCGGCGATGTAGAGGGCCGCCATGCCGCTTGCCGACCGGACCCGCCCCCGCACCGTGCGCGTGACATCCTTCGATGTCGCGGCCGAGGCGGGAGTGAGCCAGTCGACCGTCAGCCGCGCCCTCGCCGGCGATCCCGTGGTCAGCGAGGCAACCCGCCGCCGGGTGACCGAGGCCGCCCGCAAGCTCAACTACTCGGTTGACGAGAACGCGGCGCGGCTGCGCACCGGGCGCACCGGCACGCTCGCCGTGGTGGTGATCTGCCGCCCGGACGAGGACCGCAAGGACCTCAACCCCTTCACCTACGCCCTGCTCGGCACGATCTGCGCCGCCGCCTCGACCCGCGGCTACGACACGCTGGTGAGCTTCCAGGACGGCCCGGCCAACCTGTCCGGCCGCTTCGAGGAACAGCGCAAGGCCGACGGCACGATCGTCATCGGCACCACCCAGAACGAGCTGGCCTGGCGCTATTTCCGCGATCTGGCGCGGGCCGGGGCGCATCAGGTCTGCTGGGGTTCACCCTATGACGACCTCGACTGGATCCGGGCCGACAACCACGGCGGCGCGCGCCTTGCCACCGGCCACCTGATCGAGCGCGGCTGCCGCGCCATCGCCTGCTTCGGCTCGGCCGGGCCGCTTCAGCGCCAGTTCCAGGAACGCTACGCCGGCTATGCCGAACGCATGGCGGAGGCGGGGCTGGAACCCTGGCTGGTCGAATCCGACTATGGCCTGGCCCGCGAGGAACAGGGCCGCCTCGCCGCCCGCGCGCTGCTCGCCTCTGGCCGCAAGTTCGACGCGATTTTCGGCGTGTGCGACGAGATCGCGCTCGGCGCCCTGCAGGAACTGGCCGAAGCCGGGGTCCGCGTGCCGCAGGACGCCGCGCTGATCGGGTTCGACGGCATCCGCGCCAGCGCGCTCGCCATGCCCCCGCTCAGCACGGTCCAGGCCGATTTCGCCGCGGCCGGGGCGATGTTGGTCGACAAGCTGCTGGCCTCGATCGCGGGTGACGGCTTTGACCAGAACCGCGCCCCCGTCCGCCTGATCGAGCGGGAGAGCACGGCGCGTCCCTGACGCCGCCTAGGCCATCAGCCACAGCCCCAGATAGGGCAGCCCCAGCACAAAGCTCCACCCCATCGTGCCCCACCGCGCCAGCTTGGGGTTCTGGTGGTTCCACAGCCCCAGCGCGCCCGATGCGCCCATGGCCCCCGCCCCCGGCACCCAGATGCCGGCCAGCCCCGCCAGTCCCAGCACGCCCAGCAGGCGGATGCCCGCCCCGGGCCGGGTCTTTTCGACCGGGTTGCGGATGCCGGCCAGGCCCGCCAAGCCGATCAGGCCGAACAGGCCGACAAACGGCGCCAGGGTATCGAGCATGGATGAAGTCCCCTCCAGTTGTGTTTGGCCCGATCATGGAGAGTTCCCCGGCAAGGTCAATCCACCCCGCCGCCCCGCCGCGCTGGACACTGTGGACACTGTCCTGAAGCAAAGGCCCCGCCCCCGCCGATCCCGCCCGGCGACCGTCTCCGCCACCGTTCGTGTCGAGCGAAGGGCGGACACTGCCCCCCAGCGCCTTCACTTCGAACGGAGCCGCCCCGCCCCCCGCCAGCGCCGCATCGAGCGCGCCGCGCAGCGCCGCCTCGGCCGCGTCCCACTCCGCCGCCGCCGCCTCCAGCATCGCCGCCGTGCGCTTGTCCCCCAGCCCGCGCGCCCCGGCGCGAAAGGCGGCGCGCTCCACCGCCGCCTCGCGGCTCGGACAATCGGGCCGCGCCGCCGCCTCGGGTAGACCAGCCACCGCCGCCAGCAAGGCATCGAAGTCCCCCGCCGTGCTCTCCTCGGCGCTCTCGTCCGCGCAGGCGGCATCGAGCCGCGCCAGGTGCGCCAGCAGCAGCCGCGCATCATAGCGCCGCCGCACGGCGATCAGCTCGCCGCGAAAGAACACCGGCTCTTCCACCCCTTCCAGCGCGCGTTCGGCCAGCACCGCCTCGGCATGCTGGCGCGCCAGCACCAGCGCCGCCCGCCACCCTTCGGCAAACAACCCGTCGCGCCGCCGCGCGAGATAGAGCCCGGAGCGCGAAACCCCCACCCGCCCGGCCGCCACCCGCACGTTCCCGTGCCGCGCCAGTTCATCAAGGAAGCGCGCCTTGCACGCCGGGGTCAAAACCGGATCGCCCGCCCCCGAAAGCCCGCCGCAAAGCCCCTCCCGGACCAAAAGCCCCTCACCAGACGAAGGCCCCTCCCCGTGGGGGAGGGGTTGGGGTGGGGGAACGGCGCCAAAATCCCGCGCATCCCCGCCAGCGTCCAACCACCCCTCCCCAACCCTCCCCTCAAGGGGAGGGAGCAGCCCCCCGTTCGTGCCGAGCGATGCCGAGACACCTGCTCCCCCCGCGCCCGGACCGGCGCAATCCCCCGGCAGCCCGAT
>CALMJG010000102.1 GCA_937864195.1 uncultured Novosphingobium sp.
GCTCGACGCGGCAATGGCCGGCGGCGAGGCCGGGAAGGCGGCCGGACGGAACATCGAGCCAGCCTGCGGCGTTCTCCACAGCGGCACTTCGCCGCAAGACGGAGAACCCCGATGACCGATATTGCCCCCCGGCAGTCACAGCCCCAGGCGCCGCAATCGAACGCCGCGCAGAATGCCGGAGCGAATGCCGAAAATGCCCCGGCCCAGGACCCGAGCCGCCCCCGCGACGGCCAGCCGCACCCCAGCCAGGACCAGCGCCAGGGCCACGGCCAGGACCCCGTGATCAGCCGGCAGGACGACCAGCAGCGCGAGACCGGCCAGGAGCAATCCGGCAGCGAAGCGTGGAGCGAATCCGAAGACGCCGATCCGATCTCGCTGCAGGACCAGTCGAGCGAGGAAGAGGACGAGGACGACAGCCAGTCGCCGATGGACCTTTGATCGCGGGCGGGGAGGAGCAGGCCACTCCTCCCCGCCACCCCGCCGATCTCCATGGAGGCCCCGCCATGTTACGCAGATATGCCTATGCCTGGCTCACGCTGGGCTTTTTTGCCGTTTCACTCGTCCTGCACTGGTACTTCGGCTGGAAGGCCTACGCTGCCGCTGCGGCAGAGCACGGGGTGCCGGCGGAAACCAGCGCATACCTGGTCGAGATGGCGCGCGACACGTTCGAGAACTGGCAGTCCGAATTCCTCCAGCTGCTCTGGCAGGTGGTCGGCCTGGCCTATTTCCTCTATATCGGCTCGCCCGCCTCGAAGGAGAACGACGACCGCATGGAAGCCAAGCTCGACGAATTGCTGAAAGCGGCGGGCCTGGCCGAAGCGGCCGAGCGGATCGACGAAAGCCACTTCCGCCACCACGGCCACTCCCGCCCGGTCGGCGCGGTGCCAAGGGTGCCCGGGCGCTGAACCTGCCGCTGCTGCAAGGGCTGCCTCCGGTCTGGTCGCCGGACGCGCGGGTGCTGGTGCTCGGTTCGCTGCCGGGCGCGCGCTCGCTGGCCGAGCAGCGCTATTACGCGCACCCGCGCAACCAGTTCTGGCTGCTGCTGGGCACCTCCATCGGCATCGACCTTGCCGCGCTGCCCTATCCCGAGCGGCTTCAGGCGATCAGCGCCGCCGGCATCGCCCTGTGGGACGCGGTGGCCGAGGGGCGCCGCAAGGGGAGCCTGGACAGCGCACTCAGCGTGGCGGCACGGACAGACCTTGGCGCGCTGGTCGCCCGGCTCCCGGACCTGCGCCTGATCGCCTGCAACGGGCAGACGGCGGCACGCCACGCCGTGCTTGACGCCAGCCCGGAACGCATCGTGCTCCCCTCCAGCAGCGCCGCGCACACCCTGCCGCTCCATCTGAAACAGCAGGCCTGGAACCGGATCGGCGAAGTCCTTCACTCCGCGAGACATGTTGCCTCCGCCGCGCCCGCGCCCTAGGGGCGGCCAATGCATTCCTTTCCCGCTCCCGCGCTCGCCCTTGTCGAGGAAATGTCCCGGGCCGCCGCCGCCGATCCGGCGCGGGCCATCGCGTTCCAGGGCGCGCCAGGCTGCAACGGCCACCGCGCGGCGCTGGAATACGATCCGGCCGGCCTGCCGCTGCCCTGCTTCAGCTTCGAGGACGCGCTCGACGCGGTGAAGGACGGCACGGCAGGGCGCGCGATCATCCCGATCGAGAATTCGCAGCATGGCCGGGTGGCCGACATCCACTTCCTGCTGCCGGAAAGCGGCCTGTTCATCACCGGCGAGCACTTCGTGCCGATCACCTACGCGCTGATGGCGCTGGGTGACGGGCCGTTCGCCGCCGCCTACAGCCATCCCCAGGCGCTGGGCCAGACCCGGCGCTACCTGCGCGGGCGCGGGATCGTGCCGATGGCCTATGCCGATACGGCGGGCGCCGCGGCCTATGTCGCGGAAATGGGCGATCCCCGGGCCTGCGCGGTCGCGCCGCACATCGCCGCCGAGCTTTACGGCCTGAAGATCGTGGCCGAGGGGATCGAGGATTCGGCGGACAACACCACCCGCTTCGTCGTCCTCGCGCGCGAACCGCTGCCCGCCGCCGCGCTTGCCGGGCGCACCGCGATGACGACCTTCGTGTTCGAGGTGAAGAACATCCCCGCCGCGCTCTACAAGGCGCTGGGCGGCTTCGCGACCAACGGGGTCAACATGACCAAACTGGAAAGCTACCAGAAGGGCGCGAGCTTTGCGGCGACTACCTTCTACGCGGACATCGTCGGCGCACCGGGCGATCCGGCGGTCGACCGGGCGATGGAAGAGCTGGCGTTCCACTGCAAGGAACTGCGCGTGCTGGGCACCTATCCGCAGGAACTGGCGCGCGGGTAGCAGTTTCAGTGACTTGCACCGGGACTTGCTCCCGTGCCTGCTCCGTGCCACCTCTCCAGCCGTGAGCAGGCCGGCAATCGAAGGAGCGATCCAGGGCGCCGAGGCGGCGCAGGGCGCGGCGGGCGACTGGCAGGCCGTGCGCGACAGCGCCGCGATCCAGTTCCAGCCGACCCCGCCCCCGCCCGAAGTGCCGCCCGCCCCTCCGCCCGAATGGCTGAAGTCGCTGGGCGAGGCACTGGGCAACATCCTCGGCCCGATCGGCAAGGCGCTGGGCCTGTCCGTGCCCGCGCTGCAATGGGCGGTGCTGGGGATTGCCGCGCTGGCCGTGCTTTATGCCGTGTACCGGATCGTGCGCGGGGTGATCGAACGCCCGCGCCGGAACAGGCAGGAGGACGAGGCCGAATGGCTGCCCGAACGCAGCGAGGCGCTCGCCCTGCTGGACGATGCCGACCGCCTGGCCGCCCAGGCCCGCTTTGACGAGGCGGTGCGCCTGCTGCTGCGCCGCTCGGTCCAGCAGATTGCCGCCGCCCGCCCGGACTGGGTCCACCCCGCCAGCACCGCGCGCGAGATTGCCGGGATCGCGGCCCTGCCCGACGGCGCGCGCCGCGCCTTCGCGGTGATCGCGGCACGGGTCGAGCGCAGCCTGTTCGCGCTGGCGCCGCTGAGCGCGGAAGACTGGGAGGCCGCGCGCGCCGCCTATGCCGAGTTCGCGCTGGAACGCCTGCCCGCCGGCGGAGCCATGGCATGAGCGTGCCGCGCGGCGCCGCCTTCTCGCGCGGGGGCGGGATAGCACTGGTCCTGCTGGGCAGCCTTGCCTTCCTGGTGCTGCTCTGGTCAATCGGGCGCGGGATGGACGACAGTGCGCCCAACCCGGCGCAGGCCCATGCCTCGGGCAAGGGGCTGGTCGGCTATGCGGCGCTGGCCACCTACCTCGAAAAGCGCGGCTATGCGGTCAGCCGGGTCCAATCGCCCGCCGCGCTCAAGACGCCGGGGCTGGTCGTGCTGACCCCGCCCGCCGCTGATGGCAAGGCAATCGAGACCGTGGTCGAAGAGCGCCGCCACCTGGGACCAACGCTGGTCATCGCGCCGAAGTGGATCGCGCTGCCCGGCGAACAGGACGCCAGGGGCAAGGCGCGCGAGGGCTGGGTCCGCCTTGCCGGAGCGCGCCCGCCTTCGTGGGAAGGCTTTCACGACGAGATCACCGTCGATGTCTCGCCCATGCGCAGCGGCGGCCAGCCGGGCTTCTGGCAGGGGGCCGGCCTGACGGGCGCCCTGCCGGTATCCGAACAGGTCCTGTCCGGCAGCGGCGAGACGCTGGTGCCGCTGGTCGTCGGTGCATCGGACGGGCGGGTGCTGGCGGCCTATCTCGACGATGGCGGCGACTATCCCGCACTGCGCGCCATTGCCGCCGGCCATGCCCCGGTGCCGGACGAGGACCAGGCCGACTACGAGCTTTACCCGGTGGTGCTGGTGTTCGAACCGGACCTCCTCAACAACTACGGCTTCGCGGACGAGGTGAACGCGCGGCTGGCCGAGCGGCTGGTGCGCGCGATGGTGGACGGCGGGGACAGGAAGGTCGCCTTCGACCTGACGCTGAATGGCTACGCCCGCTCGCAGAACCTGCTGTCGATGGCCTTCGTGCCCCCGTTCCTGGCCGCGACGCTGTGCCTGATCTTCGCCGCGCTGGTGACCGGGTGGCGCGCGTTCCACCGCTTTGGCCCGCCGCTGGTCGCGGGCCGCGCGATCGCTTTCGGCAAGCGCGCACTGGTCGCCAATGCCGCCGCGCTGGTGCGCCGCACGGGCCGCCTGCACCTGATCGGCGCGCCCTATGCCGATGCCGCGCGCGAGCGGCTGGCGCGGGCGCTGGCCCTCCCCGTCCGGCTCGATACCGCCGCAGTCGAAGCCGCGATCGACCGTGCGCTCGCCGCCCGCGCGCCCGGTGCCACGCCCTTTTCCGCTGCCGCCGCCACCCTGCGCGCCGCGCGCCGCCCGCATGATCTGCTCCGCGCCGCGCGGACCCTGCATTCGCTCGAAAGGATCCTGACGAAATGACCGCTGAGACGATGACCCTGCCCGAGGTGGGCCACCTCGCCGCCCGGATCCGGGGGCAGGTCGCGAAGGCCGTGGTCGGCCAGACCGAGACGGTCGACGCGCTGCTGGTCGCGCTGCTGGCGCAGGGCCACGTCCTGCTGGAAGGCCCGCCGGGCACGGCCAAGACCTTCCTTGCCCAGTGCTTCGCGGCCAGCCTCGGGCTCGATTTCGGGCGCATCCAGTTCACGCCCGACCTGATGCCGGGCGACATCCTGGGGTCCAACCTGTTCAACTTCCAGACCAGCCAGTTCACCCTGACGCGCGGGCCGATCTTCTGCGAGCTGCTGCTGGCGGACGAGATCAACCGCACCCCGCCCAAGACCCAGGCCGCCCTGCTGGAAGCCATGCAGGAACGCCGCGTGACGCTGGACGGCACGCCGCACCCCCTGCCCGCCAGCTTCCTGGTGGTGGCGACCCAGAACCCGATCGAGAGCCAGGGCGTCTATCCCCTGCCCGAGGCCCAGCTTGACCGCTTCCTGTTCAAGCTGCTGGTGCCCTATCCCAGCGCGGCGGAAGAGGCGCGGATCGTCGCCACCTTTGGCGAGCGCGCCGGGCCGCAGCGCCCCGCCGACCTGGGGATCGAGGCGGTGGCCGATGCCGCGACCATCGCCGCCGCAGCCGCAGCCGTGAAGACCGTGACCCTGGCGGAAAGCGTGATCGACTATATCGTGCGGCTGGTGCGAGCCACGCGGGTCAGCGCAGACCTTTCCTCCGGAGCCAGCCCCCGCGCCGCCGTGCTGCTGGCCAATGCCGCCCGGGCGCGCGCCGCGCTCGATTCGCGCGACTATGTCCTGCCGGATGACGTGAAGGCGCTGGCGGCATCAGTGCTGCGCCACCGCCTGCTGCTGTCCCCCGCCGCCGAGATCGAGGGCAAGCAGGTCGAAACGCTGGTCGCCGAACTGGTCGAAAGCACCGAGGCGCCGCGCTGAACGTGGCGATGCGCGGCACCTTCGTTCCCACGGCGCGCGCGGCGCTGCTGGTCGCGGCCTCCGCGCCGGCGGCCCTGCTGGTCGCCGTGCTGGTGCCCGGCGCCTGGGCCGCCGCGCCGGCGCTGGGAACCCTGGTGCTGCTGGCGATCATGGTCGACGCCCTGTTGGCCGGAACCGCAAGTGAGGTGCGCCTGATCGAACCGCGCGACGTGGAAGTGGGCGCGGAGGCCGAGTTTACCCTCTCCGCCCGTTTCAGCGATGGCTGGCAGGGCGGGGTCGAGGCCGCGCTGGCCGCCGATCCGCGCCTCGTTACCGGAGGCCGCGCCGAACAGGGCATGACGCGCAGCGCCCCGCGTGACTGGCACGCCGCCATCGGCTTTCGCCCCAATCGGCGCGGGACCGGCATGGTCGAGGGGCTGTGGCTGCGCTGGACCGGGCCGCTGGGCCTTGGCGCACGGCAACTCCATCGCCCGCTGGAGCAGCCGGTCCGCGTCTGGCCGAACCTTGCCGCCGTGCGCTCGCCCGCGCTCCAGACCTTCCTGAAGGACGCGCAGTTCGGCCTGATCGCGCGGCGGATGCGCGGTGAAGGTACCGTGTTCGAGGCGCTGGCCGAATACCAGCCGGGGATGGACCGCCGCCGGATCGACTGGAAATCGAGCGCCCGCCACGCCCACCTCTACGCCAAGGAGTTCGAGGCCGAGCGCAACAACCAGATCGTCTTCGCCTTCGACTGCGGCCAGTCGATGTGCGAGCCGGTAGAGGGCCTGCCCCGGATCGACCGCGCGGTCTCTGCCGCGCTGGCGACTTCCTATGTCGCGCTGAAGGGCGGGGACAAGGTCGCCCTGTTCGGCTTTGCCGCGCGGCCCGAACTGTTCACCCCCTTCGTCACCGACGCGCGCGAGTTTCCGCGCCTGCAACAGGCCGCCGCCGGGCTGGACTATCACGCGCAGGAGCCCAATTTCACGCTGGCTCTGGCAACGCTGGCCGGACGGCTGGCGCGGCGCAGCCTGATCGTGGTGTTCTCCGACTTCACCGATCCGACCAGCGCCGAACTGATGATCGAGTCCATCGGCCGCCTCACCTCGCGCCACCTGGTGATCTTCGTCACCCTGCGCGATGAGGAGCTGGATTCGATCGCGCAGGCGCCGCCGGAGGATCTGCAGGCACTGGCCATGGCCACCACCGCCGACGCCCTGCTGCGCCAGCGCGCGCTGGTGCTGTCGCGGCTGCGCGCGCTGGGGGTCGACGTGGTCGAGGCGCCCCACGGCCAGATCGGCACACGGCTGATAGACCAGTACCTGACCATCAAGCGCAAGGGAGCGATCGGATGACGCCCAACCCCGCCGTATCGGGTCAGGCCGCGATCGAGGCCGCCGCGCTGCGTTCCGACAGG
>CALMJG010000103.1 GCA_937864195.1 uncultured Novosphingobium sp.
CACTGGCTGGAACGCGGCGTCACCGCGCGGCGCAAGCGCAACCAGGGGCGGCTGGAAAAGCTGTGGGAAATGCGCGCCGCCCGCGCCGCAATGCTCACCCCGCAGGGCACCGCGAAGCTCGGCCTCGCGACCGACGACGCCAAGTCCAAGGCCGTGATCGTCGCCGACAAGGTCTCGAAGAAATTCGGCGAGCGACCGATCATCAAGGACTTCACCCTGCGCATCACCCGCGGCGACCGGATCGGCATCGTCGGCTCCAATGGCGCGGGCAAGACCACCCTGCTCAAGCTGCTGACCGGCGAACTGGAACCCGATTCCGGCACCGTCACAAGGGCCAAGACCCTGCAAGGCGTGCTGATCGACCAGCAGCGCAGCCTGATGGCGCCGGACAAGCGGGTCCGCGACGTGCTGGCCGATGGCGGCGACTGGATCGACGTGCGCGGGGTGCGCAAGCACATCCAGGGCTACCTCAAGGACTTCCTGTTCGATCCAGGTCTCGTCGAGGCGCGGGTCGGTACGCTTTCAGGCGGCGAGCGCAGCCGCCTGCTGCTGGCGCGTGAATTCGCCCGGCTGTCGAACCTGCTGGTGCTGGACGAGCCGACCAACGACCTCGATCTCGAAACGCTCGACCTGCTGCAGGAAGTGATCGCGGATTACGACGGCACGGTCCTGATCGTCAGCCACGACCGCGATTTCCTTGATCGCACGGTGACGATCACGCTGGGCCTGGACGGATCGGGCAAGGTCGATGTGGTCGCGGGCGGCTATGCCGACTGGGAAAAGCAGCGCACGGCCCGCACGCTTGCGCCAAAGGCCAAGGCGGCGACCCCGGCGCCAACGCCGCCCCCTCCCCCGCCGCCGCGCAAGGCCAAGCTCTCCTACAAGGACCAGCGCGATTACGAGCTACTGCCGCAGCGGATCGAGGACCTGCTGGCCCAGATCGCCCGCGACGAGGCCGCACTGGCCGATCCCGCGCTCTACACCCGCGATCCGGCGAAGTTCGCCGCGCTGACCAAGGCGATCGAAGCGGCCCGCGCGGAAAAGGATACGGCCGAGGAACGCTGGCTGGAGCTGGCCGAACAGGTCGAAGGCTGAATCCCCGAACGTCGTCCCGGGCTAGGCCCGGGACGACTGAAGATTCCCCGCTTAACCCTGGGCCAGCCGCTCGGCGATGCGCTCGTCCACCCGCGCTTCGAGCATGGACAGCGGCATGACGCCGTCCTTCAGCACTTCATGGAACCAGTGCAGGCTGAACTTGCCGCCCAGCGCCGCCTCGGCCTTCCTGCGCTGCGCGACCCAGCTGGTGTGGCCGATCTTGTAGGAGCAGGCCTGGCCGATCTGGGTGCAGTACCGCTCCACCTCGCGCTGGCAGCGCGGGCGGGCGAAGCCGGTGGTGGCAACCATGTAGTCGGTCGCCTGCTCGCGGCTCCAGCGCTTGTGGTGCAGGCCGGTATCGATCACCAGCCGTGCCGCGCGGAACAGGAACGACTGGAGGAAGCCGGCCCGCTCGATGCCGCTATAGGCACCCAGCTCGTCCGCCACCTGCTCGGCATAGAGCGCCCAGCCCTCGCCATAGGCGGAAATGAAGTTGTTGCGCAGCAGCATCGGCAGGTCACCCGCCAGCTGGGCATAGGAACCCTGCAGGTGATGGCCCGGAACGCCTTCGTGATAGGTCAGCGCGGGCAGCGAATACTTCGGCCAGTCGCCCACGTCCTTGAGGTTGATCCAGTAGATCGCGGGGCGCGATCCATCGAGCGAGGCGCGGTTGTAATACCCGTTCGAGGCTCCGTCCTGGATCTCCACCGGCACGGCGCGGATTTCCAGTGGCTGGCGCGGCACCTCCGCAAAGGCGCGCGGCAGCTTGTCCCACATGGCCAAAACCCCGGCGTTCAGGCTATCGATCAGGTCCTTCCGGCCCGCGTCGGTGTTCGGATAGAGCTGGTCTGGCCGCACGTTGAGCTGGGTCAGCCGCTCGCCGACGCTGCCTTGGGTGAGGCCGGCAGCCTTCAGGATCGCATCCAGCTGGGCGGAAATGTCCGCCACCTGCTCAAGCCCAGCCTGATGGACCTCGTCCGGCGTCATGGTCGTGGTGGTCGCCTGCATCAGCGCGGCGGCATAGATCGCGTCGCCCTGCGGCAGGCGCCATGCACCGTCTCCCGCCTGCGTGGTGGCGCGCAGCTGCGTCATCAGCGCGATCTGCCGGTCGAGTGCGGGATAGACCTGGCTCTCGACGATCCGCGTGGCTCGCGCGGCCCAGTCACCGGCCACGCCCTTGGTCCTGGCCCGGTCGACGAGCGAGGCGACCATACCGCTGTCGCCAGCCGCCGGCCCGCGCAGCTTGGCCATCTGGCTGAGCGTCAGGTCGATCGACCAGCCCGGCGCGGTGAAGCCACGCGCGGACTGGGCACGCTGTTCAACCGTGTCCTCGTCCAGCGACCGCGCGAAGGCCGACAAGCGCGCTAGGTAGGCCTCGCAATCGTTGGCGTTGGAGATGGTGTGCTGCGAATTCAGGAAATCCGGCACTTCGAAATAGGCTCCGCCCTGCTGGAACAGCCGATAGGGCCGCTGCACCGAATCGAGATCGAAGTCCTTCGCCGCCGTGCTGCGGCTGGTCAGCATGTATTGCGCCTGGGCGCGGTTGCGCTTTCCGGCGGGGCTCAGCAGCGCGGGGTCGTGGCGATCGAGCGCCTTCAGCCAGCGCTGGTTGCGGGCGAGGTCGGCGCGCCGCTCTTGCGCGGTGCCCGGGGTCAACTGGTAGCGCAGCCGGGCCAGCTTGCCCTTGTCCAGCCCCAGCGAGGTCGCATATTCGGGCGAATGGGCGATATTGTCCTGGAAGATTTCATCCAGCAGCGCCCCCAGCGAGCCATCCGGACCCTTGGCCGCCGCCTTGACCTTCGCCCAGGCCGGCTCCGCCGCCAGGGCAATCGCAGCCGCGCTGCCGGAAATCATGAAATCGCGCCGGTCCATCTGGTATCTCCTGCCTGGGTGCAATGCGCAGGAGCCTTGGCCCCCGCCTGCCACTTGGCGGAAGCTAATCGACGAAGTGCTGGCCGCAGCCGACGAAGGACAAGTCATCCCAGGCGATAGAATGTCGCCACCCGGTCAAGCGCAAGGCGCAGCACCAGCTTGCCGCTGCGCACCGGCCATTCAAGCGCCCGCTCGGCATCGGGCAGGGACTCGCCTGCGCAGACCACGCGCCACAGCACGTCCGAAAGCCCCGGTCCGGCCGCCGCCACCGCGCCGTCGAAACGCTGGTGCGCGGCGATCTGACGCTCTGTGGCATGCAGCGCGCGATCACTGCTGCCGCCCTGCACCCGCACCGGATCCCAGCGCATCGTCACGCCCGGGGCCAGCTGCGCGCGCTCCCAATCGCGGCGCAGCGCTTCGCCGGCAGCGAACTGGACATCGCTGAGATGGCCGCGCGCGTGCAGCCAGGCCAGCGGGCTTTCGGCGAGGTTGACCGTCACGCTGCGGCGTCCGCGCCGGGGGGTGCGGCGCAGCGGTCCTTCGGTGCCCAGTTCGCGTTCGGCCAGGACCTGCTTCATGCCATTTCCCCTTTGCGGTTGAGTCGTCATCTGCTTGCCAAAACAGCAGGATTGTAGGAAAGCTCAAAAACCAATCTGGTTACAAGGTCAGGGACATGATCAATCGCATACGAGACATCCGGCGCGAAAAGCAGCTGACTCTGGCCGACGTGGCCGAGCGCTGCATGCCGCCCACCACCGCCCAGACGATCGGCCGGCTGGAAACCGGGATGCGCAACCTCTCGCTCGCCTGGATGAACCGGATCGCCGCCGCGCTGGAGGTAGAGCCGGAACTGCTGGTTCGCGGCGAAAGCGCGGAGCAGCCGCGCTATGTCGCGCGGCTTGCGGCGACGGGCGCCGAGCCGCTGACCGTACCGCGCGATGCGATCCTGCCCACGGCACTGCTTGGCGACGCGCCGCTGGTCGCGCTCGCGGTCGAGGAAAGCACGGGGGAATACCGCGCCGGGGACCAGATCTGGCTGCGCCAGCACGGGCCGGAGGACTTTGGCCGCCTGCTCAACCGCGATGTACTCGCGCCGCGCGCTGGCGGACGCTTTGCCTTCGGGCGGATGATCGACCGCGATGCCAGCCGCATTGCGATCCTGCCGCCCGGGGCGGGCAGCCGCCAGATCGTCATCGACAATCCGGCGTGGATCGCGGCAACCGAGATGCTGGTGCGCAAGCTGTGACCCTGCGGATCCTGTCGCTTTCGACGCTTTATCCCAGCGCCGCGCGGCCCAATTTCGGCGTTTTCGTCGAGCGCCAGATGCAGGCCGTGATGCGCCGCGGCGATGTCGATCTGGTGATGGTCAATCCGCTCGGCGTGCCGCCCTGGCCGCTGTCGCGCCATCCACTCTATGCGCCGCTGCGGCAACTTCGCTTCGATGAGCAGCGCGGCGGAGTTCGCGTGCTGAGGCCGCGCTTTCGCCTGTTTCCCGGGATCGGCGGGCGCTGGAACGCGGCCCTGGTCAAAAGCGCTGTCCTGCCGCTCGCCCGGCGGCTGCATGCCGAACAGCCGTTCGATCTGGTCGATGCGCAGTTCTTCTACCCGGATGGTCCCGCCGCTGTCTCGATCGGCCAGGCACTGGGCCTGCCGGTCTCGATCAAGGCGCGCGGGGCGGACATCCATCACTGGGGGCGCGGCAAGGGCACCGCGCTGCAGGTGCTCGATGCCGCCCTTGGTGCGGATGGCCTGCTGGCCGTGGCGCAAGGGCTGGCGGACGACATGGCCGCGCTGGGTATCCCGCGCGATCGCATCACCCTGCACCGCACGGGGCTTGACCGCACGGTGTTCCGCCCGCTGGACCGGGCCGCCTGCCGGACGCAGTTGGACCTGCCCGCCGATGCCCCCGTGCTGGCGACAGTCGGCGCGCTGATCCCGCGCAAGGGGCAGATTTTCGCGATCGAGGCGCTGGCGCATCTGCCCGGTGCGATCCTGCTGCTTGCGGGGGCCGGTCCGGACGAAGCTGCGCTGCGCGCTGCGGCAGAGACGCATGGGGTGGGCAATCGGGTTCGTTTCCTGGGGCCAGTGCCGCACGGAGATCTGCCCGCAGTGCTGTCGGCCGCCGATGTCTTCGTGCTGCCCACCGCCAGCGAAGGCCTGGCCAACGCCTGGGTCGAGGCGCTGGCCTGCGGCACGCCGGTAGTCACCACGCCGATCCCGGGCGCGCGCGAACTGCTGACCGATCCCGCCTGGGGCCGGATGGCCGAGCGCGACGGGGTGGCGATTGCCGAGGCGGTAAAAGGCCTGCTCGCAGCACGTCCCGCGCGCGCAGAGGTGCTGCGGGGGGCGGAAGGATTCAGCTGGGAAGCGAATGCCGAGGCGCTGGTCGCGCACTGGCGGCGGCTGGTGAACCGGCGGCGGGGTTAAGCCCCCGCCGCCACTTGTCAGGCCTTTTCGCGCGCCAGGCGTTCCTGGCGTTCGATGTCGGACTCGGTCGGCACGAAGCTGGCCGAATTGACCCGCAGCCAGATCAGGATCGGCGCCGACATGTAGATCGAGCTATAAGTGCCCACAAAGATGCCCAGCGTGATCGCCGCGGTGAAGCCGAAGATCACGTTCGGCCCCAGCAGCAGCAGCGCAACCAGCGTGATCAGCACCGAGCCGGACGTAACGATGGTACGGCTGAGCGTCTCGTTGACCGACAGATCGAGCAGTTCGGGCAGCGGCATCCGCCGGAACTTCTTCATGTTCTCGCGGATGCGGTCGTAGATGACGATGGTATCGTTGAGCGAATAGCCGATCAGGGTCAGCAGGGCGGCGACGATGTTGAGATCGAACTCCATTTGCGTCACCGCGAACAGGCCCAGAGTCAAGGTCACGTCATGGACCAGCGCGAACAGCGCGCCCACGCCGAACTGCCATTCGAACCGCACCCAGATGTAGATCGAGATCGCCACCATCGATGCGATCAGGGCCTGCATCCCGGTCTTGAACAATTCGCCCGAGACCTTGCCGGACACCGAATCGACCCCGTCGATCCGCGCGTCGGCATGGGTCGCCTTGATCTTGGCGGTGATGTTGCGGGCCATTTCATCGGCAAGGCCGGCGTTGGCGTCAGAACCTTCCGGCAGCTTCATCCGGATCGAGACTTCGTTGGGCTTGCCGAACTGCTGGATGATCGGCTCGCCATAGCCGAGCGATCCGACCGTCTCGCGCAGTTCCGCCACGGGCGCCGCCGGGGTCTGGACGAAGGTCACGCGGATCATCTGCCCGCCGACGAAATCGACGCCCAGGTTGAGGCCCTTGGTGAAGACCAGCGTGACGGATGCCGCCATCAGCAACAGGCTGATGACATAGAACGGCACCCGCCAGCGCAGGAAGCGGATGTTCGTGTTGTCGGGGACAAGCTTGAGCAGTTTCATCGTTGCAGTCCCTTAGAGCACGATATCGCTGGGGCGTTCGCGGCGGAGGTAGCCTGCCACCCACATCCGGGTCAGCGTGACGGCGGTGAACACCGACGTGGCAATACCGATCATCAGCACGACCGCGAAACCGCGGACCGGGCCGGAGCCGAACAGGAACATCAGCACCGCGGCAATGGTGTTGGTGATATTGGCGTCGAAGATCGCGCGGCTGGCTTCCTTGTAGCCCATTTCCACCGCCTGCACCACGCGCCGGCCGCGCGCCCGCTCCTCGCGGATGCGCTCGTTGATCAGCACGTTGGCGTCGACCGCCGCGCCGATGGTCAGCACGAAACCGGCGATGCCCGGCAGGGTCAGCGTGGTGCTGATCCCGGCCATGATCCCCAGGATCATCAGCGTGTTGATGATCAGCGCGAGGTTCGTGTAGACGCCGAAGCGGCCATAGGTGATCAGCATGAAGGCCATCAGCGCGAACATGCCCGCGCCAAAGGCGATCACGCCCTTGTTGATCGAATCCGCGCCCAGGTCAGGCCCGACGGTGCGTTCCTCGACCACCTTCAGGTCCACCGGCAGCGCGCCAGAGCGCAGCGCAATGGCCAGCTGGTTGGCGCTGTCGACCGTGAAGTTGCCGGAAATGCGCGCCGTGCCGCCGATGATCGGCTCCTGGATGGTCGGCGCGGACAGCACCTTGCCGTCGAGGATGATCGCGAAGGGCTTGCCCACGTTCTCGGTCGTCAGCTTGGCAAACTTGGCGCCGCCCTGCTGGTCGAAAGTGATGTTGACGATCGCGGCGTTGGTCTGCTGGTCAAAGCTCTGCTGGGCGTTGGTCAGGCGGTCGCCCTTGATCCCGCCCAGCCGCTTGACCGCCAGCGGCACATTGCCGTTCTGCGCCGGATTCTCGTAGGGAACCAGCTCCGATCCCGGCGGGGCGATGCCCTGCTGCAGGTCACTGGGCAGCGCTGTGCCGTCGACCAGCTTGAATTCGAGCTTCGCGGTCTTGCCCAGCAGCGCCTTGAGCGCGGCCGGGTCCTTAAGCCCCGGAACCTGCACGACGATGCGCTGCGCACCCTGGCGGATGATGGTCGGCTCGCGCGTGCCTAGCGCGTCGATGCGCTTGCGGACGACTTCGGTGGCCGTATCCATCGCCTGGGCGATCGCGAGGTTGATGCCGGCCTGGGTCGGCGTCATGACGATCCGGTTGCCGTCGCGCACTTCCAGGTTCCAGTCGCGCTGGCCGGTCAGGCCCGCGCCCTGGGTCAGAGTCTGGAGCTGCTCGCGCGCGGCGTCGACCTGCGACGGGTCGGCCAGCATGAAGCTGACAGTGCCGTCCTTCGACGAGATTTCCCCGATGCGGATCTGCGGTTCGGCCTGGCGCAGGCGCGACCGCACGTCCTCTTCCATCGATTCGAGCCGCTGGCGGCGCACCTGCTCGGGGTTTGCCTCAAGCAGGATGTGGCTGCCGCCGGCAAGGTCGAGGCCGAGGTTGATGACGGGCGCCGGCAGCGATTTCGGCCAGTCGAGGCCCGAAACCGTGAACAGCGAAGGCAGGGCGCAAAGACAGGCGACGAGCGTGACCGCCCAGAGCCAGAGCTGCTTCCAGCGAGGAAAATCGAGCATGGAGTGGGGTTTCGCTTCCTGTTGCGCGGATAACCGGTCAGTCGTTGGCAGCCACGCCACCCGGCGGAATCACGTCGGCAATGGTGGACTTGAGCGCCTTGACCTTGATGTTGGTGCCCAGTTCCAGGTCGACGTAGTGTTCGTCGACCTTGGTGACCTTGCCCAGCAGGCCGCCGCCGGTCAGCACCTGATCGCCCTTCTTGATCTGCGACAGCTTGGCCTGATGTTCCTTCTGCCGCTTCATCTGCGGGCGCAGGATCAGGAACCAGAACACCGCGAACATCGCCACGATCGGCAGCCAGGTCAGCCAGGTGGGCGGAGCGCCGGCATCGGCAGCGGCGGGGGCAAGCAGCAGTAGGGTCGGACTGTACATCTGTGAAATCCGGCTTTCTAAAAGGAACGGCCCGGACAGCCCGGGCGGAATTGCGCGCGACTAGCAGTTAAGGCCCGGCAAGGCAACGCGCCCGCCCCCGCCCCTCCTGCGATCAGCGCAGCAGAAGTGGGGCCAATCGGGCCAAGTGCAAGGACCAGGAGCGAACTTTGCACAGACAGCCGCGTAGTGCTTGCCATCACCGCGCAGCCTGCCTATAGGCGCGCTTCCGCTGGAGCCGTGCACCGCACGAACCAGCAACAAGGTCGGGACGTAGCGCAGCCTGGTAGCGCATCACACTGGGGGTGTGGGGGTCGGA
>CALMJG010000104.1 GCA_937864195.1 uncultured Novosphingobium sp.
CGGTCGTGGGTGATCATCAGCACCGCGCCGGCATATTCCTTGAGATGGTTTTCCAGCCATTCGACGGATTCGGCGTCGAGGTGGTTGGTCGGTTCGTCCAGCAGCAGGATGTCCGGCTTCTGGATCAGCAGGCGGGTCAGCGCGATGCGGCGCTTTTCACCGCCCGAGAGGCTGTCCACCGGCCAGTCGCCCGGCGGGCAGCGCAGCGCTTCCATCGCGATTTCAAGCTGGTTGTCGAGCGTCCAGCCGTCGACCGCGTCGATCTTGGCCTGCAGATCGCCCATTTCCTCCATCAGCGCGTCGAAATCGGTGTCGTCCTTGGGATCGCCCATTTCCGCGCTGATCGCGTTGAACCGGTCGACGAGATCCGCCGTGCCGCGCGCGCCGTCCTTGACGTTTTCGAGCACGGTCTTCGTGCGGTCAAGCTCGGGCTCCTGCTCGAGATAGCCGACCGTGATGTTCTCGCCCGGCCAGGCCTCGCCAGTGTAGTCCTTGTCGATCCCGGCCATGATCTTGATCAGGGTCGACTTGCCCGCGCCGTTCGGACCGACGATGCCGATCTTGGCGCCCTGGTAGAACTGCAGGTTGATGTTGCTCAGCACCGGCTTCTGCGCGCCGGGGAAGGTCTTGGTCATGTCCTTCATCACGAAGGCGTATTGGGCGGCCATCTGGGGAGTCCTCTTGGGGATAGGCTGGAACCGGAAAGTTGCCGCGCCTCTACAGGGCCGGGCCGTGCCAAGCAAGCATCACGCGGGGCAGCGGCGCCGAGAGGGCGGCCATTATACGTCCAGACGATTGGTTGCTCTCATGCAACAGGTCCGCAGCTATCGGTTCAGGCAGGTAGCGCGCGGTAAAGGGCGGCTGTAAGGGCCCGTTCGAGGGCGCAGCAGGACAATTCCCCGCGCCCGGACATGAGGAGAGTAAGATGAACTTCAGGGCCGCAGTGTTGCTCGTAGCCAGCACCTCCGCCTTTGCCTGGGCTCCGGCCCATGCGCAGGAATCCGCGCCGCAGGACGAAACCGCCGACGCGGGCGACATCGTCGTTACCGCGACCCGCCGCAGCGAAGTCCTCTCGGACGTTCCCATCGCCGTCTCGGCCGTCAGCGGCGAAACGCTTGAGCGCAGCGGCGCCAGCGACGTGCGCCAGCTGACCCAGGTGGCGCCCTCGCTGCTCGTTTCGGGCGCCACCAGCGAAGTCAACTTCACCGCCCGCATCCGCGGCATCGGCACTGTGGGCGAGAACGCCGGCCTTGAAAGCTCGGTCGGCCTGTTCATCGACGGCGTCTATCGCAGCCGCACGGGCGTGGGCCTGTCGGAACTGGGCGATATTGAACGGGTGGAAGTGCTGCGCGGCCCCCAGGGCACGCTGTTCGGCCGCAACTCTACCGCCGGCCTGATCAATATCGTCACCAAGGGTCCGGACTTCAAGGGCCTCAGGGTCAAGGGTTCGGCGACCTACGGCAACTATGATTTCTGGCGCCTCGACGGCGCGGTCAACGCTCCGCTGAGCGAGACGGTCGCCGCCCGCCTCGATGCCGTCTGGCAGAAGCGCGATGGCTTCATCAAGCAGCTGACCCCGGGCGAACCCGATGCCAACGATCGCAATCGCTGGCTGCTGCGCGGCCAGTTGCTGATCGAGCCTTCGGACGATCTCAAGCTGCGCCTGATCGCCGACTACAGCAAGCGGAACGAAAACTGCTGCGTCGGCGTGCTGCTGAACCCGGTGCGCAACCTCAGCCGCGCGGCTGACGGTTCGGTCGTGATCGGTGCCAACACCCTGCTGCCGCTGCTGCAGGCGTTCGGTGCGAACTATCAGGTTCCGCCCGCGGGCCAGAGCTTCGTGCGCACCACCGCCACCACCCCGGGCGTGCCCTATCGTTCGGACAGCAAGGACTGGGGCCTGTCGGGCGAACTGACCTGGGATCTGGGCGGCGCGACGCTGACCGCGATCACCGCCTACCGCGACTATCTGAACGAGATGGGCCAGGACGGCGATTTCCAGGCGATGGACATCCTGCGCCGGGCCGACCAGGATCGCCACTTCAAGCTGTTCACCCAGGAACTGCGGCTTCAGGGCGAAGCCTTCGATGGCCGGCTCGACTGGCTGGTCGGTGGCTATTACGCCAACGAAAAGCTGCTCGTCGATGACGACATCAAGTACGGCGCCGACTACGAACGCTATGCCAACTGCCTTGCTGCCTCGGCGCTGTCGGCTGCCAACGTGAACCTTGCCTCGGCCACCTGTTCCAACCTGCCGACCACCTCGTGGCCGGGCTTCCAGGGGCTGGCCGCGCTGACCGGCGCCGCACGCCTCAACGGCACGGGCGACAACAGCAGCTTCGACCAGTCGAGCGAGAACTGGGCGATCTTCACCCACAACACCTTCGACATCGTGCCCGACAAGCTGCAGCTGACCGTGGGTGCCCGCTACACCCACGAAACCAAGACTCTGACGGGCACCGCCGCCAACAACAACACGCTGTGCCCGGCGATCCTTCCCACTCCGTTCCAGAGCCTGGCCTCGATCGCCTGCGTCGTAAACGGCACCGCGCCGTCGCTCACCGCTGGCGCACCGGGCACCAAGTTCAGCGAAGGGCAGTGGACCGGCACCGCCGTGCTCAGCTTCAAGCCGACCGAGGATCTGCTGGTCTATGCCTCGGCCTCGAAGGGCTACAAGGCGGGTGGCTTCAACCTCGACACCTCGGCGTACGACCGGCCGTGCAGCACCACCGGTGGCAGCGCGGCGCAGAACGCGGCCTGCACCGCCACGCTGGCGCGTCCGGCCTTCACTCCGGGCAACGGCCGCGCCGAGGCGACCGACCTGCAGTTCGGCAGCGAAAAGGTCGATGCCTTCGAAGTGGGCATGAAGTTCAACGGCCGTGCGATCGACGTCAACGTGGCGGCGTTCTACCAGCGCTATTCGAACTATCAGCTCAACACCTACAACGGCGTGAACTTCGAAGTCACCAACATCCAGGCCTGCAAGGACAGCCTGGGCGGCGCTGATGCCGATGGTTCGGCCGCCACCGGTGCCTGCGCGGCCAACCGTCTGAAGCCGGGCGTGACCGCGAAGGGCTTCGAAATCGAAGCCTTCCTCAAGCCTGCCCGCTACTTCACGGTCAACATGGGCCTGACCTATGCGAAGACCGAATATGCCAAGGATCTGGTCGGCACGGCGGGCCGTCCGCTCTCGCCGGTGCTGTTCCAGCTGCCGGGCAACGCGGTGTCGAACGCGCCGGAATATGTCGTCACCGCCGGGCTCAGCTGGGCTCCGCCGGTCGGCGACAGCGGCATGAGCGCGCTGTTCTATCTCGACTCGCGCCTGCAGAGCGACACCAACACCGGTTCGGACCTGGACGTCGAAAAGATCCAGGATTCCTACGTGGTGGTGAACGGCCGCATCGGCCTCTACGGTCCGGACAAGCGCTGGGGCGTGGAGCTGTGGGGGCAGAACCTGCTCAACAAGCAGTACTACATGATCGGCGCCGACATGCCGCTGCAGGGCAGCGGCACCTACCGCGCGGTTGCGGCTCCGGCCTCGACCGGCCTGTCGGGCACGGCCAACCAGCTGTTCGTCGGCTTCGCTGGCGAACCGCGCACCTACGGCATCACCCTGCGCTTCAGCTACTGATCCGCACGGCTTAGCCAGGACAGGACGGGCCGGGGAGCGATCCCCGGCCCGTTCCCTTTGGGGTGCTCCGGCTTGGCAAGCCGTGAGCAGACGGCTAACCCGCCGCAATGAAGTTCGCCATTCCCGGCGCCGCACTTGGCGCACTCGCTTTCGTCCTCGCCAGCCCCGCAGTTGCCAAGCCCGTGGAGGGCAGCGGCGTCGCCTGGGACATCACCGAGGGCCTGACCACCGAGGTCGGCCAGCGCCTGGCCGGCACCGAGCGCGAAGCGGCGGCGCGCGACTGGGCTGTCGCCCGTCTCAAGGCGCTGGGCTTCGCCAACATCCGCGTCGAACCCTTCACCATCCCCGGCTGGGTGCGCGGAGCGGAGCGGGCGCAGCTGACCGCGCCTTTCCCTCACGACCTTGCCATCACCGCGCTGGGTTATAGCGCGCCGACCCCGGCGGGCGGGCTGACTGGCGAGCTGGTCTATTTCGCCAGCCTGGACGCGCTGAAGGCCGCTCCGGACGGGTCGCTGAAGGGCCGGATCGCCTTCATCGACCATGCGATGGTCGCATCGCAGGATGGCTCGGGCTATGGTCCCTATGGCCAGGCGCGGCGGCAGGGGCCGACGGTGGCCGCGGCCAAGGGCGCCGCCGCAGTGGTGATCCGCTCGATCGGCACCGACCTGCACCGCAACCCGCACACCGGCGCGACCAGTTGGCCCACCGGGACCACTCCGATCCCGGCCGGCGCCGTTTCCAATCCCGACGCCGACCTGATCGCCCGGATCGCGGCCAGGAAGGGGGGCAAGCCGATGACGCTGGCCCTGACCCTCGAAGGGCGCAGCGTTGGCCAGCTGCCCTCGGGCAACGTGATCGCCGAACTGCCGGGGCGCGAACCTTCGCTGCCGCCGGTGCTGGTCGCCTGCCATCTCGACAGCTGGGATATCGGCACCGGGGCGATTGACGATGCGGCCGGCTGCGGGATCATCACGGATGCGGCGCTGGCCGCCCAGCGCGGCGGCAAGCCGCTTCGCACCATCCGCGTGCTGTGGGCCGGGTCAGAGGAAATTGGCGTGTTCGGCGGCGCGGCCTATGCCGCCGCCCATGCCGGCGAACCCCATGCAGTTGCGTTGGAAAGCGACTTCGGAGCGGACCGGATCTGGCGTGTCGGCTTTGATTTCGCACCCGCCAATGCCCCCCTGGCCGATCGGATCGCCGCCGCGCTGGCGCCTTACGGGATCGTCCGCAAGGCCGCGAAGGCCGGGGGCGGGGCAGACATCGGCGCGATCGCCAAGGCGCAGAAGCTGGCCGTGATCGACCTCGACCAGGACGGCACCCGCTATTTCGATCTCCACCACACCCCCGACGATACGCTGGACAAGGTCGATCCGGCCCAGTTGGCGCAGAACGCGGCGGTCTGGGCGGAAGTGCTGAGGATCGTCGCGAACGAGGCGGGGCCGATCAGCGGCGCGGCGAACTGACCGCCCGCCACAACTGGGCGATCCCGCGCGGCACCAGGGCATAGCCCGCGAACCAGTGGGGCAGCAGCAGGAATCCCCAGTAGAAGTTGTCGGCCCGCGCGAACAGCGCCAGCATCAGCGCGTAACCGGCCAGCAGCAGCAGGGCGAAAGGCCCGCCGCGTCCGCACAGCGCGCCCCAGCCGAGTGCGGGCAGAAGGCAGGCGACCACCGCCAGCGGCTGGGGCACGTTCTGCCACAGCGAGGTATTGGCCAGTGCCATCAGCACCCCGCGCAGCCCCTGTCCGCCGCTCCAGCCCGGTGAAGCAATGTCGCCGGGGCGCACCTCCGCCATGACCGCGCCGGCGTGCCAGGCCATGAACAGCGCAAATCCGGCCAGGACCGCGCCCCAGGCGGCCAGTTCCCGCCAGCGCCGCTCCCACAGGGCAAAGGCGGCGGCAAGCAGCGCGAAGGGCAGGGCCAGTTCGCGCAGCAGCAGCGCCGTAGCGACCAGGCCGACCGTCCACCCCCACCGCTCCGGCCGGGCCAGCCGCAGCGCCAACGCCAGCGACATCAGCAGACCTGCCCAAAGCTCGGTAAAACCCAGTAGCATGGGCACCAGCACCGCCGCGCCGCCCAGCGCCGCGCCTGCGGCGGCGCCAATCCGCTCGGCGCGCGCCAGCGATCCCGGCAGGGCCTTGCTCCAGGCCAGCACGTTCGCCAGCACCAGCAGCAGCGCCGCGAACTGAAGCGCCGGCCAGCCCAGCTTTGCCGCTGCGACATAGAGCGTCGGCGGGCGCATCGTCACGAACGGCTTCAGTGGATAGCCATGTTCCCGCTGCAACTGCGCCGATGCCCGGTGGTAGGGCGCCCCCTCCCGCATCGCCGCCACCACATCGCGGTAGAGCTGCATGTCGGAATACTGCCCCGCCTTGGCCACGGCCGCAGTCTGGCCGGGTGCGCCGAGCAGCCATGCCGAGACGGAAAGAAACAGCACGATGACGGCAAGCGCGGCAAGGCGGGGAAGGCGGTCGAACATGGAAGGCAGCTTGCGGCAATCGGAACCGCGCGCAAGAGCGTGCCCCGCACTGTCCACGGCCGAA
>CALMJG010000105.1 GCA_937864195.1 uncultured Novosphingobium sp.
TCCTTGCCCAGCAGTTCGCGCACCAGATCCTTCAGGCCGTGCCGGTCGGTATAGGTGCGGGTCAGCTTGCTGGCGATCTTGGTGCAGAACACCGGCGCGGCGGTGACGCCCAGGTAATGCTCGATCGCGGCCAGGTCGAAGCGCGCGAAATGGTAGAGTTTCACCCGCTCCGGATCGGCCAATACGGCCTTGAGGTTCGGCGCGTCATAGGCCGATCCCGGCGCGAAGCGGACGAGGTGCTCATCCCCCCTGCCATCGGAAATCTGCAGCAGGCACAGCCGGTCGCGCGGGGTGATCAGTCCCATGGTTTCGGTATCGACCGCAACCGGCCCGGGCGCGAGCACGCCTTCGGGGAGATCTTCTTCGTGGAGATAGACAGCCATATGACCAAAGTGCTTAGGCCGATCCGGGCACGGTGGAAAGCCCCGCAATGACGGAGAAAGCACCCTTGGCAGGCAGCGATGCGGTTCCCGAAAGCTGGCGCGAGGTACTGGACCCCGTGCTCGCCAGCGCAAAGTCGCGTGCGCTGGGTGGTTTCCTGACCGCCGAGGAGGCCGCCGGAAAACGCATCTACCCGCCGCGCGGCACCCGTCTCGCCGCGCTGGACCTGACCCCGCTCGACGCGGTCAAAGTCGTGATCCTCGGCCAGGACCCCTACCACGGGACCGGGCAGGCGCACGGCCTGTCGTTCTCGGTGCAGGATGGGGTGAAAGTGCCCCCCAGCCTGGTCAACATCTACAAGGAACTGGAAAGCGACCTTGGCCTGCCGCGCCCGGCGCACGGCAACCTGACGAACTGGGCGCGGCAGGGAGTGCTGCTGCTCAACGCCGCGCTGACAGTGGAGGATGGCAAGCCCGCCTCGCATCAGGGTAAGGGCTGGGAAGAGATCACCGATGCCGTGGTCGCCGCCGTCGCCGCCCGCGCGGAGCCGTGCGTCTTCATGCTGTGGGGCAGCCATGCCCGCAAGAAGGCGGCGAGCGTGTCGGGGCTGGGCGCGGGCACCCATCACCTGGTCCTCACCGCCCCGCATCCCAGCCCGCTGTCGGCCCACACCGGCTGGTTCGGCTGCCGCCACTTCAGCAAGGCCAACGCCTTCCTCGAAGCGCAGGGGCGCGGCGCGGTCGACTGGCGGCTCTAGGCTATTCCCAGACCGAGTGTCGGTCGACCGGACGCTGGAACCCGGCGGCGAACGAGCGCGCGCGGGCGCGCAGCAGGATCAGGCGGCCCTCCGCCGAGCGGGTGAAGACCAGCCGGGCCGAGCCGACCCGCGCCCGCCATTCGCGGTGGAACGCTTCGGCTGAGGCCTTCTGCCGCCCGATCACCTCGGGTACGGCGTGGTAATCGGCGCGGCGGTGCAGGCCCAGCCATGAGCGGCGCACCAGCAGATAGCGCGGGTTGCGCACCGGGCCGAGCGCTTCTGCCAGGGCTTCGAGCACGACGCGTTCCCCGGCGCGGGGCAGGCCTTCGACCAGCACGTCGATCCGGCCCGAGGCGGTGCGCCGCGTCACGACCTGCCCCTGCCAAGCCTGGAAGCTGTCGAGCGCGCCAGCGGCTACCAGTCCGGCGATCACCGCTTCCGCGACTTGCCTGACGCTGGTTTCGAGCGAGCCGCTGCGCCACAGCAGGCGCAGGCTCAGGAGCAGCTTCGGCAGGCTGGCGAGCGCCGCCGCGCCTGCCACGGCCATGCCGATCATGCCGGGCGTGGCGAGACCCGGAAGATTGCGCAGTTCTGCCAACCCCGCGAAGGCCCCGCCCGAAAGCCCGCTGGCCACCAGCCAGCCCAGCGTATCGCTCCACGCCAGCCGGTAAGGGGCATGGCGGGGCGAGGCTGCCTCGCGCACCCGCGCCCGGGGAGCGGCATTGCCCAGCGATTCCTGCCAGCGCCGGGCAATCGCCGCCCGGTCGGCGGCGAGGGCGAGGGTGCGCGCATTGCAACCCTCCAGCCCCTCGGCTTCCCACAGGCCAAGCCGCTCGATCCCGCCGGATATCAGCGGCGGGCCGTGGTTGGCGATGCCCTCGAAGGCGCGGAAGCGGCGGGTCAGCAGGGCCCAGTCCGAACCGGGCTCGTCCCCGCTATCGAGCGCGCCCCAGTCCAGCCGCTCCGCCAGCTCTGCCAGCGGGCCGGGAGGCGGGGCTTCGACCGCCGCGAGATGCCAGATGTTCGCGACTTTGCCGGGATCGGCCGGATCGAGCCGGATCGCCCGCCCGCGCATCTGGTTGGACAGCATGAAGGCCGCCGAATTGCTGGCCAGCACCAGACTGTTGACCGCCGGGGCGTCCCAGCCCTCGCCCAGCAGGGCCTGCGTGCCGACCAGCACGCGGACGGTGCCGGCGGCAAACTGCGCGGTGACCAGCGCGACCAATGCTTCGCCCGCCCTGCCGCTTGCCTCTACCCGCGCATGGCCAGGGCAGCCGGGCAGCGGCACGAACCGCAGGCTTTCCGGTGCGATCCCCAGGTCTGCCGCCTGGGCGTGCAGGTCCGCCTCCACCGCCAGCGGCAGGATCACCAGCGTTCCGGTCAGGATGGCAAGCGGCTGCTCCCCGCCCAGCGCGCGGCGCAGTGTTTCGAAGATCGGCACGACCCCCAACCGCGATGGGCGGTAATTCTCACTTGGCGCGCGCGGCAGTTCGTCGGCGCGGACGTGATCGGACAGGACGAGCAGGCGCAGGCGCCCGCCCAAAGCCTCCGCCTCGGCCCGTGCGATGGCGGCGATCGAATCGAGCTTGGCAAGGCTACCTGCCATGGCCTGGAACAGGTGGCGGCTTTCGCCCAGCTTCACCCGGCGCCCTTCGATCAGGCCCGCCTCGCTCAGCCGGGCGCGCAGGGCGCGGGTCCGCTCGGGGCCGATGGCCATCGCCTCGGCATGGGTGAACATCCAGCCGTTCAGCAGCACTTCCAGCCACCAGGGCGAGAGGTCCGGCACGTCCGCCCGTCCCACCCCCAGCAGGCGGAGCGGGGCGGAGGGGATTGGCCGCCCTGCCGCAGCCAGCAGGATCAGCGTGGCGGTAAGCAGTTCGGGCGATTCCAGCACCGCCTCGACATGATCGCCCGGCGCGGTCAGCCAGGGATGAGCGGACAGGTGATCGAGCAGGAGCGCGTCCTGCTTCAGCTCGGCGATCAACCCGGCGATCCCCGCGCGCCGCGCATCGAGCAGGTTCAAGGCATCCTCATCGGGCGGGGCGAGCAGGACGTGGTCCTGGTGGGGAGCCAGATCGCCAGCGCGCACCAGTTCCGGCGCGCCGATCTCAAGGTCGATCGGGCCGCACATCGCTTCGTAGCGGGCCCATTCCGCGCCGGGGGCGTCATAGGGCGGGGTGGCCGTCAGCGCGACGATATGCGCGCCCGCCAGCGCACCGGACAGCGCCTGCAGCGCGGACCACCATTCGCGCCGCAGGTGGTGCGCCTCGTCCAGCACCAGCGTGACCGGGCCAGCCGCATCGAGAGCCGCGACCAGCGCGGCGAAGCGCGTGCCGTCCGCTTCTGCCCAGTGGGCGTGGAGTGCCTGATAGGTGGCGCAGGTCAGGTCTGCCGGTGCGGCGAGGTCATGCGAGCATTCGTGCGGGGCTGGCGGCTGGTCCAGGAACAGCGGCACCAGCCGAGCGCTCCACTGGTCGCGGATCGTGCGGGTGGGGGCGAGGACCAGCGCGGGGCGGCCGATCCGGCGCACCAGTTCCAGCCCAAGCACCGTCTTGCCCGATCCCGGCGCGGCGACCACGTGGATCCGCTGGTCGGCGGCGTGCTGCGCGAATTCGTCCAGCACGCGTTGCTGATAGTCCCGCCACGCGCCCGAAAAGCGCATCCGCCCCAGCAGCGCGGGCGGCGGGGCCTCGCTCACCGCGCCAGACCCAGCAGCGCCTCGGCCAGCATGGCGCCGAGGTTCGGACCTTGCTCAGGATAGAGATAGGGTTCGATCAGTTCGGCTTCGATCACGGCCAGTGCGCCGCCGGGCAGGCGCACCATGTCGATCCGGGCGTAGACCGGGGCTTGCTCGAACGGCAGCATGGCCAGCACGGCTTCGGCGGCCTGCCGGTCGGCCGGTGCCGGATCGAGCGCGCTTTCGCGCCCGCCATAGAGCGACTGGATGCGGTAGTCGCCCGGTGCGGCGCGCTTGACCAGGGCATGGCTCAGCGCGCCGGCGATGAAGATGAAACTCAGCTCGCCCTCGGTCTGGATCGAAGGCAGGAACGGCTGGATCAGCGCCGGCTGGTCCATTCGCCACCCTGCCGGGGTTGCGCCCTTGGCAAAGCATTCCTGGCCGATGCCTCCGGCCCCCACGCGCCGCTTCACCACCACCTGGTCGCAGCCGAAATGGGCGAAGGCAGCTTCCACGACGGCCGCATCGGGCGCTTCGGGCCACAGTGTCGGGATGGTCGCGGCGCCGCGCTGCGCCAGCTCGCGCAGATAGAGCTTGTCGGCATTCCAGCGCACCACTTCGCGCGGATTGGCAACGATCACTCCGGCGGACTCAAGCTCGCCAAGCCTGGCGAGGAACTCGTCCTTCGACTCGATGTAATCCCAGGGCGTGCCGAGCAGCGCGACGTCGAATGTCCGCAGCTCGGCCAGCGGTGCGCGCCAGTCGATCGCTTGCACTTCGGCGCGTCCGGCCAGACCCCGGACCAGCGCGGTGAACTGGAGATCGTGTTCGAAGGCATCGGCGCGGCGGGCGGGCGAACCGGGCAAGGTTTCGGGGCAGGCAAGGAAGGCGATGCGCAATGGATGCTCCGGGGGGGCTCAGGGTTTTGACAGGTCAGGCGATCCTTGCCATGATCCCGTGCATGAGGCGTATTTCCACTTCCATGCGGCTGCGCAATCACGCGAGTCAATTGCCCGTGGGCCGCTAGCCCCGGGTCGCGACGCATTCATCCCCGCCGCCCGGGGCAAAGATCACCTCACATCCGTTTCCCACCGCGCCAGCGGCGCCGATGCCGCGCATGGAGCATGACCAATGCCTGATACCATTAGCCGTCCCGCCGCCCTCGCCAGCAAGCGCAAGGCCGCCCGTCCGCCGATCCAGATGCGCGAAAGCGATGCCGATCGCCTGTCCGAACTGGCGATGCGGATCGAAGCGAACCAGCCGCAACTGGCGGCCATGCTCACTGCCGAAATCGACCGCGCGCGGATCGTGGCCGATGCCCGCCTGCCGAAATCGGTGGTCGCCATGGGCTCGACCGTCCGCTTTGCCGACGACACTGCCGGGACCGAGCGCACCGTGCAGCTCGTCTATCCCCACCAGGCCGATATCGAGGCGGGCCGCCTCTCGATCCTGACCCCGGTCGGGGCGGGCCTGATCGGGTTGGGCGAGGGGCAGTCGATCAAGTGGCGCGATCGCGGTGAGCATGAGCGCGTGCTGCGCGTGGTTGAGGTCATGCCCCCGCAGGATTGAGGGCCCCTCAATGAAATCGCCCTCCCCAGCGGGGGAGGGCGACTTCATTCACGGAGAGGGCTGCAGGATCAGCGCGGCAGCTGGCTTGATCCCATCAGCATCTCGTCGACCGCGCGGGCGGCTTGGCGGCCTTCGCGGATCGCCCAGACGACCAGGCTCTGGCCCCGGCGCATGTCGCCGCAGGCGAAGATCTTGGGATCGCTGGTGCGATAGTCGATCACGTTGGCGGCAATGTTGCCGCGTGCGTCGAGCGCTACGCCGGCCTGGTCGAGCAAGCCCTGCTTCTTCGGACCGAGGAAGCCCATGGCCAGCAGGATCAGGTCTGCCTTCAGCGTGAATTCGCTGCCAGCGACTTCCTGCATCTTGCCGCCGACCCATTCGACGCGGACGCAGTCGAGCCCGGTGACCAGCCCGTCCTTGCCGGTGACGCGCTTGGTCAGGATCGCCCAGTCACGCTCGCACCCTTCCTCGTGGCTGGTCGAGGTGCGCAGCTTCATCGGCCAGTCGGGCCAGGTCAGCGCCTTGTCTTCCTTGGTGGGGGGCTTGGGCATGATCTCGATCTGGGTGACCGAGGCCGCACCCTGGCGGATCGAGGTGCCGACGCAGTCGCTGCCGGTGTCACCGCCGCCGATCACCACGACGTGCTTGCCGGTGGCGGTCAGCGAACCGCGCGGCGCGGCGCGGATTTCATCATCGCCCGCGTTGCGCTTGTTCTGCTGGGTCAGGAACTCCATCGCGAAGCGCACGCCCGGAAGTTCGAAGCCGGGGATCTCCAGCGGGCGCGGATCTTCCGCACCGCCCGACAACACCACCGCGTCGAAGTTTTCCTTCAGCGAGGCAACCGAAATGGTTACGCCGATCTCCGTCGAGGTGCGGAATTGGACGCCTTCGGCCTCCATCTGCACGATCCGGCGGTTGATCAGGTGCTTTTCCAGCTTGAAGTCGGGAATGCCGTAGCGCAGCAGGCCGCCGACGCGGTCAGCCTTCTCGAACAGGGTCACCGAATGGCCCGCGCGGGCCAGCTGCTGGGCCGCCGCCATGCCCGCCGGGCCGGAGCCGACCACGGCGACCGACTTGCCGGTGCGCACCGCGGGCACCTGCGGCACAATCCAGCCCTGTTCCCAGCCCTTGTCGACTATTGCGCATTCGATCGACTTGATCGTCACCGGCTGGTCGGTGATGTTCAGCGTGCAGCTTGCCTCGCAGGGCGCGGGGCAGATGCGGCCGGTGAA
>CALMJG010000106.1 GCA_937864195.1 uncultured Novosphingobium sp.
TTACGTGAGGGGCAGGGGTGAGTCAAGCGAGAGTCTTTGGTTTGGTGCGCTGAACGCCTCCGCGAAGAGCTTGGCCTGGCCAGGCCAGGGAAGCCCGGATGGGCTTCCTGTACCGCCGTCAGGCGGACATGAGACTCCTAATCCAGCCGCACCCAGCGCGCCATTTCCGCCGCGCCGAACCATTTCGCATCCTCGAACGGCACCGAATTGGTCATCGCATAGAAGGCCTTCGCCTCCACCGCGCTCATCCCCATTTCGCGGTAGTAGTCGAGGTAGGCGCGGTTCTCGGGCGCGCTTTCGGGATAGTCGGCGGCCTGGCGCCCGTCCTCGTCGGCCCAGGAATGGACCGCGAACTCGGCGCCCGGATCGGCGATTCGCTGGCGTCCGGCCAGGAACAGCTCGACCCCGCCCGAACGCACCGAGCCGCCGGCGGGAACGTGGGTGGCAAGGCCGCGCGCGCGGATCATCCGCCCCAGGCGCAGGTTGGCGCGGTCGTCTTCGGTGCCGGGGCAGTCGATCATCTCGATCAGCGCGATGCCGGGCCAGGCCTTCAGCATCGCCTCGAACTGGGCGGGGCTGCGCGAATCGGTTTCGTCGACCAGCGCGGCGCGGGTCGGGTCGATCACCCGGAACGGGCCGAAGCTGGCCACGCCCTGCGGCACTTCAGCCGGGGCACTGGCAACGAAGCGTTCGGAGCCGCCATCGGTGTAAGTGACCGTTTCCTCAACCGTCTCGGTGACGATTACCTGAGCCGACGCAGGCTGCGCCGCGAAGGCGGAGAGCAGGGCCAGCAGGGCAAGGGACAGGCGCATGGCCACGGTATCGCCCCCGCGCCCTTGCGGGAATGCCAAGGCAGGGCGTTAACACGGGGTTACCGCCATTCCGGCGGCTTGCCCTCGACACGGCGCGGCACCTGCGTCATCACAGACACCTAGGTGCAAATGCGGGGGTATGCTTGGTCGCTCTGGTCCGGACGGTGGCTTACTTGGGGCTGGAGGCGCGCAGCGTGGAGGTGCAGTGCCAGATCGCGCCGGGGCTGCCGCGCTTCAACCTGGTCGGCCTGCCCGACAAGGCGGTGAACGAAAGCCGCGAGCGGGTGGTCGCCGCGCTCGCCTCGATGGGGCTGTCGCTACCGCCCAAGCGGATCACCATCAACCTCTCCCCCGCCGACCTGCCCAAGGAAGGTTCGCACTATGACCTGCCGATCGCGCTGGCGCTGCTGGGGGCGATGGGGGTCTGCGATGCCGAGCAACTGGGCGATTTCTTCGCGGTGGGCGAACTGGCGCTGGACGGGCGGATCGTCGGCACGCCCGGCGTGCTGCTGGCCGCGCTCCATGCCGCCGGACTGGATGCGGGGCTGATCTGCCCCGCCGCGCAAGGGGCAGAGGCACGCTGGGCGAGCGGGCTGGCGCTGGTTGCCGCGCCGAACCTGGTCAGCCTGCTCAACCACCTCAAGGGCGTGCAGGTGCTGCCGCTTCCCGAACCGGGCGCGGCGGAGGAACCGGGCTTCGGGCCTGACCTGCGGCAGGTGAAGGGCCAGGAAGTCGCCAAGCGCGCGCTGGAAATCGCGGCGGCGGGCGGGCACAACCTGCTGATGAGCGGCCCGCCGGGGGCGGGGAAGAGCCTGCTGGCCTCGTGCCTGCCGGGCATCCTGCCGCCGCTGACCCCGGCCGAGGCGCTGGAAGTGTCGATGGTCGCCTCGGTCGCGGGGCTGCTGGAGGAAGGGCGGATCAGCCGCGCCCGCCCGTTCCGTTCGCCCCATCATTCCGCCTCGATGGCGGCGCTCACCGGCGGCGGGCTGAAGGTCAAGCCGGGGGAGGTCAGCCTCGCCCACCTCGGCGTGCTGTTCCTTGATGAACTGCCCGAATTCCAGCGCGCGGTGCTCGATTCGCTGCGCCAGCCGCTGGAAACCGGCGTGGTCGATGTCGCGCGGGCCAATGCCCACGTCACATTCCCGGCGCGGGTCCAACTGATCGCGGCGATGAACCCGTGCCGCTGCGGGCATCTGGGCGATCCGGCGCTGGCCTGCAGCCGCGCCCCGCGCTGCGCCGCCGATTACCAGAGCAAGGTTTCCGGCCCGCTGCTCGACCGGATCGACCTGCATGTCGAAGTTGATCCCGTCAGCGCCGCCGACCTTGCCCTGCCGCCGCCTGCGGAAGGCAGCGCGCAAGTGGCCGCCCGCGTCGCCGCCGCGCGCGCCGTCCAGACCGCGCGGCTGGAAGGCACCGCTCGCCGCTCCAACGCCGAACTCGACGGCGACCTGCTCGATCGCCACGCCACCCCGGACGAGCCGGGCCGCAAGCTGCTGATGCAGGCGGCCGAGGCCATGCGCCTGTCAGCGCGCGGCTATACCCGCATCCTGCGCGTGGCGCGCACCATTGCCGATCTCGCGGGCGCCGAGGGGATCGGCCGCATCCACGTGGCCGAGGCGCTCAGCTATCGCAGGCAGGCGCCGCGGGCCTGAGTCCGGCCGTATATCTCATCCCGGGCTCGACCCAGGATCGCGGGCAATCGCGAGGCCGAGAGGCTGCAATGGTGCGCTGAAACGCCACCGGTCCCGGAGCACGTCCGGGACCATGCCTAGAGTACGTTCAGTCTGGGCCGGACTGGTGCGTCTTCGCTTGCGTCCGAATTGCCGACATCCGCCGCATCGCGCCATTCGAGGTCGAGCGGGCCGAGCAGGCGGCCGTCGTGGGCGTGGATCCCGATCGGTGCGATGGGCAGGCCATCGCGCGCGTCGCACAGCACGGGGTTGCTGGGCACGCCTACGCTGTACTTCTCGCCCCACTGGCGCAGCGCCAGCATCGCGGGCAGCAGGTCCAGGCCCTTGGACGTCAGGCGATATTCGATCTTGCGGCGGTCGTCGGGCAGTGGTTCGCGCTTCATGATGCCGTGTTCGACCAGCCGCGCGAGGCGGTTGGACAGGATGTTGCGGGCGATCCCCAGCGCGCCGAGGAACTCCTCGAAGTGGTGAACCCCGTTGAACGCGGCGCGCAGGATCATGAACGACCAGCGCTCACCCATTACCTCCAGCGCGGAGGGCAGGCCGCAATTCTGCATGTCGTTCAATGGCTCGCGCAGTTTGCCCATTACCTGTTCCCTTTGCCCTCGCGGAGCCTAACGCAAAGCCGCTTTGGGGCCGACAAAAAAATCTTTGCTGCAATGCACAGTTTCATCTTGCAACTGACAGTCTAGGATATTAGGTAGCAATTAGCAACGCAAATCGGCTCTCCCCCTCCCAGGATCCCCCGATCAGCGTGCCATAAACGTTCAAGGGGAACAGACATGACTACGCTTGCCAACAGCCCGCTTTCGCGCACCCTGCTGGCCGCCGGGCTTGCCATCGCCGGCACTCTCGCCAGCTTTTCCGCCACCACCACTCCGGCAGAGGCCGCTTCGGCGCGCTATTCCGCCAAGCTGGCCGCTGCGGTCCAGGCCCCGGCCAAGAAGGTCGTCAACGGCGTCCTGTGGAACTGCGCGGGCGATGCCTGCTCGGGTCCGGTCGACGGCGCCCGTCCGATCAACACCTGCGTCCAGGTCGTGAAGGCGTTTGGCCAGGTTTCCACTTTCGCCGGCCCGAAAGGCGAATTCAGCGCCGAGGATCTTCAGCGCTGCAACGCGGCCGCCTGACGCGATCTGCAGGCACTCCTAAAACAGCCCACTCTTCAGGCCCCTGCTTTGGCGGGGGCCTTTTTTGTGGGTCAGCCGATCAAGCCGCGCGCGGCAAGGTCCGCGCGCAGCAGGGCCGAATCGGTGAAGTGGTGGACGTGCCAGCCGCAGTCGCGGGCTGATGCGATGTTGTCGGCATTGTCATCCACGAACAGCATGGCCGATCCAGGCAGCCCGAACCGCTGTTCGGCCAGGGCGTAGATCGCCGGGTCGGGCTTGGCGAGCTTCTCCACGCCCGAGACGACCACATCGCGGAAGTGATCGAACACCGGCCAGCGCTCGCGGAAGGGCGGCCAGAACTCGGCGCCGAAATTGGTGATGCCGAAGATCGGCACGCCCCGCGCGGCCAGTTCGTGGACCAGTTCCTGGCTTCCCGGCACGGGGCCGGGGATCGAATCGTTGAAGTGCGAGGCGTAGCGGCGGATCAGCGCCTCGTGCTCGGGGAACTGGGCGATCCGTTCGGGCAGCATCTCCGCCAGCGGGCGGCCCGCGTCGTGCTGGAAATGCCATTCGGGGGTGACGACATTGGCCACGAACCAGTCGCGCTGCGCCGGATCTGGGATCGCATCGCGGTAGATCAGCCGCAGATCCCACTCGATCAGGACCCGGCCGACATCGAACACGACTGCTTCAACTGCGCTTATCGTCAATTTCCCGCGCTCCAAAAGGTTTAGGCCCGCACCCCGGAACCGGAGGCGGGCCGTAAAACTCACCGGCCGGGCGAACCGGCCAGCACCAGGGCAATCAGCCCTGGCGCGCCTTGAAGCGGCGGTTGGTCTTGTTGATCACATAGGTCCGGCCACGGCGGCGGATCACGCGGTTGTCCCGGTGGCGGTCCTTGAGCGACTTGAGGCTGTTGCGAATCTTCATGATGTCCTCGGGGCGGCGGAAGGCCGCGAAATTTGAAGCCGCGCCGTTAAGGGGGCGGGGCGGGCGAGTCAAGGGAGAGAGTTGGTTGGGTGGTGACGTAGTTTGAATCCTTGGGTTATGGATTCTGACAGAGCGATAGTCTGACTGACATCAGGAATGCTTCGGCAGAGATCGGCTACTGCCGGAATGGCGATAACCAAGTGTGCTATATGAGCCCAAGCAAATTCTGCAGATGGAATGGCGATCAGGCTCCAATTCTGCCGCCAGCGAATAGGCCTCTTCCAGCGAAGCGGCGGGATGCCATCGCCCTGTCGGCTTGGCTGATTCCTTCTTTCCCTTGCCGTCTCTACAACTCGAACAGTGGGCGGCGTGGATTTTGGCAGTGTAGTGAAGTTCGCTCCGATACACCCAATACGGCGGCGGCAGAAATGGGAGCTCAGACGGCTTGCTTTGATCGCTGGTACTTTGAGTGATTTCGGCATTCCTCTGCTCAACGAATTTGTCCGTGAGATCGATTATGTCATCAATTTCCCAAGGCCGCTCGGTCAGTCCCGCAGCCATTGCTGGAGGGAGGCGCTTTTGCCATTCGATTGCTCCGGTCTCGTGCGACCAAACCCTTGAGGGGCAAGGGATACGGCAATAATTGTTGTAGAGCAGCCAAAGAGCAAGGTGCCGCTCATGATAGCGCAGCGATTTCGAGAATGCGTTGGTGCGCCGGTTGTATCGGCGCACACCCATTCGGAGATTAAGGTTTTGCCGTTCGATATATGACGTATGAATCTCGGCTTGTGCAGG
>CALMJG010000107.1 GCA_937864195.1 uncultured Novosphingobium sp.
GGGCCGGCGTTGCTTCCGCGAAAGTGGAACTGTCTCTAGGGCAGATAGGCTTGCATCGGCCGCGCCGCGCCGGGGCTGCCTTCCAGCGCCCACCGGGTCAGGTCGATGCCCCAGGGGGAATAGGCCAGCAGCTCGCCCAGCGCGAGGAAGCCCACCATCGCGGCCAGCACCACGTACCAGGCCGGGTGGACCTGGCCCCGGTGCCTGGCATCGCGCCGCATTGCCACGAACACGAACACCGTGCAGGCAAGGTTGCTGATCTCCCATGCCCAGGGGATCATGAGCGGCATCGGCAGCAATCGGCCAAATCCCGGTCCGGCGATCGAGATCAGCGAGCCCAGCATCAGGCGCCGATGCCAGTCGGTGCGGCGGCGCAGGGCCAGCGCGGCCCCGGCCAGTCCGGCGAAGGCGACAAGGCCGATCGGGTTGCCCAGCAGGAACTCGTTCGCATCGAAGAAGAACGGCCCTCCGGTGCGGCGCAGGGAAGTCACCGTCATCAGCGTTCCGACCACCAGCATCAGCGGAATCCACAGCAGCGAAACCAGGCCGAGCCTGCGGTGCAGGGCCGCGTTGCCGCTGGATGCCAGCCCGCTTTGGGCAACGAACAGCACCAGCCAGCCGAAGAACACGAAGGCGTGAACGTGATAGATCGGCGGGACGGCGAAGGTCGACCGGCCCAATGCCAGATGCAGGCTGAAGGCGCCGGCCATCATCGCCGCGATGACGCAGGCCATGATGAAGAAAAAGCGTTCCTCGCTGCGCGCGGGAACACGGGGTTGGGCCAGGGTGGCCATAGCGGAAATCTCCCAGATCGCCGCGACCCAATCTGTTGTAGGAGGCTAATACACCAAGGCGGCCCCTGCGGCAATGCCGCTCGTCAGGGCGGAGTCGGCTCTCCGTCGAACCGCACCGTCACGCTCACCCGGTCATAGCCGGCCATTTGCAGCGGGATGGTCAGGTTCTGCTGCACCGCCTTCCTGGCCGCATCGCGGGCCAGGTCCAGCAGCACCGGGCTGTTTGCCTGATCTGCCGCTTGCCGTTCGGCCAGCCGGGTATTGGCGCGGGTGAGCTGGGCCTGCGCGGCATTGGTGATCCACACCCCTTCGCGCAGGTACTGGGCGCGCCCCTCGTCAAGATTGGGGCGGCCGGGCCGGACCGGGGGCAGGGTGACGGTCAGCCGCTGCGCCTGCCCATCCCAGGCCAGCCGTTCGCGCCCCAGTTTCGAGAAATCGACCGCATAATCGACCCGCGCCGGGATCACCGCGATCTGCCGGCTTTTAAGCATGCCGAGCAGGCGTTCGTCGTCCGAGGCGACCACGGGCGAAAGCTGCGCTGAGAACACCGTCAGCCGGTTCTGCTTTTCCAGCGCGACCAGGCTGGTGGCAAGCGGATCGCCCAGGTCCTCGGGCCCGTAGGCCTGCCAGCCGAGCCATCCGGCCAGCGCCAGCGCGGCGGCGAAGGCCAGCCACGGCGCCCGGGCCGCCGGAGTGCTGGTCAGGCCGCCAGCGACCATGCTTCATCTTCGCAGCGGACCCGGCCCTGGTTTTCGAGATCGACCAGGTGGGCCAGCACCGAACGCCCCGCCGCGCCGGTCAGGCTGGGGTCCAGTCCCTTGTACATCCGCGGCACCATGTCGGCGATGGTGGCCGGCCCTTCGCCCAGCAAGCGCAGGATCTGCCCTTCGCGCTGGCGGCGGTGCCCCAGCATGCCCCGCACCAGCTGGCGCGGCTTTTCGACGGCAGGCCCGTGCGCGGGATAGAACACGCTGTCCTCACGGTCGTGCAGTTTCTGCAGGCTGGCCATGTAGGCGCTCATGTCGCCATCGGGGGGCGAAACGACGCTGGTCGACCAGGCCATCACGTGATCCCCGGTGAACAGCGCGCCGCTTTCGACCAGCGAATAGCACAGGTGGTTGCTGGTATGCCCCGGGGTCGCGACGGCCTCGATCGTCCAGTCGGGACCGGTCACGCGCTCGCCATCGGCCAGCACGCGGTCGGGCGCATAGTCGGGATCGAAGGCGGCATCGGCGCGCGGGCCGGTGTCGTCGATGGTCAGAGGCGCGCAGCCGATGATCAGTGCCCCGGTGCGTGCTTTCAGTTCCGCGGCGGCTGGCGAGTGATCGCGGTGGGTATGGGTGCACAGGATCGTGGTGATCCGTGCCGGACCGGCCGCCGCAATGATTGCGTCGACGTGGCCCATGCCGTTGGTATCGGCATGGCCCGCCACGCCCGTGCCCGCCGGACCCGGATCGATCACCGCCAGTTCGCTACCCGCGCCGACCAGGTAGGTCTGCGTTCCGGTGTAGGTATAGGGCGAGGGATTGGGCGCCAGAACGCGCCGCACCAGCGGTTCGCATTGCTCGGAAAGGCCGGTCGGCCAGGGCTTGGGAGGAATGGACATGGCGCGGATATGGCCTTTCCGGTCCCGCAATCCAAGGGGGAAGGACTCAGTTCGGCCGGGGCACGATGCCCAGGCGCTCGCGCAGCGCCGCGATCGCGCTGGACGCGGCCGGCTGCCGCTCGCGCCAGCCATTGTCGAGCCGCTTGAGCCGCGCGTGGAAGCGTTCGGTCGCCAGGATCAGTTCGCGCGTTTCGGCATCGATCAGCGCCATGCGGTGCGCCTCGCTTTCCGGGAAATCCGCCAGGCGCCCGTGGCGACGCAGCTGGAATTCGCTGAGTTCGCCCGCAAAGAAGGCCCGGTGATTGAGCAGCCAGGCCACCGCGTGCATCATCCGCGTAGTGGTGCGCAGCGCCTCGCACGACATGGCGATGCGCGCCTCGTCCTCGCCCGCAGGGGCGGGATCGAGCCGTCCGGACAGGGCAAAGGCCATCCGCACTTCGTCCGACAGGACGAGCGCTTCGCAATAGAGCCCCTCGATGATCCGGGGGTTGAGGCTTGCAGGACTGGCCATCGATCCTGCGATAAGCCCGTCGGGAGTCGCTTGCCAACAGGGCGCCACCCGGTTTCGCACATCATTTTCGCAATGTTCCGGCGGGGGACGTTTCCTGCCGCGAAGCAGACCAATATCGAACTACGCGATGATATCCGGGATCAGGTAGTCCTCGATCAGCGAGATCTGGTCCTTCAGCTTCAGCTTGCGCTTCTTCAGCCGGGCGATCTGCAACTGGTCGATGCTGCCCGCTGCGGATAGCGCGTCGATGGCCGCGTCAAGGTCGCGATGCTCGATACGGAGCATTTCCAGACGCTTGCGCATTTCGTCTTCGGTCACGGTGCTTCCCTGTGCGTGCCGGCCTGGGGTGCCGGGTTGACGTGTCCCAACGGGGCACCGGCGGCCAGTCGCTGTCTCCATGCCGTCTGTCGCAAGGATTCACCAAGGCGCTTCGCAAGACAAGCTTAATATGCTTCGATGACCCTTGCAGCGACCCCGCCGGTAACCGAGTCGGGACCCGTGCGGCGGCACTGCGTATCCCGGTCGGGAGCGAGAGAAGGAGTGACGCCTATGGAACAGTCGCATGCCAGCGCCCTGCAATTCAAGCATGCCGGTCTTGAGCGCCGGATCACCGAAGAGCAGAGCCGCCCTATGCCTGACTTGGCGATGATCCAGACCCTCAAGAAACGCAAGTTGAGGATCAAGGAAGAACTGGAGCACCTTTAAGGCTCCACGCCGCCGCGCCCCCACTGCGCAGGTGGGGGCCAGGCGGCGATAATATTGCTGCAATCCTGCCGCAATTATTGCTGCAATCGTTACGTATGCAGGGCGTCTGGCGCGTTTCCAAGCGGCGCGCTTTGGGTTAGGCTCCGATCATGCCAGCATCCAGCGCCGTAACTTCCGCCCGGACCATCCTGACGCGCCTGCACGATGTCATGGCCTCGCGCCATCACGTCCAGGCCAAGCTCAACACGGTGGTCGAGGTGATCGGGGAGGGGCTCGATAGCGAGGTCTGCTCGGTCTACCTGCTGCGCGAAGGCATGCTGGAACTGTTCGCCACGCGCGGGCTGGCGCAGGAGGCGGTCCACGTCACCCGCATGGCGATCGGCGAAGGCCTGGTCGGCACGATCGCCGGCAATGTCGAGACGCTGAACCTGGCCGAGGCGGCGGCCCATCCGGACTTTTCGTACCGCCCGGAAACCGGCGAGGACAAGTACCACTCGTTCGCCGGGGTGCCGATCGTGCGGCGCGAGCGGGCTGTCGGGGTGCTGTGCGTCCAGCACGTCGATCCGCGCCGCTATGAAGAGGTGGAGATCGAGGCGCTGCAGACCGTGGCGATGGTCCTGTCCGAACTGATCGGCAGCGCGGGACTGGTCGATGATGAGGACGCGGCGCTTGGCCCGCAGCAGACCGGGCCGGTCAGGCTGAACGGGCTGGCGCTGGTCAAGGGTCTGGCCTCGGGCGTCGCGGTCTATCACCAGCCGCGCGTCACTATCGAGCATGTCATGGCGGAAGACCGCGATGCAGAGCTTCAGCGGGTCTACCTCGCCTTCGACAAGATGCGCGAACAGATCGACCGGATGGCCAGCCAGGCCGAATTCGGCGTGGGCGGAGAGCACGAGGAAGTGCTCGAGACCTACAAGATGTTCGCTTACGACGAAGGCTGGAGCCGCCGGATCATCGAGGCGATCGACAGCGGCCTGACCGCCGAGGCGGCGATCGAGCGGGTCCAGCAGCGCACCCGGATGCGCATGCGCCAGATCGACGATCCGCTGCTGGCCGACAGGATGCACGATCTGGAGGACCTGTCCAACCGCCTGCTCCGGACCGTCTCGGGCCAGATGGGCACGGCGGCAAGCATGGGCCTGCGGCAGGATTCGATCCTGATCGCGCGCAACCTCGGCCCTGCTGAACTGCTCGAGTATGACAAGCGCCGCCTCAAGGGCGTGGTGCTGGAGGAAGGCTCGCTCACCGCCCATGTGGTGATCGTGGCCCGGGCCATGGGCATTCCGGTGCTCGGCCGCGTGCGGGGCCTGCGCGGCGCGGTGCGCGATGGCGATCCGCTGCTGCTCGATGCCAGCCAGGGCACGGTAACGGTTCGCCCGCTGCCGGCGATGAACGAAGCCTTCGAGGCCCGCTTCGCCAAGTCGAAGGAGCGTCAGGCCGCCTATGCCGCGCTGCGCGATGTCGAACCCTTCACCCGCTGCGGCACCCGCATCACCGTGCTGATGAACGCGGGCCTGCGCGATGACATGCCCAACCTGGCGCTCACCGGGGCGGACGGGGTGGGGCTGTTCCGCACCGAGTTCCAGTTCCTGGTTTCCGCCACTCTCCCCGCGCGCGAGCGGCAGACCCGGCTCTACCGCGACGTGCTGGAAGCGGCGGGCAACCGTCCGGTGGTGTTCCGCACGGTCGACATCGGCGGGGACAAGGTGCTGCCCTACCTGCGCCATAACGACGGCGAACTGGAGGAGAACCCGGCGATGGGCTGGCGCGCGCTGCGCGTCGCGCTGGAGCGCGAGGGCCTGCTCAAGGTCCAGGCCCGCGCCCTGCTGGAAGCCGCGGCGGGCCGCACGCTGAACGTCATGTTCCCGATGGTTTCGGAACCGTGGGAATTCGACGCAGCGCGCGGCGTGTTCGAAAGCCAGCGCGAATTCCTCAAGAAGCAGAAGAAGCTGCTGCCCGAATCGATCCGCTATGGCGCGATGCTCGAAGTCCCGGCGCTGGCCGAGCAGCTGGACCTGATCGCGCCGCGTCTGTCGTTCCTGTCGATCGGCACCAACGACCTCACCCAGTTCCTGTTCGCGGCGGATCGTTCCCATCCCAAGCTGGCCGAACGGTACGACTGGCTGAGCCCGGCGATCCTGCGGTTCCTGCGGCGGGTGCTGCTGAGCGTGGCCGGGCACAATGTCGACGTGACGGTCTGCGGCGAAATGGGCGGGCGGCGGCTGGAAGCGCTGGCGCTGCTGGGGCTGGGAATCCACCGTCTGTCGATCACGCCCGCATCGGTCGGGCCGATCAAGGAACTGGTCCGCAAGATCGACCTGTCGGAAATCTCGGCGGCGATGAAGCAGTGGCTCTCGTCCCCCCCGCCGAACATGCGCGAGGCACTGACCCTGTGGGCCCAGGAGCGCGGAATCGAGGTCGATTGAGCCAGCTGGCGCGCGCCGGTGCACCATGTGCCATCGGCCTGTCATGCGCGGCAGGCATCCTGCCGCGCGAGGCGCCTTTATCCGGCGGCGGGCATTGACTTCGCATGGTAAACGACGATTGTCCTGCGCTTCGCAAACACGCCAGTAATGCAATCAATCGGGGTCGGGATGGCGGATGAAGTAACAGAAGAGGCCCAGCTGCCTCTGGACAATGTCGGCGCGCGGCTGCGGCGCGCCCGCGAGGCCAAGGGAATGAGTCTGGCGCAGGTCGCGGCCAAGACCCGGATCCCCGAACGGCTCCTCGCCGCGATCGAGCAGGGTAATTTTTCGGCGCTTCCGGCGCGCACCTATGCCGTGGGTTTCTCGCGCTCCTATGCGAAGGCAGTGGGGCTCAACGACCTGGAGATCGCCGAAGCGGTGCGCGGCGAACTGGCCGAGCAATATGTCGAGCCGCCGCGCCGCCCCCCTGCGTTCGAGCCCGGTGATCCGGCCCGCGTTCCGCCCGGCCGCCTGGCCTGGCTGGCCGCGCTTGGCGCGCTGGCGCTGCTAATCGCAGGCCTGTTCTTCTGGCGCAGCTATTTCTTGCCCGGGGGCGAATTGCCCTCGATCCTGCCGCAGGAGACTGCGGCCCCTGCAGCTGGCGCCGAGGCCCAGGCGCCCCAGCCGCCCCAGCCGCCCGCCTCGGGGCCGGTGGTGTTCACCGCCATGGCGGACGGGGTGTGGGTCAAGTTCTATGATGGAGCCGGGGTCCAGCTGCTGCAGAAGCAGATGGCGATGGGCGAGACCTGGACCGTCCCGGCCGATGCGGCCGACGTCCGCATCTGGACCGCGCGGCCCGACCAACTGACCATCACCATCGGCGGCCAGCCGGTGCCGCCGCTTTCCGACGTCCAGCGGACAATCAAGGACGTGCCGGTTGACGCCGCCTCGCTGCTCGCGCGTGGTGCCGCTCCGGCGGCCACGGGCGGACAGGTGGGGGCTGCCCCGGCTCCGGTCGCCGCCCAGCCTGCTGGTCTGGCGACCGCGCCGGGCGGGCCTGCACCGCAGGCGCGCAGTGCGCCGGCTGCTGCGCGGGCCCCTGCGCCGGCCCCTTCGCCAGTTCGTGTGCCGGTCGGCGTCGCCGCTCCGGCTCCGCAGCCGGTGCGCAGCAGCGCGCCGCTGGTCCCGGCACCGGCATCGGCGCCGGTCGAGAGCGATCCCGGAGCCGCGACAATCCAGCTATAGGCCGGCAGGCCAGCTATAGACTGGCAGGCCCGGGGCCGGTTGCCCCAGGGGGGGCGCTCCGCAGGCGCCTCATCGCGGGTTCATTCCGCTGCGGATAGGTGAAGCTGCGCGCTCGACAGCGCGCGTGCGCCGGGCCTAGAAAGGTGCCCGGTCAAGGATGGTGGGAACAATGAAGCAAGCTTTCTGGACCAGGTCGCCGGTCCTTTTCGCGCTGGTGGTGGCAATCGCCTCGCCGGCGATCGCGCAGAGCGCAGGGGACAAGGCCGCCGAAGCGCGGTTGCGCAAGATCGAGACCGAGGTCAAGGCGCTCCAGCGCCAGGTCTTCCCGGGCGGGGATGGCAAGTATTTCCCGGCGCAGGTCCAGCCCGCACAACCAGCCGCGCCGACCGGGACCCCGGCCAGCAACCCGGTTGCCGACCTGCTCGCGCGGATGGACGCGCTTGAGACGCAGGTCCAGCGGCTGACCGCCCAGACCGAGGAAAACGGCAACCGCATCGCCAAGATCGAGGCGCGCCTTTCCGCCAGCGATCCCGCGAGCCCGGCTCCCGCCGTGACCCCTGCGCCGGCCGGGGCGCCGATCACGACTGCGGCGGCAACCCCCGCGCCCGCACCGGCGCCGGTAACGCCGACCTTGACCAATGGCGCGACGACCAATTCCAACCTGGCGGTGATGTCCGGCGGCGCGGCGACCGTGCCCGCTGCGGTGACGGCCTCGGCCCCGGTTGCCTCGCAGCCGGCGGTGGCCACGGCTGTCGCCGCTCCGGTCGCGGCGCAGCAAGCTGCCCCGGCACCTGCCAAGCCTGCCGCGGCGAAACCCGCTGCGGCAAAGCCCGCTGCGGCGACCCCGGCCAAGCCTTCGCCGCAGCGCCTGGCTGCCGTCCGGGCCATCCCCAAGCCGCAGACGGCCGATGCCGGGGACGACGAATATTCCTATGGCTTCCGCCTGTGGGAAGCGAAGTTCTATCCCGAAGCGCAGCAGCAGCTGAAGCTGTTCATGGAAAAGTACCCCCGCCACGCGCGCGCGTCCTATGCCCGCAACCTGCTGGGGCGCAGCTATCTCGACGCGGGTGACCCGACCGAGGCGGCCAGCTGGTTCTACCAGAACTACCAGGCCGACAAGCGGGGCGACCGCGCGCCGGACAGCCTGCTGTTCCTGGCCGAATCGATGCGCCGCCGCGAGGATACCCGCCGCGCCTGCATCGCGCTGGCGCAGTTCGCGGACGACTATCCCAAGGAGGCCGCCGGGCGGCTCAAGACGCAGTACGATGCGACCCGGGGCGCGCTGAAGTGCAGCTGAGCGTCTGGTGCCGCCTGACCTGATCGAGCGTTTTCGCGCCGACCTTGCGGCACTGGGCTTCAGGGACGGAAAGCTGGCGATCGCGGTATCGGGCGGGCCGGACAGCCTGGCCCTGCTCGCGCTGGCCCATGCCGCCCTGCCGGGCGCGGTCGAGGCGGCGACAGTCGACCACGGCCTGCGCGAAGCGAGCGCCGGCGAGGCGCGGGCGGTTGCCGCGCTCTGTGCCGGGCTGGGCGTTCCCCATGCGGTGCTGAAAGTGCAAGTTGCGTCCGGCAATGTCCAATCCGAGGCGCGCAGCGCGCGCTACGGTGCGCTTGCCGGATGGATGGAGGGCCGGGGCCTTGCTGCTCTCGCGACCGCGCACCATGCCGACGACCAGGCGGAAACCCTGCTGCTGCGGCTGAACCGGGCGAGCGGGGTGTCCGGCCTGGCCGGCGTCCGGGCGCGGGGCCTGGTGCCGGGTACGCGGCTGCCTTTGCTGCGCCCCCTGCTCGGCTGGCGGCGGGCCGAACTCGCGCGGATCGTCTCGGACGCCGGCTGGCAGGCAGCGCAGGATCCCTCCAACACCGACGACCGGTTCGACCGCGCGCGGCTGCGCAAGGAACTGGTCGCGGCCGACTGGCTCGACGTCCCGGCGCTGGCCGCCAGCGCCGCGCACCTTGCCGATGCCGATGCCGCTCTGGCCTGGGCAGCGGCGCGCGAATGGAGCGAATGCGTTGAGCGTTCGCCGATGGGGCTGACCTATCGGCCCCGCGCGCCGCGGGCCGTGGCGCTGCGGGTGATCGCGCGGATCGTTACGGAACTTGATGGAACGGAGCCGCGCGGCCGCGCGGCGGCGCGGCTGTTCGATGCGCTGGTGGCGCGCCAGCCGGCCTCGATCGGCGGGCTGGTGGCGCGGGCCGTGCCCGAGGGCTGGACCTTCAGCAAGGCGCCGAAGCGGGCGGCGCCACGAGGCTAAGTCCGCCGCTCCATCCCTTGCTGCCGCATCCGCCAGACCAGCTGTTCGAAGCGGTCCTGCCCGAAGAACGGTTCACCCGCATAAACCATCAGCGGCACGCCGTAGTGCCCGCCAAGGCGCTGGTCAGCCTCGCTTTGCGCGATCGCCGCGTCGAGCCGGTCGGCCTCCGCCTCGATCACCGCATCCATTTCAGCGAGGTCCAGTCCGGCGCTTTGCGCCGCGCGCGCCAGGTGGTCGCCTTCGTGCCAGTTGTCGGTCTCGCCCGACCAGATCAGGTGGCTGACCGCGTGCACCAGGGGCAGACCCTTGCCGCGCTCCGCCGCCAGCTGGCCCAGGCGCGTCAGGCGGTGGATATAGGGCTGTTCCTTGGGATAGGTCCGCGTCGTGAAGTCCATCTTCACCGGATCAGGGCGCGGCCAGCGCAGCGTCATGCCGGCAAATTCGGCGCTGCGCACGCAGTCGCGCATCAGGTAGCTGGTCCACAGCGGATCGGCGTTGGCGAAGAAATCCGGCTGGCGCACCGCGATGGGCAGGACCGGGCGGACGTTGACGCTGGCGTCCCAATCCCGCTCCAGCTCGATCATCCGGGGAACGACGAGGTAGGAATAGGGCGAGCGGAACGACCAGAACAGGTCGACACTGTGGGTCATGCGGCAATCGTCCCCATATCGATCACGAAGCGGTACTTCACGTCGGCCTTCTCCATGCGTTCGAAGGCATGGTTGATCTCGTCCATCCGGATCAGCTCGATTTCGGCGGTGATGCCCTTCTCGCCGCACAGGTCGAGCATTTCCTGGGTCTGGGCTATGCCGCCCACTCCCGAGCCGGAAACCGCCCGCTGTCCGCCGAGCAGCAGGCCGGAATGGAAGGGCTCCATCATCTCGATCATGCCGACGATGCAGAGCGTGCCCTGCTTGTCGAGCAGGTGGAGGTAGGGCGTGACATCGTGCTTCACCGGCACGGTATCGAGCAGGAAATCGAAACTGCGGGTGGCGGCGCGCATTGCCTGCTTGTCGGTGGAAACCAGCACGTGGTCCGCGCCCAGCTTCTTGGCGTCCTCGCCCTTGGCGGGGGAGGTGGTGATCATCGTCACTTCGGCGCCCAGCGCCTTGGCGAACTTGACGCCCATGTGACCAAGGCCGCCAAGCCCGATCACTCCCACCCGGGTGCCGGCGCCGACGTTCCAGTTGCGCAGGGGGCTGTAGGTGGTGATCCCGGCGCAGAGCAGCGGCGCGGCGGCCGCCATGTCGAGGTTTTCGGGCACGCGCAGGACGAAGGGTTCGGCTACAACGATGCTGGCCGAGTAGCCACCGTAGGTCGGGCTGCCGTCGATCCGGTCCTTGCCGTTGTAGGTGCCAGTGGAGCCTTCGCGGCAGTAGTTTTCCTCGCCTTCCTCGCAAGCGTCGCAGTGGCGGCAGGAATCGACCACGGTGCCCACGGCCACGCGGTCCCCCACCTTGAAGCGGGTCACGCCGGGGCCGACGGCGCGGACCGTGCCGACGATCTCGTGGCCGGGCACGAAGGGATACCTGGTCCGCCCCCAGTCGTTGCGGGCGGCGTGGAGATCCGAATGGCACACCCCGCAATAGGCAATGTCGATGGCCACGTCCTCGCCGCGCAAGGGCCGCCGGTCGATGGTCATGGGGCTGAGGCCGGAAGTCGGGGCAGTGGCTCCCCAGGCGGGGGTGGCTGGCATGGCGTGGTCTCCCGTGGCTGCGGCGCAGGCCGCTTGCCGCCATTAATCGCGCGATTAAGGCCGGTGTCAATCGAGGCTGTTGTCAGATGCCGGGTCGGCGCGCGGGCCGATCAGCCCTCGATCAGCGAGTCGCCCTTGCCGATGCGCTTGCCGCGGGTGATGTAGACCTTGTCGCCGATTTCGGTCACGCCGAACAGCCGCCTGGCGAAATCGTCGGGCACGCCGATGCAGCCGTGGCTGGCATAGCCCTTTTCCACCTTCGTGCCGTGGATTGCCACGCCATCCTCGGTCAGGTTCTGGGTGAAGGGCATCGGTGCCAGATCATAGGTGCGCGAATAGTGTTCCGCCTTCTTCCACTTGATCGGGAAGACGCCAAGCGGGGTGGGCTTTTCGCTGGTGCCCAGTAGGACGGCGGTGGCGCCGATCTCGTAGCCGCCCCGGAACACCGACAGCACCCGGGCATCGAGATCGACGGTAACGACCAGCGGGCCGTCGGCCACGCCCTTGTCGTCCCAGTGCCATTCGCCATAACGGATCGGCCCCTTGATCGGCAGGACCCGCTTGATCACGAAGCGTTCGTCGCGGGGCCTGGGCGGGGCGGCCTTGGCGGGGGCGGGGGCAGGCCGGGCGGCCATGGCGGCAGGAACGCGCGCTTCGGGCCGGGTGTTCTGGACCATCAGCCACCCAGCCGCGCCCACCAGCACGACGAAGGCTCCCATCAGACCTGTGGTGGCATTGAGCTTGAGACCCATCGGTTCCTCGCGGCGATTCCCGGCTTTGCGGACCATGCGGCCTGACGGCGGCTGACGCCAGCCCGCAGCCCCGCCTGTTCCGGCGCGGAACTGCCTAGCGCGAAGAGGTTAACGGGCCTGCCCCGGAACGCGGCAGGGATCAGAGCGCGGGAACCGGCACCGGAAGCGGCGCTGGCACAGTGGGGCGGGCGGCGCCGGGAACCAGTTCCTCGAACAGGCTGGAATAGTTTTCGACCATCGCCTCGATCGCGAAGCCCCTGACCCGGGCGAAGCCGGCCTCGCGCATGGCGGCGCGCCGCTGGGGATCGGCAATCAGCCGGGCGATGCCGGCGGCCAGCGCGGCCTCGTCATCCACCGGCACAAGTTCCCCGCTCACCCCCGGCTCGATCACGTCGCGCGGGCCGAAGCTGCAATCGGTCATCAGCACCGGGGCGCCGCAGGCAAGCGCCTCGGCCGCCACGGTCGGGAAGCCTTCCCAGCGGCTGGGCAGGACGAACAGGTCAGCTCGCGCCATCCAGGCGTAGGGATTAGCGACGAAGCCGATGAAGCGGACATGCTCGCCCACGCCCAGCTGCGCGGCGAGCCGGTGGAGCTGATCCAGTCGGCTGCCCTTGCCCAGGATCACCAGCGCGTGGCTGCGCCAGATCCCGCTGGCGGCAAAGGCGCGCAGCAGCACTTCATGCGCCTTCTGGTATTCCAGCCGTCCGGCGGTGATGATGTAGGGGCGGTTGGGCAGGCCGCCCAGCGGTTCGTCCTTCATTGCCGCGATCGCATCGAGGTCGATCGGGTTGTTGATCATCCGCATCCGCGCCGGATCGAGATCGAGGTCGCGCACCAGCCCTTCGGCCATGTCGGTCGAGTTCGACAGCACCACGTCTGCCCGGCGATAGGCGCGCCGGGTGAGCGAGAGCGACACGCCGCGCACCAGATCGCTGGGCGCTTCCTCGTTGATCACGGCCAGCACGTTGTTGCCTTCGCGCGCGATCCACTTCGGACGCCTGCGCCCCAGGTTCATCAGCGAGAGCCAGGCCAGCAGGTTGGTGCCCTTGAGGAAGCTCATCACCACGTCGGGGCGCGTTTCGGTGATCATCCGGCGAAACGCCAGCGGCGCGCGCACGGCGCTGCCGATCAGCTTGCCGGGAGCATACTGGGCGCTGTTGGGGCCGTCATAGTTGAAATGCGCCTCCCCGTCGGGCGCGACCAGAACCTTCGTCATGTCGCGGACATGGCTGATGTAGGGGCCGGCCTTGCGCAGCAAGCCCATGCGCATGTCGATCCGGCGGGGGTCATGCTGGTTGAGCAGGTGGACCGCCACGCGTTCCGCGCCGCCGCCATGCAGCGACGAAAGCAGCAACAGGACCTTCAGGGGGCGGCCAAGTGCCGGGCCCGGGGGTGCAATTCCATGCATTTACCACCTCTAAGCGCCGACCGAAAGGTGCCTTGCCATCGCGCGGGGGCGCTGGCAAGGCCTGGCGGCGATGCAGCAATCGACTTTGCCCCAGGATGAACGGCCGCGCTTTGAGCTGCTGGTCGGTTCCGCCGCGTTCTGGACCCGGGCCAGTTGCGACATCGCCGGGGCGGAGCGGCGGGTTCTGGTCCAGGCGATGACGTTCGAGGGCGATGATGCCGGCCTGCCGGTTGCCCATGCCATCGCGCAAAGCCCGGCGGCGGACCGCCGGGTCCTGGTGGACGACTATACCCGCCATGTCGTCAACGATACATTCCTTGCCCTGTCGCGCGACCCGGCGCTCCACGGCGAGGCGGCCGAAACCCGGGCCATGTTCGACCGGCTGATGGCGGCCGGGGCCGGGGTGCGCGTCACCAACCCGCTAGGCCGCAATCCGCTGCGCTATGCGACGCGCAACCACAAGAAACTGCTGGTGATGGACGATGCCGTCTGGATCGGCGGGATCAACTTTTCGGACCACAACTTCGCCTGGCACGACATGATGCTGCGGATCGAGCATGCGCCAATCGCTGACTGGCTGGCTGCGCAGTTCGATGCGGACTGGAGCGGGAATGTAGCCACGGCTGGCGAGGGGATCGCGGGGATCGACCTCCTCAGCCTCGACGGCAGTGGCAACGAGGCGGGCTTTGCCCCGCTGCTTGAGATGTTCGCGGGCGCGCGCCGCTCGATCGAGGTGATCAGCGCCTATCCCACCTTTCCGTTCGTCGATGCCATGGCCCAGGCAGCGCGGGCCGGCGCCAGGGTCACGATCTATACCCCCCGGCCCAACAACAAGCCGGTGATCCGCGATTACCTGCTGGGCGCGGCGGCGCCTGCCGGGGTGGAACTGCGCCTGACCCCGATGATGACCCACGCCAAGGCCGCGCTGATCGACGGAGAGGCACTGGTGCTGGGTTCCTCGAACTTCGATTTCGTCAGCCACCGCGCCAATGCCGAATATGTCGCCACGGTGCGCGATGCCGCCCTGATCGCGGAGTTCGAGGCGCAGATGCTGGCCCCGATCCGCGACGGGTCCGGCCCGCCCGAACCGGGCGATTTCTCGGCCTGGCGATCGTGGAAGGCGCGCGCTGCGCTGCGCCTTGCCGACGCCCTGATCGCCCGCCTCAGCCACGGCCCGCGCGTGGCTGAGTGGCGCGGCTGAGCCATGTTCCCCCGCTGCCGCAGCGCGGCTAGACCGGTGGGAAGAGGAGATTCGCCGATGCCCCGCCTGCCTGCGGACCTGCCCAAGTGATCCGGACCTATGACGCGCTCGTGATCGGCGGCGGGCACAACGGGCTCGTCTGCGCCTTCTACCTCGCCCGCGCGGGCAAGCGGGTGCGCGTGTTGGAGCGGCGCGGCGTGGTTGGCGGCGCGGCGGTGACCGAGGAGTTTCACCCCGGTTTCCGCAATTCGACTGCCAGCTACACCGTCAGCCTGCTGCGCCCGCAGGTGATTGCCGACATGAAGCTGCACGATCACGGCTACCGCGTGGTCGAGCGGCGGATCTCGAACTTCCTGCCGTTCGAGGACAGCTATCTGAAGCTGGGCGGGGGCACGGAGCGGACCGTGGCCGAGTTTGCGCGGTTCTCGCCTGCCGATGCCGCGGCCTATCCCGCTTATGACGCGGCGTTGTCCCGCGTGGCGGGGGTGCTGCGCGACCTGACGCTGCAATCGCCGCCGCGCGCGGGTGGCGGGCTGGCGGCGCTCGCCTCCGCCGCGCGGCAGGGCTGGCCGCTCGCGAAGCTGGACCTGCCCGCCCAGCGCGACCTGCTGGAGGTCTTCACCCGTTCCGCGCGCGAATTTCTCGACGGCTGGTTCGAGGACGACCGGATCAAGAGCGCCTTCGCCTTCGACGCGGTGGTCGGCAATTTCGCGGGCGTTTCCACCCCCGGATCGGCCTATGTCCTGCTCCACCACGTGTTCGGCGAAGTGAACGGCAAGCCCGGCGCCTGGGGGCATCCGGTGGGCGGGATGGGCGCGATCACCCAGGCCATGGCCCGCGCCTGCGAGGCGGCGGGCGTCGAGATCAGCCTGGAAAGCCCGGTGGCGCAGGTGCTGGTCGATGGCGGCACGGCGCGCGGGGTGCGGCTGGAAAGCGGAGAGGAGATTGCCGCGCCGATCGTTGCCGCCAATGTCGGTCCGGCGCTGCTCTATCGCCAGCTGGTTTCGCCATCGGACCTCGACCCTGATTTCGCGCGGCGGATCAAGGGCTACAAGACCGGCTCCGGCACGTTCCGTATGAACGTGGCGCTGAGCGAACTGCCCGATTTCAGCGTGCTTCCGGGCAAGGCGCTGGCCGAGCACCACACCGCCGGGATCGTCATCGCCCCGGGGCTCGACTACATGGACCGCGCCTACGACGATGCGAAAGCGCATGGCTGGTCGCGTGCCCCGATTGTCGAGATCACCATCCCGTCCACCCTGGATGACAGCCTTGCCCCGCCCGGCTGCCATGTCGCCAGCCTGTTCTGCCAGCAGTTCGCGCCGAGCCTGCCCGATGGCCGTTCGTGGGATGATTGCCGCGAGCAGGCGGCCGACCTCATCATCGATACAGTCACCGCCCACGCGCCCAATTTCAGGGGCTCGGTCATCGCCCGCCAGATCCATTCGCCGCTCGACCTAGAGCGCAAGTTCGGGCTGATCGGCGGCGACATCTTCCACGGACATATGAGCCTTGACCAGCTGTGGGCCGCGCGCCCGGTGCTGGGCAACGGCGATTACCGCGCGCCGATCAAGGGGCTCTACATGTGCGGATCGGGCACCCATCCGGGGGGCGGGGTGACGGGTGCGCCGGGGCACAACGCGGCCCGCGCGATCCTTGCCGACCGGCCCTTCATCCGCAAACTGCTGCGCAGCTGAGGCTCAATCCCCGGCGGCGATCCGCGCCAGCGCCGCCTGCAGCGCGCTGTAGTGGGAGCAGCCTTCCAGCATGACCAGCCGCGATCCCGGCAGGCTGGCGTGGAGCGCTTCGCCCATGGCGGGCGGGGTCCAGTTGTCGGCACTGCCCTGCCAGATCGTCACCGGCCTCGCCAGCGGCTGGCCAAGCTCGCCGCGCCAGTCCGCGACATAGGCCTCGACCTCTGCCGCAAAGCCGCGCGAATCACGGCCCAGCCCTTCGCGCAGAACCCGCGCCATGGCGGTCCGGAATGTCGGTTCTGCCCAGAGCAGAGCATCGCCGCCCCTTGCGGTTGCGAACAGCCGGCCCAGCAGCAGCGCTGGAGCATGCCGCGCCAGCAGGCGCTGCGCCCCCACGACCATGCGGAACAGACGCGGCCGGCGCGCTGCGAGGGCAAACAGCGCTCCACCGGCCATGTCGCCCAGGAACGCGCCGAGTTGCAGCGGCGCGGCCGGCGAAACCAGATGCAGGGCCTTCACCCGTTCGCCCTGGTGGCGGGCGAAGGCCAGCGCGGTGGGCGCTCCGAGCGAGAAGCCGATCACCACCACCTTATCCGGCAGGTCCACAAGCGGGGGACCGGCGCGGTCCGGCGAGTTGCGGTCCGGTGCAATTGCGCCTTCCTGCAAGGCCGCAGGGGCCAGCAGTAGCCATTCGCCGGGACCGCCGGGCATGCCGTGGAAATAGACGACCGGGGGCGCCGCCATGGCGGAATCAGTCCTCGGGCAGCTTGCAGATGTCCACCCAGCGCGCACCGACCAGCTGCGCCAGCCGCTCCGGTTCCAGTTCCACCGAGCTGGTGCGGGTGCCAGCGGCTGGAAACACGGTTGCGTAGGCAAGCAGCGAACGGTCAGCGAGGATCGGCAGCGCTGTCGCAAGGCCGAAGGGGCAGACGCCGCCCACCGCGTGGCCAGTCAGTTCCAGAGTCGTGTCAGCGTCGAGCATCCGGGGGCGTCCGCCCAGTTCTGCCTTGCACTTCTGGTTGTCGAGCCGCGCCTCGCCCCGCGCGATCAGCAGCATGGGCGCCTCGCCCACGCGAAAGGCCAGGGTCTTGGCGATCCGCCCCGGTTCCACCCCCAGCACTTCGGCGGCTTCCGCAACGGTTGCGGTGGAGCGCGAATGATCGATCAGCGCAACATCCGGCGCGTGCTTGCCCAGCCAGGCGAGGACGCTTTCCCCGCTCATCGCGCAAGCTCCGCCACCAGCGCGCGGGCTGCGGCGCTGACTTCGGCCCAGGTCACTTCGAACCCCGCTTCGTCGCCGTACCACGGGTCGGCCACCGCCTGTCCTTCTTGGCCGGGAACAAGGTCGAGCAGCAGGCCGAGATGCGCGCCGTGGCCTGCGGGCGCGATGCGTTCCAGATTGCGCAGGTTGGCGTGATCGAGCGCGAAGATGTGGGTGAAGGCGTGAAAGTCCGCCGCGCCCGCCTGCCGCCCGCGATAGCCGGAAATGTCGATCCCCTTGGCCCGGGCGGTGCGGATTGCGCGCGGATCGGGCGGTTTGCCGATATGGTAGTCGGCGGTTCCGGCGGAATCGGCGCGGACCTGCAATCCGGCGCGCTCCGCCTCGGCCCTAAATGCGGCCTCTGCCAGCGGCGAGCGGCAGATGTTGCCAAGGCACACGAAGAGAACGGCGGTTTCACTCATCGCCGGGCCCGTACCGCTCCATGCGAAATGCAGCCTTGAGGTAATCCTCGGCCGCGGCCTTGAGTGCGGGTTCCCTGGCGAAGGCGTCGGCGGGCAGCGGAGCCACGCCCAGCGCGTCCATCAGCGTCCACAAGGCGAAGCGGCGGCTTGGCTCGCGCTCCACGCCGAAGCCGATCTTCAGGCGTTCCAGCCCGTGTTCGAATTCGGTTTCGGTCAGGGCCGAGGGATCGTCGGTGCCGAAGAAGTGATGGATCAGCGCGTCGAGGTCCATTTCACCCGACCTTCGTCATTGCGAGCGCAGCGAAGCAATCCAGAGGTGGCTTAAACCCTCTCTGGATTGCTTCGCTGCGCTCGCGATCACTATGATGTGGCTCACAGCCAGCCCAGCGCCTGCGCGCCCCACATCGCCGCGCCGCCTGCCAGCAGGGCGAGGGCATAGCCGCCCCAGCGGGAGCGTTCTTCCCGGCGTTCCCAGACCAGCTTGACATCGGGCAGCGGCGGCGCTTCGGGCGCGCCGCCCTTGGGCGGGAACTTTTCCTCGATCCGGCGGACGAGGTCAGGCAGGCGCAGCAGGGTTTCGGCGTCCTTGCGCAGCCGGTCGGCAATCGCGGCTTCCGGACCCAGCTCGTCACGGATCCAGTCGCGCACATAGGGCGCGGCGACTTCCCACATGTTGATGCCGGGGTGCAGCAGGGTGGCCAGACCCTCGACCATCACCATGGTCTTCTGCAGCAGCAGCAGGTGCGGCTGGGTCTGCATGTCGAATTCGCGGGTGATCGCGAACAGGCTGTCGAGCATCTGCCCGACCGACAGTTCGCTGACCGGGCGGCCCCGCGTGGGTTCGCCCACGGCGCGCAGGGCGGTGGCGAATTCATCGACCGAGTGGTAGCTCGGCACATATTTCGCCTCGAAATGGATTTCGGCGACCCGGCGGTAGTTGCCGGTGGTCAGGCCATAGAGGATTTCGGCCAGCCACAGCCGCGCGCGGCGATCGATCCGGCCCATGATGCCGAAGTCGATTGCGGCGATGGTGCCGTCGCCCTGCACGAACAGGTTCCCCTGGTGCATGTCGGCATGGAAGAAGCCGTTGCTGATCGCCTGGCGCAGGAAGGTCAGGACCAGATGCTCGGCCAGCGCGGGCAGGTCGTGCCCGGCGGCGACCAGCGCCTCGCGGTCGCTGATCTTGATGCCGTCGATCCAGTCGATCGTCATCACCCGGCCATTGGTGCGGTCCCAGTCGACCGAGGGAATCCGGTAGCCCTCGTGGCCCTTCATCACCTCGGCCAGCTCGGAGGCCGAGGCGGCTTCGCGGCGCAGATCCAGCTCGCGCAGGGTCCAGCGCTTGAAATTGGCGATCACCAGGCGCGGGCGCAGGCGCGCGGGCTCGCCGCCCAGCGCCTCAAGGTGCGCGGCGGCCCATTCGTAGGTGGCGATGTCCTGGGCGAACTTTTCGCGGATGCCCGGGCGCAGCACCTTGACCGCGACCTGCTTGCCATCGGTCGTCACCGCGCGGTGGACCTGAGCGATGGAGGCCGCGCCGACCGGGGTTTCCTCGATGCTGGCGAACAGGGCCTCAAGCGGCTTGCCGAAGCTCGTTTCGATCTCGCGGCGGATCAGGGCGAAGGAAACGGGCGGCAGGCTGTCCTGCAGCAGCAGCAGGTTCTCGGCCGCCGCCTCGCCGACGATGTCGGGCCGGGTGGCGAGCGTCTGGCCCAGCTTGATCGCGGCCGGGCCGATCGCCTGGAACGCCCCGGCATAGTCGGGCTGGGCGGGCTGGAAGGTGCCTGTCCGCGCAATCCGGCACAGGCGCTGGACCGCGGGCGGGGTGTTGGGATCGCGCTCGATCCCGCGCAGCGCGCCGTGGCGCGCAAGGATGCGGCCCCAGCGCAGCAGGCGCAGGATGTGCGTTGACGGGCGCGTCACTTCAGATCTTCCACCCCGAATGGATCGCCACCAGTCCGCCCAGGATCGGCTCGACCCGGGTGCGCACGAAGCCGGCCTCGCGGATCATGCCTTCGAATTCGGGCATTGTGGGGAAGCGCCGGATCGATTCGATCAGGTAGCGATAGGAATCCGCGTCACCCGCGATCGCCTCGCCCAGTTTCGGGACCAGGCGGTGCGAGTAGAGATCGTAGGCTTCCTTGAAACCCGGCCAGGTGGTGGTCGAGAATTCAAGGCAGAAGAACCGCCCGCCGCGCTTCAGCACGCGGTGCGCCTCGGCCAGGGCCTTGTCGATCCGGGTGACGTTGCGGATGCCGAAAGCGATGGTGTAGGCATCGAAGAAGCGGTCGGGGAACGAAAGCTCTTCCGCGTTCTGGCGCGACCAGACCAGCGAATCGAGCCCCTTTTCCATCGCCCGCTCAATCCCGACGTCGAGCATGTCCTGGTTGATGTCGGACACCGTTACCCGCGCCCCGCGCGCAGCCATGCGGAAAGCGATGTCGCCGGTGCCGCCCGCCATGTCGAGGATCTGCTCGTTCGGCTGCGGTTTTACCCGCCGCACGAACTTGTCCTTCCACAGGCGGTGCATGCCGGCCGACATCGCATCGTTCATCACGTCGTACTTCTTCGCGACGGATGAAAAGACCGCGCCGACGCGCTCGGTCTTCTCCTCGGGAGAGACCTCTTCGTAGCCGAAAGATACCTGTTCGCTCATGCACGGCGCCTTAGCTGGTTGCCGCGCGCCGTGCCAGCGAAAGAGCGCCGGATGAGAGCCGGATTCTGGGCGCGCTCAGCCGTTGCCGCCAGCGGGCGGCGGGAACATGTGCCCGGCAAGGTGCGCGAGGTAATCGAGCTTGCCGATCTCGACGCCCTGCGCGCGCAGGATCGCGTAGGTGGCAGAGGCGTGGAAGTAGAAGTTCGGCACGGCGAAGCCGTTGAGGAAGGTCGCCCCGTCAAACCGCAGGCCCGCGCCATTGGGGAACGTGATCACCACTTCCCTGTCAAGCCCGGCATCATAGGCGGCGGGATCGACTGATTCGAGGTAGGCGATGGTTTTCGCGCAGCGCTCCTTCAGTTCCGCGAAGCTGGCTTCAGTGTCGGCCATGACCGGCGCCTCGGTGCCGGTCAGGCGCGCGGCGGCGCCCTTGGCGGCATCGGCTGCGATCTGGATCTGACGTGCGAGCGGGAACATGTCCGGCGCGAGGCGGGCCTCGATCAGCAGGGACTCGTCCTTCTGCAGGGCGGCCTTGTCGAGCCAGGCGGCCATGTTGCCGAGCAGCGCGATGAAGGCGGGGACGGTCGACTGATAGGCGGAATAGGACATCGTGTTCTCCCTGAAGTCTTGGTGGTGTGGTTAGGTGCCCTTGTGTCGATGGACGTGTCGATGGACAAGCCCGTGGTGCTGGCATACCCACCGCCCATGCCTGAACTTCCCGAAGTCGAAACCACCGTGCGCGGTCTCGCGCGGATTCTCGATGGTGCGCGGCTGGCGCGGGTGGAACTGCGGCGCGAGGGGCTGCGGCGGCCTTTTCCCGCCGATCTCGTCCAGGTCCTGACCGGAGCGGAGGTGACCGGGCTGGGCCGCCGCGCCAAGTATGGCCTGATCCATACCAGCCGCGGCCAGACCATGGTGTTCCACCTCGGCATGTCTGGGCGCTGGCGGATCGAGCCGGAGGAGCTTGGCACGCACGATCATCTCGTGCTGGAAACGGGGACGGGGCAGCGGCTCGCCCTGTGCGATCCGCGCCGGTTCGGCTCGGTCGACCTGGTGGCCAGCGATTCGCTTCACCTTTGGCCGCAATTTGCCGCGCTTGGACCGGAACCGCTGGAGGACGGGCTTTCGCCAGCTTATCTCAAGGCGGCGCTGGCTGGTCGCTCGGCTTCGATCAAGCTGATGCTGCTCGACCAGCGGATCGTCGCGGGGCTGGGCAACATCTATGTCTGCGAGGCGCTGTTCCGGGCCGGGATCGACCCGCGCAAGGCGGCGGGCAAGGTCGGTGGGACGGCGCTTGCCCGGCTCGTTCCCGCGATCAAGGACGTGATCGCAGAGGCCATCGCGGCAGGCGGATCGACCCTGCGCGACTATGCCCAGCCCGACGGCGAGTTGGGCTATTTCTCCAAGCAGTTCGACGTCTACGACCGCGAGGGGCAGGCGTGCGTGCGCTGCCCGGGAACCATCGCGCGAATCGCCCAGGGCGGGCGCAGCACCTGGTTCTGCCCCAGGTGCCAGAAATAGGGCGCCTCAGCCCTGGTTGCGGTAAAAGTCCGCGATGAGCTTTTCGAGCACGGCGGCCCGCTGGCGATCCTCGGTATGGTCGGTCGAGGGGTGGGTACGGAACTTCTCGAGCAACGCCTTGAGCTCGCTTTCCCAGGCATGGATGGTTGCGTCGGTCATATCGGCTCCTCTTCATGGCGCTTGAGACTGCGCCCCGGAGACTACCCCGCGTCGGGATGGAGGGCACGTGCGAAATGCGCATCGCGCGTTGCGCAGGTCGGAGATTGCTTGACGATTCGCCCCCCCACGGTTAAGGGCCGCGCTTCCTGCGGGACCGGTTTCGGCTGGTGCCCCCGCTTTTGCACGAAATTCAACCGGTAAAGGGGCTGCCCGGGGCAGCCGAAAGCAAGGACGAACATGGCCAATACGCCGCAAGCCAAGAAGCGCATCCGTCGCAACGAACGTCGCGCCGAAATCAACGGCAACCGCCTCAGCCGTATCCGCACCTTCGTCAAGAAGGTCGAAGCCGCGCTGGCCGGTGGCGACAAGACCGCTGCGGCCGAAGCTCTCCAGGCAGCCCAGCCGGAACTGGCCCGCGGCGTGGCTCGCGGCGTCCTGCACAAGAACACTGCCGCGCGGAAGATCTCGCGCCTGACCAAGCGGGTCTCCTCGCTCTGATCGGTCGGGTGATTCGCTTCGGTTGAAGCGTTTCACGGGACGAAAACGGAACACGGCCGGCGGGCGATCCGCTGGCCGTTTCCGTATGTGCGGCGCGGACGGAATGCTGCGTTTGCAGTAATCCTAGGAAATCTCGTGATTCGCGCGGGGCCTTGATAAAATAAGTCTATTTTTCAGAGCCTTGATCGGAAGCACGGGATTGCCCCTAAGCCATGCGAGTCAAGGCGGTTTATTTCAGTTTTTTTACCTTCCGCGCCTTGCTCTCCCCCGCCAACCGTCCATAAAAACCCAACTGCCCGGGCCAGACGGCCTGGGGCAAAACTGACATAAAAACTATCGCACCGGCCAGTCGGGGGGACGGTGCAAGATGATACTCCGGGCGCAATCGCGGCCGGGGCTTGGGTGTACTTTTGGTAACGGGGGCGTACCGGGTGACTGGGACGGGTTTGAGCGGACAGCGTGGCACTGCGTCCGCTGACAACAACACAGCAGAGCGCATGATAGAAGAACAAGAAGCGCTGAATCTTGCTGCGGACTGGGCTGACATCAGCCAGGGCCTGCGCAAGGATCTTGGGCAGCAGCTGCACGCGCAGTGGATCAAGCCGATCCAGCTGGGCAGCTTTGCCAAGGACACCGGCACGCTGGACCTCTTCCTGCCGACCGAGTTCTCGGCGAACTGGGTGGCGGATCGATTCGCCGACCGGCTTTCGCTGGCCTGGAAGATCGCCCGGCCGGATGTGCGGCAGGTGCGGATCTCGGTCCTGCCGGGGCGGCGCGTGCCTGCCGGGCTGCGGCTTGGCCGCGAGGCGGCGGGGCGGCCTGCCAACGATATGGCCATTTCCCAGCCGGGCGATGCGCTGGGCATGGGGGGCGGTGATTTTCCTGCGCTGGGCCAGGGCTCGATCGGGCTGGACCCGTCGCTGACCTTCGCCAGTTTCGTCAGCGGAGCGGCGAACGTGCTTGCCGGCAATGCGGCGCAGCGCATGGCCGCGACCGAAACCCCGCAGTTCGCGCCGCTCTATCTCAAGGCGGCGACGGGGCAGGGCAAGACGCACCTGCTCCACGCGATTGGCCATGCCTATCTGGCGAATCACCAGCGGGCGAGGATCTTCTACTGCTCGGCCGAACGCTTCATGGTCGAGTTCGTCCAGGCGCTGCGCCAGAACCAGACGATCGAGTTCAAGGCGCGGCTGCGCGGCTTCGATCTGCTGCTGGTCGACGATATCCAGTTCATCATCGGCAAGGCTTCCGCGCAGGAGGAACTGCTCTACACGATCGACGCGCTGCTGGCCGAGGGCAAGCGGCTGGTCTTCGCCGCCGACCGTGCGCCCCAGGCGCTCGACGGGGTGGAGCAGCGCCTGCTCTCCCGCCTGTCGATGGGCCTGGTCGCGGATATCCAGCCTGCCGACATCGAACTGCGCCGCGCGATCCTGGAACACCGGCTCCAGCGCTTTTCGCCCACTCACGTTCCGGCGGACGTGGTCGAGTTCCTCGCCCGCACCATCAACCGCAACGTGCGCGAGCTGGTCGGCGGGCTGAACAAGCTGATCGCCTATGCCCAGCTGACCGGCCAGGCCGTCTCGCTCCAGCTCGCCGAAGAGCAGCTGACCGACATCCTGTCGGCCAACCGCCGCCGCATCACCATCGACGAGATCCAGCGCACGGTCTGCCAGTTCTACCGGGTCGACCGGACCGAGATGGCCAGCAAGCGCCGCGCCCGCGCGGTGGTGCGTCCGCGCCAGGTTGCGATGTACCTCGCCAAGGTGCTCACCCCGCGCTCCTACCCGGAGATCGGCCGCAAGTTCGGCGGGCGCGACCATTCGACCGTGATCCACGCGGTCCGTCTGATCGAGGACCTTCGCACCCGCGATGCCGACATGGACGGCGACGTGCGCAGCCTGCTGCGCCAGCTGGAAAGCTGAGCGCAGTCCACCGTCCTTCCACCGCTGGCGCACAGCCTTGTGAACAGGGCTGTCCACAATGAAAGAGGCCCGGCAGCGCCAGTTGCCGGGCCTCTTCGTTTCAACCAGTCGGGATGCTCAGGCCCCTTCGAGTTCCCCCGCCAGCTGCTCGCGCAGTTCGCGGCGCAGGAACTTGCCGCTGGCGTTGCGCGGCAGCGGATCGGTGAAAAAGCGGACGTAGCGCGGAACCTTGTGCTTCGACATATGGTCGGTGCAGTGGGCGATCAGGGCTTCGGCGGTAAGGCTTTCCCCCGCCTTCATCACCACCGCCACGGCAATCTCCTCGCCCAGCCGCACATCGGGGACGCTGAACACGCAGCATTCCGCTACGCCCGGCGCGCGGTAGACGCAGGCCTCGACCTCGGTGCAGGACACGTTCTCTCCGCCGCGGATCACCAGATCCTTCTTGCGGTCGACGATGTAGATGAACCCGTCCTCGTCCAGCCGCGCGACGTCGCCGGTGTGGAGCCAGCCGTCGGTGATGGTCTGCGCGGTGGCATCGGGCCGGTTGATGTAGCCCTTGATTACCGATGACCCCTTGACCCACAGCTCGCCCGGCTCGCCCAGCGGCACTTCGTTGCCATCGTCATCGACACATTTGACCGCGAAGTTCGGCATGGCCGGGCCGGCCGAACTGGGCCGGTCGACGAAGAAATCCCCGCCCAGCGAGGTGATGATCCCGCAGGTTTCGGTCATGCCGTAGCCGGTGGTGGGCCGCGCGGTGGTGATCTTTTCCTCGATCTTGAGCACCAGGTCGGGCGGCACCTGCGCCCCGCCGCCCGACAGGGCGAGCAGGCTGGAGGTGTCCCGCGTGGCGAAATCGGGGTGGTTGATGATCTCGCGCGACATGACCGGCACGCCGCTCATCGAGGTGCAGCGGTGCTGCTCGATCAGGCGCAGTGCCTCGCCTGCTTCCCACTTGTACATGAGCACCAGCGCCCCGCCGAGCGCGGTCGTGCCATAGGCGCCGCAGTTGTTGGCGGTGACGTGGAACAGCGGCGTCGTCAGCAGCAGGCACGGGATGGGCGGCTCTGCCGGGGGCGCTACCCCGGTGGCCCGTTCGGTCGCGAGGGCCGAGGAGGCCCCCGCGTAGAGCAGGTTCATCAGGTTTGCCACGCAGCCCCGGTGGGTCAGCTGCGCGCCCTTGGGATGGCCGGTGGTGCCCGAGGTGTAGAAGATGCAGGCATCGCTATCGGGATCGATGGTCACCTGCGGCATGGCTCCGCCATGGGCGGCTACCTCGCTCCACGGGATCACGCCTGCCGGCAGCTCGGGAATGCGCACGCCGACCACCTGCATGGTCCCGGCAAGGTCCGGGCAGGCCTGGAACCGCTCGAGTCGCTCGGCATCGGCGAACAGCACCTTGGGCCGCGAATCCTTGAGCGCGTAGTCCATTTCCTCCGCAGTCCACCATGCGTTCATGCCGACCACGGCGATCCCGGTGGAGACGCAGGCCCAGTAGATCAGCAGCCATTCGGGGTAATTGCGCATGGCGATGGCCACGCGCTCGCCGGGCTTCACCCCCTGATCCGCGAGCCAGGCGGCAACGGCGTTCACCCTGGCATGGGCCTGGGCATAGGTGATCCGCTCGTCCTGGTAGAGCAGGTAGGGGCGGTCGCCCCAGGCGGCGGTCGAAAGCCAGAACTCGCGCACGCTGGGCGGCGCGTTCCGGTAGACCCTCAGCCGCTGGCCGAGCACGTCGGCCTCGACGATTTCGAACTGGCCGCCAGGGCCGGTGAGTTCCGCTGCGGCCTTGCGCAATTCGGCGTAGTGCATGTTCTGTCCCGTCTTCTTCGTGTTGTTGTGCCCATGCGGGCCCTTGTCTTGATCTCGCGAGGTTCAGCCCGCCGTCACGCCGCCATCGACCACCAATTCGCTCCCCGTCATGAACGCCGCCTTGTCGGAGGCGAGGAAGACGACGGCATTGGCGATGTCCTGCGGCTGCCCCATGTGGCCCAGCGGATGGACGGCCGCAGCAGCGGCCCGCGCCTCGTTCTCGCCCGCGCCCGACATGGTGGAGATGCCGTGGACCACCTCTGCGCCCATGTTGGTCTCGATGATCCCCGGATGGACCGAGTTGACCCGGATCCGCGCCGGGGCAAGTTCCAGCGCGCAGCCCTTGGTGAACAGGCGCACTGCGCCCTTCGAGGCATTGTAGCAGGCCGCGCCCGCTGATCCGACCAGCCCCGCCATCGAGGACAGGTTGACGATCGAAGCGCCGCCCGGCCACTGCGCCGCACGCTCGGCCAGCAGCGGCACAGCGGCGCGGGTGCCAAGGAACACGCCCTCGACGTTCACCGCGTGGAGCCGCTGCCATTCGGCAAGGCTGGTTTGCAGCAGCGGCTTCATCATGAACAGGCCGGCGTTGTTGACGAGGATGTCCAGCCCCCCGGCCTCGGCGCGCAGCCAGTCCATCACCGCCGCCCAGTCCTGCTCGCTGGTCACGTCCTGCGCCCGGGCCAGGCCGCCGATCTCCGCCGCGAGCGCATCGGGCGCGGTCAGGTCGGTAACGGCAACTTTCGCACCCGCTGCGGCCAGCGCGCGGGCCGTCGCCGCGCCGATCCCGCCCGAAGCGCCGGTAACCAGGGCGATCCGCCCTGTCAGGTCTGCCATGAATTCTCTCCGTCCGTTTTGCCGCAGTCTGCAAGGGGAAGGGTTGCTTGTCACCACTTATCCGCCACTCGCCGGACGAAGGATTTGCGCGTAAGGCGCGGGGCATGACCTTGCCGCCCGACCGTCTCGACCGTTTCGCCCGCCACATCGTGCTGCCCGAGGTGGGCGGCGCGGGCCAGGTCGCGCTGGCAGAGGCCCATGTCGCACTGATCGGCTGCGGCGGGATCGGCAATCCGGCGCTGCAATACCTGGCAGCGGCGGGGGTGGGGCGCCTGACCCTGGTCGATGATGACGTGGTTGATACCTCGAACCTCCAGCGCCAGACGCTGTTCACGCCCGCCGACATCGGTCGGCCCAAGGCAGAGGTCGCGGCCGAGTGGACGCAGCGGTTCGATCCTGACCTGAAGGTCTGCGCGCACGTCGGGAGGATTGGGGAGGGTAACGCCGCGCAGGTCCTTCAGGACGCCACCCTCGTGCTCGACGGAAGTGACAATTTCGCGACACGCCTTGCCGTGTCGGACGCTTGTGTCCGGCTCGGCGTGCCGCTGACCAGCGCGGCGATCGGGCGGTTCCAGGGGCAGGTCGCCAGCTTTGCCGGGCATCTGCCGGGGGAAAGCTGCTATCGCTGCTTCGTCGGCGATGCCTTCGATGCCGAGGATTGCGATACCTGCGCCGCTGACGGGGTGCTGGGGGCGATGGTCGGCCTGGTGGGCGCCTTCGCCGCTATGCAGGCGATTCGCGCGCTGCTGCACGGCCGCGCGGCGCTGGGCGACGATCCGCAGTGGGGCAGGCTTCACCTGTTCGAGGGGCTGGTGCCGAGCCTGCGCACGATGCGGATCGCCAGGGATCCGGAATGCGGGGGCTGCTCAGCCGGCTAGAAGCTTCTCCACCCAGGCCGGGACCACCTCGCTCGCCGGGCCAAGCCGCGATTCGTGGAACCAGTGCGAGCCCTGGCTGGCCTCGAGATTGAGTTCCAGCGTCTGCGCGCCAAGCTCGCGGGCGTTCTGGACCAGTCCGGCGGCGGGATAGACCGCGCCTGAAGTGCCGATGGAAACGAACAGGTCCGCCTCGCGCAGCGCGGCGTAGATCTCGCCCATGCGATAGGGCATCTCGCCGAACCAGACGACATCGGGACGCAGGGACCGGGCCTGGCATACCGGGCAGGGCGGACGGTCGATCAGCGGACCGCGCCAGTGCGAGCGCACGTCGCAGCTGGTGCACCAGGCCTTGAGGTGTTCGCCGTGCATGTGCAGCACGCGCCGCGCGCCTGCGCGGGTGTGGAGGTCATCGACGTTCTGGGTGACGATCAGCACCTTGCCGGGCCACTTCGCGTCGAGTTCGGCAAGGGCGAAGTGGGCCGCGTTGGGCAGCTTCTCCTGGATCGCCGCGCGGCGCATGTCGTAGAAGCGCAGCACCAGGTTGGGGTCGCGGGCAAAGGCTTCGGGCGTGGCGACGTCCTCCACCCGGTGATTCTCCCATAGGCCCCCCGCGCCGCGAAAGGTGTCGATCCCGCTTTCGGCGGAAATGCCCGCCCCGGTCAGGATGACGATGTTGCGGATCGCGGTCATGCCTTGCTGTCCCTTCGGCCGTCATGCTGAACTTGTTTCAGCATCCAATGTGCCCCAATAGCGACGCCGTGTTTGTGACACGATGGACCCTGGAACAAGTCCGGGGTGACCAAGGAGTATCAGGCGTGGCCAGAATCGGCATCATCGGCAGCGCGGGGCGCATGGGGGCAGCACTGGCCGAGGCGATCGCGGCAGCGGGCGACGTGGTGTCCGGAGGCGTCGACAAGGGGGATGACCTTGCCGCGCTGGTGGCGGCGAGCGACGTGCTGGTCGATTTCTCGGCACCTGCCGCGCTGGAGGGCAACCTCGACGCGGCGATCGCGGCGGGCGTGCCGATCGTCGTCGGCACCACGGGCCTTGAGGAACGCCACCACTTCCTGTGCGACAATGCCGCGGAGAGCATTGCAGTGCTGCAGACGGGCAACACCTCGCTTGGCGTTACCCTGCTTGCCCACCTGGTCCGCGAGGCGGCGAGCCGGCTCGGCGAGGACTGGGATATCGAGATCACCGAGACCCACCACCGCATGAAGGTCGATGCGCCGTCCGGCACCGCGCTGCTCCTGGGCGAGGCGGCGGCGAAGGGACGCGGGATCGACCTTGCGAGCAGCAGCGCGCGGGGGCGTGACGGGATCACTGGCGCGCGCAAGGCGGGTGACATCGGCTTTGCGAGCCTGCGCGGCGGCAGCGTGGCGGGGGATCATACCGTGTACTTCCTGGGCGATGACGAGCGGCTCTCGCTCACCCACCTGGCCGAGAACCGCCGGATCTTCGCCAAGGGCGCGGTGCGCGCGGCGCAGTGGCTGATCGGCAAGCCGGCGGGGCGCTACACCATGCCCGAGGTGCTGGGCCTTTGAAGAAGGACGACATTTTCGAATTCTTCCGCCGTCTTGCCGAAGAGAACCCCTCGCCCGAAACGGAGCTGGAATCCGGCAATACCTATCAGCTGCTGGTCGCCGTGGTGCTGTCCGCGCAGTCGACCGACGTCGGCGTAAACAAGGCGACGCGGGCGCTGTTCCGCGAGGTTACCACTCCGGCGCAGATGGTCGAACTGGGCGAAGAGGGGCTCAAAGCACACATCAAGACCATCGGGCTATTCAATTCCAAGGCGAAGAATGTCATCGCCCTGTCGGAGATTCTGGTCCGCGACTTTGGCGGCGAGGTTCCGGCGGATCGCGATGTGCTCACCACCCTGCCGGGCGTCGGACGCAAGACCGCCAATGTGGTGATGAATACGGCCTTCGGGGCCGAGACCTTCGCGGTCGACACCCACATCTTCCGCGTTGCCAACCGCACGGGCCTCGCCAAGGGCAAGACCGTGCTGGCGGTGGAGAAGGGGCTGGAGAAGAAGGTGCCGCAGCCGTTCCGGATCGGCGCGCACCACTGGTTGATCCTCCACGGCCGCTACATCTGCAAGGCGCGGACGCCCGAATGCTGGCGCTGCCCGGTGGCGGACCTCTGCGTCTACAAGCCCAAGACCCCGCCGCCCGCGACCAGGAAGTAGGCCGCCCCTACTTCCCGCCTTCCTCGAAGTTCGAGGGATCGAGCTCCAGCCCGGCACGCCCGCTGGCAACAGTATGCGCCGGGGCGTGGGGATGCTCGACGTATTCCGGTTCTTCCACTTCCAGCATGCCTTCCCACTTGGTGATCACGCTGGTTGCGACCGCGTTGCCGACCACGTTGGTGGCGGTGCGGCCCATATCGAGGAACTGGTCGATGGCGAGGATGATCGCCACGCCTTCCACCGGCAGGCCGAACATCGCCAGCGTGCCGGTGATCACCACCAGGCTGGCGCGCGGCACGGCGGCGATGCCCTTGGAACTGATCATCAGCGTCAGCAGGATCATGATCTGGGTGCCGATCGACAGGTCGATGCCGTAGGCCTGCGCGATGAAGATCGTCGCGAAGCTCATGTACATCATCGAGCCGTCGAGGTTGAACGAGTAACCCAGCGGCAGGATGAAGCCCGAAATCCGCCGCGGCACGCCGAACCGGTCGAGCTGCTCGAACATCTTGGGCAGGGCCGCCTCGCTGCTCGCGGTCGAGAAGGCGATCATCAGTGGCTGGCGGATGTAGCGGATCAGGGTGAGGATCCGCCGCCCCAGGAACAGCGCGCCGATGGAAAGCAGGATCGTCCAGAGCAGGATCAGGCTGAGGTAGAACTCGATCAGCAACTCGACATAGGTGCCCAGGATCGCCAGCCCGCTGGCGGCGACCACGTTTGCGATCGCGGCGAACACCGCGACCGGCGCATAGCGCATCACGTAGCCCGTGACCTGGAGCATCATTTCCGCAAGGGCATCGGCCCCGCGCACCAGCGGCGCGCCCTTCTCGCCGATTGCGGACAGGGCCACGCCGGCAAAGATCGAGAAGACCAGGATCTGCAGGATGTTGTTGGTCGCCAGCGCCTCGAACGCGTTCTTGGGGAAGATCGAGAGCAGGAATTCGGTGGCTTTCAGCTCCTTGACCTCGCCCACCGCCTTGGCCGCGGCGGCGGCATCGGGGATCGGCGCGCCCACGCCCGGCTGGAACAGGTTGACCATGACGAGGCCGAGCCCGATCGAGATCAGGCTGGCGGTGATGAACCACAGCAGCGCCCGGGTGCCGATCCGTCCCAGCGCGCTCGAATCGCCCATGTGGGCAATGCCGACGACGATGGTGGAAAGGACCAGCGGCGCGACCAGCATCTTGATCAGGTGCAGGAAGATGTCGCTCAGCAGCTTGAGCCAGGGGGCCACGCTCTCCTTGACCGTGGCGGCGTCAAGCTGGGTGTGCAGCCCTTGTCCCACGAGCACGCCGGCGACCATTCCGAACAGGATCCACGCGGTCAGGTTGCGGCTGAGCCGTTCGAAAAGGCCGCGCATGGCGCTTTGGCTCTGGCTCGTCATTCAATTCCCCGCGCAAGATTGTTACCCATGGTGCTAACAGTATGTGTCCGATCCCGCAATCAGGTGGAAAGGGCCTGGGCGGCGATCCGCGCATAGATCCGCGCGAGAGCGTCGAGATCGGGCACGGCCACGGCCTCGTCGCGCTTGTGCATGGTGGCGTTGCACAGGCCGAATTCGATCACCGGGCAGACCGCGCGCAGGAACCGCGCGTCCGAAGTGCCGCCGGTGGTCGAGGCTTCGGGCACCAGCCCGGTCTCCGCCTCAACCGCGCGGGCGACCATGGCGGAGAAGTCCCCCGGCAGGGTGATGAAGGCCTCGCCCGAGATGACGGCGCGCGCGGTCCCGCCGTGGCGCGCGGCGATCTCCGCCACCCGGTCCGCCAAGCCCTGCCCGGTATGGCGGTCGTTGAAGCGGATCGAGATGCGCGCGGTGGCGTGCGGCGGGATCACGTTGGTGGCGGGATTGCCGATGGCGATGTCGGTAATCTCGAGGTTGGAGGGCTGGAACCAGTCGGTCCCGCCGTCCAGTTCCAGCGCGTCGAGTTCCGCCAGCATGGCGACCAGGCGCGGCGCGGGATTGTCGGCGAGGTGCGGATAGGCGACGTGGCCCTCCTTGCCCTCGACCGTCAGCCAGACATTGACCGAGCCGCGCCGCCCGATCTTCATCATGTCGCCGAGGCGCTGCTGCGAGCTGGGTTCGCCCACCAGGCACAGGTCGGGCATCTGCCCTTCGGCGCGCATGTACTCGATCAGGGCAACCGTGCCGAAGCGGGCCGGGCCTTCCTCGTCGCCGGTGATGATGAAGCTCAAGGTTCCCGCCTCTTGCGGCACCGCCGAGGCCGCCGCGACCATCGCCGCAATGGCGCCCTTCATGTCGACCGCGCCGCGTCCGTGGAGCAGCTCGCCGCGCACTTCCGGCAGGAACGGCGCGCTGGTCCAGCCTTCGCCCGGCGGGACCACGTCGAGGTGACCGGCAAAGGCGAAGTGGCGGCTGCCGGGCGGGCCCTGCCGCACGGCAAACAGGTTTTCGACCGGGCCGTCCGGCGCTTCACCCGCGACAAAGCGGTGGACCGCGAAGCCCAGCGGGGCGAGCTGCGCTTCCAGGCAGTCGAACACCAGGCCGGTCGCCGGAGTGACGCTGGGGCAGGCCATCAGCGCTTCGGCGAGAGGCAGGACGGAAGGTGGGGTGAGGGTCATCGTCTTACTTGCTTCCCGGCGTGGTTTCGTACTGCTCGATCGTCCAGTCCTCGGCCTCGGCGGCGGCGATCCAGGCCTGCATCCATTCGTGGCTCCACACCGCTTCCATATAGGCGAGGGCGAAACCGGGAACGCCGATGCCATAGGTCATGAACCGGCTGACGACGGGGGCATAGATGATGTCGACCGCGCTGAAGGTGCCGAACAGGAACGGTCCGCCCCGCCCGAACCGCGCCCGCGCCTCGGCCCAGAGGGTGAGGATGCGGACGATGTCGGCCTTGGCGGCATCGGTGATGCTGGCCCCTTCCACCCGGCGGCGGATGTTCATCGGACATTCGCTGCGCAGCGCGAGGTAGGAGCTGTGCATTTCCGCGACCATCGAACGCGCCATGGCCCGGGCATCGTCCTGCTTGGGCCAGAAGCGTTCGCGGCCCACCTTGTCGGCCAGGTATTCGATGATCGCCAGACTGTCCCACACCACCGCGTCGCCGTCCCACAGCACCGGCACCTTGCCGGAGGAGGGGGCGATGTCCTCGCTCTGCTTTTTCCGGCTGTCCCAGTCGTCGCCATAGAGCGGGACGGTGATCTCCTCAAAGGCCAGGCCCGACTGCTTGACCGCCAGCCAGCCGCGCAGCGACCAGCTGGAATAGTTCTTGTTGCCGATGATGAGCTTCATGGTTTTGCTGGCTAGCCGTTCAGGTTTATCCTGTCGAGGCTGAACGAGTGCACACAGTGGACAGGGTCCAGAAGCTCTGTCCGGCACCCGCCCGCGCGTGGGGCAGACCGGCGCGGGCAGAGGGCAGCGTCCGGCGGCAAGGGCTGCGCGGACGCGTCTCTCGGACTCTTCTGCTGGCGGATAGCGCATGGGCCGAACCTGCGGGCTGACGGCCCCTGTAGGAAAGCCGAAAATGCGCTATGGGGCGCACCATGAGCCTGCCCCCGTTCCACCTCGCCTTTCCCGTCCACGACCTGGCCGAGGCCCGCGCCTTCTGGGGCGGAGTCATGGGCTGCGCCGAGGGGCGCAGCAGCGAGGCATGGATCGACTTCGACTTTTACGGTCACCAGATCGTTGCCCACTGCACCGGGCAGCGGGCGGATGACGCGGGCCGCAATCCGGTCGACGGGCACGGCGTGCCGGTCCCGCATTTCGGCCTGGTCCTGCCGATGGACGACTGGCACGCCCTGGCCGAGCGGCTGCGCCGCGCGGGGGTGACATTCGAGATCGAACCCTATGTCCGCTTCAAGGGGCAGGTGGGCGAACAGGCCACCATGTTCTTCCGCGATCCCAGCGGCAACGCGGTGGAGATCAAGGCCTTTGCGGACATCGGGCAGCTGTTCGCTCGCTGAGGCCCTATTCGCAGGGCGGCGCGGGGGTCAGGGTGTAATTCTCGGTGCCGTTGCTGCTCTGGACGCCCATCGGCGTGCTGACCGATCCCGGCCCCTGGGCGATCACGGTGCCTCCGCTGCCATCGGCGTCGAGCTGGACCTTGTAGGTGCCGTTACCCCACACCCCGAAGCCCGACATGGTGCCCTTGTAGGCATAGCTCCCGCCTTCCGGCCCGCTGGGGGTGAACGTGTTGGTCACTCCCGAACCGGTCATCGTGAACGGCCTGGACAGGTCGCAGATCGTGCCGGTGGCGTGATATTCATCGGCTCCGCCTTCGATCGACCAGGCCCGGGCCATGGTATCGAAAGCCAGTTCGGCCTTGCCGATCCCCCGGCGCGAGCGGGCTTCCAGCGCCACCACCCCGCTCTTCTGCTTTTCGTCCGGGGCGACATATTTGAAAGTTGCGTCGGCGGGCACCTTGGTTCCCGCCGGATCGAGGCCGCCATCGCCTTTCAGCGTGGCGACGACCGTGCCGCCGGTGGGCGTGCCGTCCAGCTTGCTGCGCGGCTCGGCCAGGATGGTGAATGCGGTCTTGGGCTTCACCCCGCTGCGTTGCGCGGGAGTGGACGCCGCCTTGAGATTGACGCAGCGCCCCTCGTCCAGCGCTTTCTTGGCAAGCTGGAGGATCATCATCGACATCATCTGTGCCATCTGCTGCTGCGCCGCGACGACCTGTTTATCCGCATCGGTGGCCTGGCTGCTCGACCGGTTGATCTTGCCGCTGCCGGTCGGGTCCTGAGGGGTGATGGCCCAACTGGCATCGATGTAGCTGCCCTTGCCGGTGCCGTTGAAGGCTGCATGCTCGATCCGGATGTCCGCGTCCCAGCGGTCGGTCAGTTCGGCATTGTCATTGTAGAAGAGGCTGCCGTTGACCGAGATGTCGAGGTTGGCACCGGCCTTGCTGCCCTGTTTGGCGAGGTTGGTCTTGGAATTGAATACCACGTCGACCTTGCCATCGGCATCGGGGCAGAAGTCGAATTTGACCGTGGTGCTGAGCGTTGCGTCCAATCCCTTGTCGATCGTGCCCTTCATCTCGATGTGGGTCTCGACCGACTGGTCGGTGGTTTCGATGCTCAGCTTGCCCTTGGCGTCACTTTGCTGCGCCGAGAAGCCCGGCTTGAGCGAGGTTCCCAGCAGGCCGATGGTCATGCCGATCATCGACGAGGCGGCAAGGCCGGTGAAGCCATAGCCGCTTTCTTCGCCCAGCGCGGCGGGAACCAGGCGCGGCAGGTCGGCCCGGGTGCCCATGCTCTGGCGGCGCAACTGGCCCATCAGCTCGTGCAGCGCAGCTTCGGCAGCTTGCGGGCCGCCAATCTCGGCCTCAAGCCCGCTGGCCTTCAGCAGCGAGCGGTAGAGCGGGTATTCAAGGTCGGTGATTTCCCTGGCGTAGCGCTCGAAATCGGCTTCCTTAATGGTCGCCGCCTGCTTGATCTGCCGGGCAGCCTCACCATCTTGCTTGTCGCCGCAACCACTTGCGGCAAGGCCCAGCGCCAGCACGATCCCGATCCGCTTCATCCGCCAACCTCCCCGGGCCGCCCGCCACGTGGTGGTCGCAGCGGGGAGCAATGTCGCCCGTTCAAGGGGTTGCGTCAATCCCGCGACGAAGGGGGCTAGACGCCAGCGTCTTCCAGTACGGCCGCGCGCAGTTCCTCGATCCCCATGCCCTTCTCGCTGGAGGTCACGTGGATCACCGGGAAGGCGGCGGAATGCTTGCGCGCCTCGGCCTGGGTGGCGGCAATCACCGCTTCCAGTTCGCTGGCCTTGATCTTGTCCGCCTTGGTCAGGACCAGGCGGTAGCCGACCGCCGCCTCGTCCAGCATCTTCATCATTTCCAGGTCGACCGGCTTCACCCCGTGGCGGCTGTCGATCAGCACCAGGGTACGCTTCAGCACCACCCGGCCGCGCAGATAATCGCGCACCAGCCGCCGCCAGTTCTCGACCACCTTGAGCGGGGCCTTGGCAAAGCCGTAGCCCGGCATGTCGACCAGCCGGAACAGGGTGGGGCTGCCCACCTCGAAGAAGTTCAGTTCCTGCGTCCGACCCGGAGTGACCGAGGTGCGCGCGATGGCGCGGCGCCCGGTCAGCGCGTTGAGCAGCGAGCTTTTGCCTACGTTCGATCGGCCCGCAAAGGCGATCTCCGGCACTTCCGGATCGGGCAGGAACTGCAGCGACGGGGCGCTGCGCAGGAACTCCACGCGCCCGGAAAACAGTCGCTGCGCCCGCTGTTCGGGGCTCTGTTCGTCCATCCTACTTGTCCCGTGCCTTGGCCCGCTTGGCGTCGGCATTGTCCTTTTCGGCCTGGACCTTGAGCTGCGGATGCCTCGAATAGAGGTACTTCTGCTGGGCGATGGTCAGCACGTTGGAGGTGATCCAGTAGATCAGCAGGCCGGCCGCGAAGGGCGCCATGATGAACATCATCATCCACGGCATGATTGCGAAGACCTGCTGCTGCATCGGGTCCATCGCCGCCGGGTTGAGCTTGAACTGGAGCCACATCGTGATGCCCAGCAGGATCGCCAGCACGCCGATGCCAAGGAAGGCGGGCGGGGTGAAATCGAGCAGGCCGAACAGGTTGAGGATGTGCAGCGGATCGGGCGCGGACAGATCCTTGATCCATAGCGCGAAGGGCTGGTGGCGCATTTCCACGGCCACGATCAGCACCTTGTAGAGCGCGAAGAACACCGGGATCTGCAGGAAGATCGGCAGGCAGCCGGCCAGCGGGTTGACGCCCTCGCGCTTGTACAGCGCCATGACCTCTTCCTGCTGCTTGGCCTTGTCGTCCTTGTAGCGTTCCTGGAGCGCCTTCATCTTGGGCTGGATCGCGCGCATCGCCGCCATCGAGGCGAACTGCTTCTGCGCCACCGGGAACATCACGCCGCGCACGATCAGGGTGAGCAGGATGATCGCCACGCCGAAGTTGCCGGCCAGTTCGAACAGCTTGGTCAGCAGCAGGAAGATCGGCTTTTCGAACCAGCGGAACCAGCCCCAGTCGATCGCCAGGCCGAACTTAGGGATGCCCGCTTCCTCATAGCGGTCGAGCACCTGGGATTCCTTGGCCCCGGCGAACAGGCGCGTCTCGCGGCTGACCAGCTGGCCCGGCGCGACGGCGGTCTGGGGGTAGATCACGTCGGCGCGGTAGAGGCCATTGCCAAGCGCGCGGAAGGTGCTGGTGCCGCCCGCCTTCGACGGGATCAGCGTGGACATCCAGTAGACATCGGTGAAGCCCAGCCAGTTGACCTTGCCGGGCGAGGTGATCTCGCCCTTTTCGGTCAGGTCGCTGTAGTCCGGTTCGAACGAGACGGCCTCGTCGAAGGCGCCGAACGGGCCGGAGTGGACGTTGAAGCTGTCGAGGCTGGCGGTCTTGTCGGTGCGGGCGATGGTCGCGAAGGGCTTGATCGCCACCGGCGCCGCGCCGCTGTTGCTGATCCCCTGCGTGACAGTCAGCATGTAGTCGGCGTCGATCGCATAGGTGAGGGTGAAGGTCTGGCCCTGGGCGTTGTTCCAGGTCAGCGTCACCGGGCTCTGCGGGGTCAGGCGGGCGCCGGCGGGAGCGGTCCAGACCGTGGTGGCCGAAGGCAGGCTGCCGGCGGGCTGGGCGCCGTCCGAAACCCAGCCGAACTGGGCATAGTGCTGCGCCGGCGTGCCAGCGGGCGAGAAGATTCGCTGCGGCTCGCTGTTCTTTTCAAGGCTGGCGGTGTGGCGGCGGGCCGACAGGTCGTCGACCATGCCGCCGACCAGGTTGATCGAACCGGTCAGCCCCGGCGCATCGATCGCGACGCGGGTGGCGGGGTTGAGCGCGGTCCTGAGGTCGCGCGCCTCGGCGGCAACGTCGGCCGGGTTCATCAGCCCGCCTTCGCGGGTGTGCTTGGGTTCGGCCGGCGCGGCGGCAGACGGGCTGGCCGAAGCGGCGGCAACCTGGGCAGCGGGCTTGACCGGCTCCGGATAGAGATAGCGGAGCGCGGCGTCCCAGCCGAACAGGATCAGTGCGCTGAGCGCCACCGCCAGGATCAGGTTGCGCTGGTTCTGGTTGTCCACGAAGGCCCCTGCTTGAAAATGCGATTACGGAAAGATGGGAAGGGATATGCGGCGCTCAAGGCACGGGATCATATCCGTGACCTCCCCACGGGTGGCAGCGCAATAGCCGCTTGAGCGCCAGCCAGCCACCCTTAATCGCGCCATGCCGTTCCAGCGCCTCGATCGCATATTGCGAACACGACGGCGCATAGCGGCACGAAGGCGGGAGGATCCGCGAAGGACCAAGCTGCCAGCCCCGCGCGATCAGGATCAGCACCCGCTTCATTTGCGGGGCGGTCCCGACTGGCCCTGGCGTTTACCGTTGGGTTTGCGGGGCTTGTCGCCCTTGCCCTCGGCGGCGCGGGAAAGGGCGGCGGCCAGTTCCTCGCGCAGCTGGGCAAAGGGGCGCTCGATCCCGCCTTCGCGGCCGATCATCACGTGGTCGCGGCCCGGCAGGCCCGCCTCGGGCAGCATCTCGCGCAGCAGGGCGCGAAAGCGGCGCTTCATCCGGTTGCGGACCACGGCATTGCCGATCCGCTTGGTGACCGTGATGCCATAGCGCAGCGAATCGGTGGAATTGGGGTTCACCAACAGCACAAAACCGGGGCGCGACACGCGCAGGCCCCGGTTTGCTGCCAGAAAATCCGCCCTTCTGGTCAGGACGGACATCTTCGGTTGTTCGCTCAGGCGCTGAGCTTCTTGCGGCCGCGGGCACGGCGCGCGCGCAGCACGTTACGGCCGCCAACAGTGGCCATGCGGGCGCGGAAGCCATGACGGCGGGCGCGAACAAGGTTGCTGGGCTGGAAGGTGCGCTTCATTTCAAGACCTCGAAATCAAAACAGAAGGGCCGCCCGCAAAGACGGCCGGATTACAGAGGCGCGCCGTTACGTGAGGGGCAGGGGTGAGTCAAGCGAGAGTCTTTGGTTTGGTGCGCTGAAC
>CALMJG010000108.1 GCA_937864195.1 uncultured Novosphingobium sp.
ATCGTGGTCCGCGCTGTCGCCGAAAGCCCGATTCCGGTGATTTCCGCCGTCGGGCACGAGACCGATACCACCCTGGTCGATTTCGCCGCCGACCTGCGCGCACCGACTCCCACGGCGGCGGCCGAACTCGCCGTGCCTGTGCGCGAGGATCTGCTCGATCTGCTGGCCGAGCTGGCCCTGCGCAAGCGCCGCGCGGTCCTGCGTCCACTCCAGCTGGGGCGCGAACGCCTCGCCGCGCGGGCCGAGCGCCTGCCGCGCCCCGAAGCTCTGCTCAGCCCGCAAGCGCAGCGGCTTGACGAACTGGGCGAACGGCTGCGGCGCGGCCTGGTCGACCGCACGGCGGCTGCGCGCGCGGACCTGCAGCGCACCGGCGCGCGGCTCTCGCTGCCGCTGCTCTCATCCCGGCTCGACCGTGCCCGGGAACGGCTGGCCGGACTTGGCCGGCTGCATGGCTCGCTCGATCCCGACCGGGTGCTGCAGCGCGGCTATGTGCGGGTGACCGCTCCGGATGGCCGGACCCTGACCAGCCGCGCGGTTGCCGGGGCCGAGGCGGCGCTGTCGCTCCATTTCCGCGATGGCGAGCTGGCCGTCGTTCCCGCCGGCTCCGCCCCCCCCGCGCCGGTACGTTCCCCGGCCCGGCCGAAACCCGCCGCGCCCGAGCAGGGTAAATTGCTCTGACAGCATCGGGGCGCTACAAGGGCGCCCATGTTGATGTCTGCCAGCGATCGCCCCGCCACCCTGTTCTATCAGTCGAGCTCGTTCCGGGTGATCACCCCGGGCAAGTTCGTGGTCTGCGCTGTCAGCGGCGAGCAGATCCCGCTGGAGGCGCTGCGCTATTGGTGCGCGGAGCGGCAGGAGGCCTATGCCGATGCGGCGCGCGCCATCGCGCGGCTGCTCCCCCGGCCATGAAGCGCGGGCCGCTGCTGGCCCTCGCACTGGTCGTGCTGACCGGGGCGGGGCTCCACTTTTCGGGCCTGCCCGCGCGTGCTGCCGAAGCGATCGGCTTTGGCAAGGCGGCCCAGCCCGACCTTGGCCTGACCGGCCAGTTCACCCAAGGCGGCTGGGCGCGGGGCGTGGCGCCGCGCGGAATCGAGCGGCTTGCGCTCGATGGCAAGCCGGTGGCGATTGCTGGCGATGGCCGTTTCTTCGTTGCCTTCGATCGCGATTCGGGCGCCAGGTCGGTCCTGACCGCCGCCCTGGGCGACGGGCGCAGCGCGACTTACGATCTCGTCATCGCGCCGCGCGCCTGGCAGATCGAGCACATTCCCATCGGACCGCGCCCCGGCAGCCCTCCCAGCGAGGAGTTTGCCCGCCGCCGCGCCGCCGAACTGGCGCAGATCAACGCCGCGCGCAGTGTCGATCATGACAGCATGGGCTGGCGGCAGAAATTCATCTGGCCCGCGCTGGGCCGGCTGTCGGGCCGGTTCGGCTCGCAGCGCATCTACAACGGCACTCCCGGCAGCTACCATTCGGGCATGGACATCGCCACCGGCACCAGCGGCACGCCGTTCGTCGCCCCGGCCGATGGCGTGGTGATCCTGGCCGCGACCAGCCCCTTCACGCTGGAAGGACGGCTGCTGATGATCGACCACGGGATGGGGCTCAACAGTGCCTTCCTGCATTGTTCGGAACTGGCGGTGAAGGTCGGGGACGTGGTTCGCCAGGGCCAGTACATCGGCAAGATCGGCGCGACCGGGCGGGCCACGGGGCCGCATCTCCACTGGTCGGTGAAATGGCGCAGCGCCCGCCTCGATCCGCTGCTGTTCACCGGACCGATGCCCGCGCGCTGAGCGCGAACTGGATGAAATTGCGCGGATTCCGGCGCGTGCGCACGAAAATTACGCGAATGCAACAGTGCTGTGGCATGGGTGCAACAGGCTTTGTGCGAATGCAGCATTAATGGTCAAAATGCTTTGCCCCGCCCCCCGGTTTTGTTCATGCCCGGTCCATCTATCCGCAAACTGGACGCACTTTACCGTGCCCGATGCGCGGAGGACCATTATCCCGGCTGGGCCACGGCCTGCGGGATTCAATGAGGGACTGACCTGTGAAAAAGCAAACACTCACCATTCTCAAGGCAAGCTCGGCCCCGGTCGTGCTCGGTCTTGCGCTGCTCAGCACCCAGGCGTTCGCGCAGGATGCTGCCGAGGAAGCGCCCGAGGACCAGACCATCGTGGTCACCGGCTCGCTGATCCGCAACCCGAACCTGGTTCAGGCCAACCCGGTCAACGTGACCACCGCCGACCAGATCGAACTGAAGCAGTCGAACCTGGCTGAAGAAGTCCTTCGCGAAATCCCGGGCGTTGTCGCCAACATCGGCTCGGCCGTGAACAACGGCAACGGCGGTTCCTCTTACGTCGACCTTCGCGGCCTCGGCTCGAACCGCAACATCGTGCTGCTCGACGGCAACCGCATCGTCCCCGCCGACCTTGATGGCAGCGTCGACCTCAACAACATCCCGCTCGCCCTGATCAGCCGCGTTGACGCGCAGACCGGCGCGGCGGTGACCACCTATGGCGCGGACGCCATCACCGGCGTCGTCAACTTCGTCACCCGCAAGGACTTCGCGGGCGT
>CALMJG010000109.1 GCA_937864195.1 uncultured Novosphingobium sp.
AGCTTGGGAAGCTTCTGCTCTACCATTGAGCTACACCCGCATCGCGCGGACAGGGGGACCTGTTGCGGGCCCTTTGGCATAGGGGGGCGGCTGGGTCAATTCGCTAAACCGGGGCAGCCCTGGGCAGCGCGAGGCTGGATTTGGCAAATCAGATTTACTGTTCAGACGATGCCGCCTCGACAACGCCTTGATTGATGAGCCTTTTTCTGGCCGACCCCATGCCGGCCCGCGGCTTTTCCCGGTCCCGCGTCAGTCTTTCGGACGCTCGGTGAAGCCCTTGCGGCGGGCTGCGGCGTCGCGGTCGAAGCCGGCGTTGCGCATCAGCTCGTGGTCGAGGCCATCGGCCAGGCGCATCCCATCCGTGTTATAAATCAAGCGCTTGTTCTCTGCATTGGAGTGCCAGCTGTTGGCGAGGATCCGGGAACCAAGCGCGTCCACCGCGGCACCAAGCCCGCCTTCGGGGGCACAGAGGTTGGCCAGACCCATCGCTGCCGCCTCCACGCCGGTATAGGGCTGGCAGGTCAGCATCATTTCCAGCGCCTTGGACTGCCCCACCCGGCGCGGCAGGCGCTGCGACATGCCCCAGCCGGGGACCAGTCCCCACTTGCCGTGCGTGTCGGCAAAGCGGGCCGTTTCGTCGCAGACGATGAAATCGGCGGAGAGGGCCATTTCGAGCCCGCCGGTAAAGCAGGTGCCTTCGACCGCCGCGATCACGGGTTGGCGCAGGCGGGTGAGCATCTCCAGCGTCTGAAGTTCGCGCCGCAGCCAGCCGAGCGCATCGGCATGGGGCTTTTCGGTAAGGTCGTGTCCCGCGCAGAAATGGCCGCCGCTGCCGCGCAGCACGACGAGACCGATCGCGGCATCGTCCTGCAGGGCCAGGATCTGCGCCCTGAGCGCACGGAACAGTTCGCGGTTGATCGCGTTGCGCTTGTCCGGGCGATTGAGCGTCAGGGTGGCAACGCCATCGGCGTCGCTGCGCAGGATCAGCTGGGTCATCGCGGGTTTCCTCTCTTGCGGCGCCGCCGGATCGGCCAGCGGGTTGCCAAATGGGACCAGTGTCGACCGGGCCGGTCAGTCGATCAGGTCGACGATGCCGTCCGAACCGATCTGGGCCATCCAGACCTTGCCGGCGGCGATCATGTGGGTGCGCCAGTGCGCCTCGGCGCCGGGGCCGTCCCTGGCTTCGATCAGGTCGACCAGCCGGGAGTGCGACTTGAGCCCGAGGCGCAGCTGCCGCGCGGAATACTCCGGATTGATCGGCCCGCGCCGCTGCGCCAGTTTCAGGTGCGCATTGGCGAGGCCGCGCAGCGCCTGGTTGATCACCATCAGCGTCTTGTTTCCGGCCATCTCGATCAGGGTGGAATGGAATTCGGCAAGCAGCGGAGTGACCGCGAACCGATCGCTCGAAAGGTTCGTTTCCCGCTCGATGATGGCCCGCAGCAGCGGCACGGCCTGCTCGCTGCTGCGCTCTGCCACCAGGCGGGCGGCGGGCGGCTCGAAGATCGCGTAGATTTCATAGACGTCGCCGATCGTCACGCACTGCGCCTGGAGCGTGATCCCGAAAGCCCGCTGGATCATCTCGAAATTGGGCGAACTGATCCTGGCCCCGCCGCGGGCGCCGCGTGCCACGGCGACAAGCCCTTCGGATTCGAGGATGCGGACAGCCTCGCGAATCGTCGGGCGGGACACCTGGAATTCGGCGATCAGGTGGGATTCCGCCGGCAGCGTGTCGCCATCCGACAGTTCCCCCCGGATGATCGCATTGCGGATCCGCTTGGCGACCAGTTCGGCCGTCTTGGGCACGCGGACCGCCTCGGCATAGCTGGGAATGCCGGCGGGAGTTGCGGCGAATCCTTTAGACAAGCTAAATTCCTTAACAAGCAGACCTGCGGTCTGGGCCGCGCCAGCCTGGAAGGCAAGACCGGCGCACGCGGATTTCCACCCCTCGCCCCGCCGTGCCTTAAGCGGCTTGATCCGCGCCGCGCGGCGTAGCATCGCGCAGGCGTGGATTACGCCCCCCTGCCCTTCGCCCCGCATGGCTGCACGTTCGAGCACCGTGCCGACGGTTCGCTGCTGATCACCCCCGGCTACACCCTGCCGGAGCCGTGGCCATCGATCCCGCACCTGTTCATCGACCGCGCGACGCGGTTTCCCGATCGCCCGCTGGTTGCCCGCCGGGAACTGCTGGAGGATGGCTCGCGCGGCGAATGGCGGCGGCTGACCTTTGGCGAAGCGCTGGCGAAAAGCCGCGCGCTCGCCCAGGCGCTGCTGAACCGGGGGATCGGCCCGGATGCCTCGGTCATCGTCCTGTCGGGCGGTGCGCCCGAGCATCTGGTGGTCAATCTTGCCGCGCAGATGGCGCGCGCGCCCTACGCTCCGGTTTCGGCCAACTATTCGCTGGCCGGGGGCGACTTCGCGCGCCTGCGGCACTGTGCAGGGGTCTGCCAGCCCCGGCTGGTCTATGCCGACGATTGGCGCACCTTCCTGCCAGCCATGCGCGCGCTGCGGGAAGAGCGCGACCTGATCCTCGTCACCGACGAGGCAGCGCCGGATGGCGAGACGCTGGCCTTGTCCGATCTGCTGAAGACCGCGCCGACGCCGGACGTCGATGCGTCGCTTGCGGCGATCACGCCGGATACCCATGCCAAGACGATCTTCACCTCAGGCTCCACCGGCAAGCCCAAGGGCGTGATCCAGACCCAGCGCATGGTGACCGGCATCGTCGCCCAGCACGACGCGATGTACGACGCGCACGACGGAGCGAACGAGGCCAAGGCCTATCTTTCGTGGGCGCCGTGGAGCCATGTCGGCGGCAACAATGTCCTGCTGGCCGACATCCTGAACGAGGCCGCCTGCCTCTACATCGACGATGGGCGCCCGCTGCCCGGCCTCTTCGCCGAAACGATCCGCAACCTGCACGAGATCCCGGTCCACGAATACAATTCCACCCCGATCTTCTTCTCCGAACTGGTGACCGCGATGGAGGCCGATACCTCGCTGCGCGATCACTTCTTCGCCAGGCTGCGGTTCATCAGCTATGGATCGGCCGGCCTGTCGGAAGACGTGTTCCGCCGCCTCCAGGCCCTGTCGGTCGCGGCGACCGGCAAGCAGACCCCGATCATCACCAAGTACGGCGCCACGGAAACGCAGGGCGGAACCATCGTTTCGTGGCCGCTGGAGCGGACCGGCCCGATCGGCCTGCCCTTTGCCGGGAACGTGCTGAAGCTGACGCCGGTCGGTGACAAGTTCGAGATCCGGATCAAGGGCCTCACCGTCACCCCGGGCTACCTCCGCAATCCGGAAGCGACCGCCGCCGCATTCGACGAGGAAGGCTTCTACCGCACCGGCGATGCCGCCAGGCTGGTCGATCCGCAGCGCCCGGAACTCGGCCTCGAATTCGATGGCCGGGTGACGGAGAACTTCAAGCTGCTGTCGGGCACCTGGGTCGACGTCGGCGCGCTGCGCATGGCGCTGCTCGATGCGCTCGACCCCTTGCTGCAGGACGTGGTGATCGCCGGCGAAGGGCGCGGCGACGTGCGCGCGCTGGGCTGGATGCGCCTGGCCGATGCCCGCCGCCTGACCGGAGTCGAGGGCGACGCCGCCACCCTGTCGCGGCATCCCGCCGTCGTGGCCCATGCGGCCGAGAGCCTGAGGCGCCACAACGCCACCGCCGGGGGCCAGTCGCGCCGCGTCGCCGCGCTGCGCCTGCAGGTCTCCCCGCCGGGCGGCGACGAGATTGCCGACAAGGGCTACATCAACCAGCGCGAGGTGCTGCGCCAGCGCGCGCAAGAGGTGGCCGCGCTCTACCGCGACGAGGCGATCCTGCCCGCCGCTGATTGACCAGCCGCGCGCCGGCCCCGCGCCAATGCGCTTGACGGACCCCCTGCGGCGCGGCCAACAGGCCTGCAAACGAGTGCTTGCAGACACGGGGTGAGGCGATGACGGAACAGGTGATCACTATCGAGAATCGCGGCGCGGTGGAGGTGGTCAGCCTCAACCGGCCGGAGCGGCTCAATGCCATGAACGAGCCGCTGATCCGGGCGCTGCTCGACTATTTCACCGGCCTTAATGACCGGCACGAGGTGCGCGTGGTCGTGCTGCGGGCCGAGGGCCGCGCCTTCTGCGCCGGGCTGGACCTGACCGGCTGGCAGCGCGACGGCGAGACCGGCCCGGTCCACGCCGGGTGGCGCACCCAGCGGATGATCGCGGCGGTGATGCAGGCGATGCGCAAGTGCCCGCAGCCGATCATCGCCTGCGCGCAAGGGCCGGCCTGCGGCGGCGGCTTCTCGCTGCTGCTGGCGAGCGACGTGCGCTACGCCGCGCCCGACATCCGGATGAACGCGGCCTATATAAAGATCGGCCTGGGCGGCTGCGACATGGGGGCAAGCTATTTCCTGCCCCGCCTGGTCGGCAGTTCGGTCGCCAGCGAATACCTGCTGACCGGCAGGTTCATGACCGCCGACAAGGCGGCGGCCTGCGGCCTCGTCAGCGAAGTGCTGCCGCAGGAGGAACTGCTCGGCAAGGCGCTGGCGCTTGCGGACGAAATGCTGCTGACCTCGCCGATGGGGCTGCGGCTGACCAAGGACGCGCTCAACCTCAACATCGACGCGGCCTCGATGGAGCACGCCTTCGGGCTGGAGGACCGCCAGCAGATCCTGCT
>CALMJG010000110.1 GCA_937864195.1 uncultured Novosphingobium sp.
TAGAGCACGACCGGCCCCTTCTTCAGCGCCTGCCTGAGGTGGAAGGTGAAGGGCTTGCCGGCGAGCGCCCCCTGAGTCGTGAAATCGGGCGCAGCCGCTCCCTTGGGCAGTTCGGCGCTGGCCGGAACGGAAAGCGTGGTCGCGGCAAGCGCGGTGGCGACAAGAAGAGCGGTCCTGATCATGGCCGGATAGTCGCGCGATCGGCCCGCGCTGTCCAGACCGCCTGCACCTATTGGCAGGTTACTGGACCAGCACCGTACTGTCGGCAGCAATCGTCGGGCTGGCGGAGGGGGCCGCGGCGGAGGGTGTATCGGCCGCGCGGGCACGGGCCGCCGCTCCCTGGCGAATGGCGGCAAGCAGGGCGTCGCGCTGCGCGGCAAGCTCCGCCCCGGCAATTCCGCGCTTCGCCTCGGTATCGGCCTTGAACGCTTCCCAGATGATCGAGCTCTTGGGATCGTCGCCGGGCATGCCGTCAAGCACGCGCCTGCCGCTCACCCGGTCGATCCGGACCATGTGAATCCCGGCCGGCGCCACGAACGGGCGGTGGCTCCACCGGCCCCTGGTCTGCTGCACAACCTGCTTGAAGATCGGCGCGGCCAGCGAGCCACCCTGGGCATAGCCCCCAAGCGAGCGCGGCTGGTCGTAGCCGATGTAGACCCCGCCGACGATGTCCTGGTTGCCGCCGCAGAACCACACGTTGGTCGGGCCGGAGGTCGTGCCGGTCTTGCCGAACAGCGGCAGACCCAGCTCGCGCAGGGTAACCGCCGTGCCGCGCGTTACAACGCCTTGCAGCATGTTGACCACCTGGAAGGCGGTGCGGGGGTCCATCACCTGCTTGCCGCGCGTGGCGAAGCGGGGCATCGGCTTGCCGTCCCATTCGGCCATGCTGCACTTGTCGCAGCGGCGCGTGTCGGCCCGCCAGATCACCTTGCCGGAGCGGTCCTGGACGAAATCGATCAGCGACGGCGCGAACTGCAGGCCATTGTTGGCCAGGGCCGCATAGGCGTTGACCATCTGCATCACAGTCGTCTCGCCCGCGCCCAGCGCGAAGGACAGGTAGGGGGGATACTTGCCGATGCCGACCCGGTCGATCTGCCGCACCACGTTGTCCATGCCGGTATCGTTGGCGATCCGCACGGTCATCAGGTTGCGCGACTGCTCCAGGCCCCAGCGCATGGTGTGGGTGCCGCTGCCGCCGCCGCCGCCAAAGTTCTGGAAGCATTTCTGGCCCAGCTTGCCGCCCTGGTAGACGCAGAACTTGCCGTCCAGCACTTCGCTGGCCGGGGTCATGCCGAAATCGAGCCCGGCGCCATAGACGAAGGGCTTGATGGTCGAACCCGGCTGGCGCTGGGCCTGGCTGGCGCGGTTGAAGCTGCCGAGCCCGGAATCGAATCCGCCCTGCATCGCCAGCACGCGGCCGCTGCGCGGATCCTCCAGCACCATGCCGCCGGACACTTCCGGAATGGTGCGCAGGGCAAAGCCGCTCCCCGAAGGAGCGGCGGCGACCACATCGCCTTCCTTCAGCGCATCGGGAACCCCGCCGAGCGGCCCCGTGGTGCCGTCCGCAAACCCGATCCGGGCTGACGACCCGCGCCGTTCGATCACGATGCCCACCCGCCAGTCCTGGTAGTTGACCGACTTGTTGAGCAGCGCGAGCTGCGATTGCCAGCCATCCTTGTCGAGCTTGACGTGCTCGATCGGGCCGGCCCAGCCCCGCCCGCCGTGATAGCGCAGCAGTCCGGCGCGCAGCGCGTCCTGGACGGCCTTCTGAAGTTGGGAATCGAGCGAGGTGCGCACCCACAGCCCGCCAGCATAGATCGAGTTCGGCCCATCTTCCGCCTTCTCGCCATACTTGTCGATCAGGCGGCGGCGCACTTCCTCGACGAAATAGCCGCTGGAGGGATCATAGCTTTCGACCCGGCGCGCGATCACGCCCAGCGGCTGGGCCTTGGCCGCCGCTGCTTCCGCTTCCGTCGCGTGGCCATTCCTGACCATCTGGTCGAGCACCCAGTTGCGCCGCTCCAGGGCGCGCTCGGCATATTTGGCGCGGCCATAGGTTTCCGGCGCGCGCGGCAGGATGGCAAGGAACGCCGCCTCGTGCAGCTGGAGTTCGCCCACGTCCTTGCCGAAATAGGCGCGCGACGCCGCCTGGACGCCGAAGCTCTGCCGGCCCAGCGGAATCTCGTTCAGGTAAAGCTCAAGGATCTGCGGCTTGGACAGCACGCTTTCCATCCGCCGCGCCAGGATCATTTCCTTGAGCTTGCGGGTGACCGAATATTCGTTGCCGATCAGGATGTTCTTGGCGACCTGCTGGGTGATGGTCGAGCCGCCCTTGGCCCGCCGCCCCGACCCGAACTTGGCGAAATAATCGATCACCGCGCCAGCCAGCCCCGGGTAATCGACCCCGCCGTGGGTCCAGAAGGTCTTGTCCTCAGCCGAGAGATAGGCATTCACCAGCGGCTTCGGAAAATCGACATAGCGCAGCTGCACCCGCCGCTCGCGCGCATAGGAATAGATGATCCCGCCATCGTTGCCGCGCACCATGGTCGGCAACGGCGGCTGGTAGGTGAGCAGGCTTTCCGCCGAGGGCAGGTTGCGGGTGACCGACACCCACAGCAGCAGGTTGAACGCGACCAGCGCGGCAAGCGCATAGTTGCCATAGCGGAACCATTTGTTCGCGTGCCAGTGGGAACGATACCAGTCTCCGGCGCGGGTTTCGCGCAGGCGCCCCAGCAGGCCGCCGGCCTCGCGCCGGATGCGCATGTGCACCGCTTCGCCCCTTCCGGGGGTTTCGTCCTGTCCGGGAGTTTCGGGATCAGCCATCGGAATCGCGGTCTAGCATGGGCGGCGTGTTTTTCCAGCGGCTTCCTATGGCAGGACCAACGGCGCGGCCTGCGCGTCGCTCCGGGCGAAATAGATGCGGATCGCCTGGGCCGTCACTTCGGCGAAAGTCCGGCGCCCTTCCGGCGAGAGCAACCGCCCGGCATCGTCCTGGTTGTTGATGTAGCCGGATTCGAACAACACCGAGGGCAGGTCGGGCGACTTGAGCACGGCGAAGGCCGCAGACTGGGCGGCGCCTTCGCGAAACGGCAGCCTCCCCCTGCCCTCCCGCACGACCAGGTTGGCGAAGGCTTCGGACCTGGCCTGGGTCTCGCGCTGGGAGAGATCGACCAGGATCGCGCTGACCGTATCGCTCTGGTCGGCCACCTTGACGCCGTTGACCACGTCGGCGGCGTTTTCGCGCGCGGCGATCTTCTCGGCCGCCTCGTTGCTGCCCTTGGCGGAGAGGGTATAGACCGTCGCGCCGCTGGCACCACTTTCCGCCGACGTGCTGTCGGCATGGATCGAGATGAACAGGTGCGCGCCAAGCCTGCGCGCGATGGCAGACCGTTCGGCCAGCACCAGATAGCGATCGTCGCTGCGGGTCAGCGCGACCCGCACGCCGCCCGCGCGCAGCAATTCGTCGCGCAGCGCCTGGGCCAGCATCAGGGTCAGCGCCTTTTCCTTGATCTGACCCGCCCCTGCCCCGGGATCCTTGCCGCCGTGGCCGGCATCGATAACCACCAGCGGCCGCGACGCATCCATCGGCCCTTCTATCTTCGGGAGCCCCAGGCTGGCATCGCCCTGCGGCAGATCGACCGTGATCACATAGTCGTATCCCCGGCCCGGTCCACCGAACCACCGGTCGGCCGCAACCATCGCCGCCAGCACCGCAACCGGCGCCAGGACCACCGACAGAATGAGGAAAATGCGCCGCATCGGCGGCATGGTTAAAGTCTCGCACGCCCCCGCGCAACGCTTGACGCCCATCCCTGTCGCAAAGTCGCGCCTGCCAGCAACAAACTTGCCGGCACATAAAAGCAGTGCTAGGCATCGCTGTCCGGTTTCCATCGGCGCGTTCCACGGCGACCCGCGCAGCCTGCTGCTGCATGAGGCGCCCGGCGCGAAAAGATGGGCCGGCAAGGGGGAACCCGGGCACTTTGCCCGGATTCGAACAGGTTGATGCTGGAATGAGAAGCCTTTCGCCGTTCTGCCTGCCGCGCGCCCTTGGGGCCGGGGCGGTATGGATGGCTGGTTGTGCGCGCACGATTTCGCCGCGCCTTCACGTTCCTGCAGACACGCACCACGCCGCCGCGGCCACAGGCTGCGGCTTCACCGACATCGCCGGAATGCGGCGCCCCCATCGGGCCGCCTTGCATTGCGGCGTTTCCGCACACAGTCGCGCCAGCCTGCCGGGTCTACGCCCGCCGCGAGGCGCACGGAGAATTTTACATGAATACGCGCATGCTGATCGATGCGCGCCACCCGGAAGAAACAAGGGTGGCGGTGCTCAAGGGCAATCGGATTGACGAATTTGACTTTGAATCTGCTGATCACAAGCAGATCAAGGGCAATATCTATCTCGCCAAGGTAACCAGGGTAGAACCTTCGCTTCAGGCCGCTTTCGTCGATTTCGGCGGAAACCGGCACGGGTTCCTGGCCTTCAGCGAAATCCATCCCGACTATTACCAGATCCCCAAGGAAGACCGCGAGGCACTGCTCGCCGAAGAGGCCGCCCACGCCGAGGAAGAGGCCGCGCTGCGCGCCATCGCCGAGGGTGAGGAAGACTTCGTCGGCGACGACGAACTGGGCGAGACCCTGGCCGACGACATGGCCGGGACCAGCCACGCGAACTTTGCCGACGAAGACGGCTTCGGCGGGGTGACCGAGATCGACACGTCCGAGAAGGACGAGGTCGCGACCATCGAGGACGGCCACGTCGAGGACGCTTTCGATCACGAAGGCGAGGAAGCCGAAGAGGAAACCGGCAACGGCAACGATCGCCGCCGCCGGGGCCGCCGCCGTCAGGGCGGCAATGGGCGCGGCCACGCCAAGGAAGCCGACGAACTGCGCGCCAAGCGCATGGCGCTGCGCCGCCGCTACAAGATCCAGGACGTCATCCAGCGCCGCCAGGTGCTGCTGGTCCAGGTCGTCAAGGAAGA
>CALMJG010000111.1 GCA_937864195.1 uncultured Novosphingobium sp.
GCCCAGCACCCCGATCAGGTTGGCTTCCTCGGCGATCGGAATGAAGATGCTGGGGGGAATGTCGCCCATTTCCGGATGGTGCCAGCGCGAGAAGGCCTCCAGCGTGACGACCTTGTTCGTCCGCGCATCGATGATCGGCTGGTAGGCCAGCCGCATCTGATCGCTGCCCAGCGCGTCGCGCAGGTCTTCCTCGATCTGGCGCCGCCGCTCGGCTTCGGAATGGAGGTCGCTCGAATAGAACCGGAACTGGCCGCGCCCGCCGCCCTTGGAAGCATAGAGCGCAAGGTCGGCCGAACGCACCAGCTCCTCGCTCGTCACCCCGTCATAGGGGGCGATGGCGATGCCCACGGAGGCCCCGATGACGCAGCGGCTGCCCTCGATCTGATAGGGCTGCGACAGCATGGTGATGATCGTCTTGGCAATCTCGCCCAGCCGGCCGCGGTCGTCGATGTCCGGCAGCATGATCTGGAATTCGTCACCCCCCAGCCGGCCGATCTCGAAGGACTTGTCGGTCAGGACCCGCTGCAGCCGCTGGGCGACCTGCTTGAGCAGCTCGTCACCCGCAGGGTGGCCCAGCGTGTCGTTGACCTGCTTGAAACGGTCGAGGTCGATCATCATCACGGCGCAGGGGCGGCCCGTGCTCTTGTAGGCGGTCAGCGTCGTGCCCAGCCGCTTGCCCATGCGGTGGCGGTTGGCAAGGCTGGTCAGCGAATCGTATTCGGCAAGGCGCGAGGCATCGCGGTTGCTCTGACGCTGGCTGGTGATATCGGCCCCGTTGCCGCGATAGCCGGTGAAGTCGCCGCTGGCGGTGAACTGCGGACGGCCGGAAATCGACCACCAGATCTCCGTCTCCTCGCTCGCCGCGCGGACTTCGAGTTCCGAGAAGGTCTTGCGGGCCGAAAGGATCAGTTGCAGCGGCCGTTCGACCGCGTTCTCCGCATCGCGTTCAAGGATGAAGAGCGACTGGATCGGCTTGCCGAGGATTTCCTCGCGCGGGCGGCCGATGGTCTGGGCCACGCATTCGGAGACATAGGTGATCCGGCCATCGGCATCGCTGGCCCAGAACCAGCCGATCCCGAGTTGTTCATAATCGCGCAGCAGCAGCAGCGCCTGACGCAGTTCCTGGCTGGATGCAGGCGGTTCGGAAGCGCGCTCGGCATCCCCGCCCTTGCTTCCCAGCAAGCCGCGCAGACGTCCAAAGGTCGATCCTTCCAGCTTCGCCATCGGTCCTGCCACCACCTCCCCAGATCAAGCACTGCAATTACGATGGTTTGATAAGCAGATATGGTTGCGATTTGGCTAACGCCGCAGCGCTCCTGGATCAGGCGGCATCCGCACCCGGCCGCGCGATCGACTGCCTGAGGCGGCCCGCCGCGCCCTGGCCCAGAATGGCGATGCGGCCCGCATCGTCCAGCGCCAGCGGGCTGGAGAACTCCACCCCCATCCGGTCTTCCTGGCACCAGCGCGCGGTGGCGGTCACGACGTGACCTTCTGACAGGATGATCCGGAAGATGGTTCCGGGCGGCACGTTCCACAGGCCTTCGACCATCGCTCCGGTGCTGGAGATGTTGCGGATCGTGCCGTGGTAATGCTGTCCGCCGTGATCCAGCACGACCTTGCGCAGCATCATCTGGCGCGTGGCGCGCGCGGCGCGCGGGCCCTTGGCGATCGCGGCCATGCCCCCGGCCAGGCGCTGGCTGGCCGCGTCCAGGCTAAGCGGCTTTTCGTAGATATATCCCTGGACGTGGCTGCACCCTAGCATCCGGACAAGATCCAGCTCGTCGAGCGTCTCCACCCCTTCCGCCGTGGTTTCCATGCCCAGCGCCTCGGCCAGGCTGACGATCGAGGCGATGATCGCCCCGTTGCGGCTGCCCGCGATAGTGGCGCCGCGCACGAAGCTCTGGTCGATCTTGATCTTGTCGAACGGCGCCTTCTTCAGATAGCCGAGCGAGGAGTAGCCGGTGCCGAAATCATCGAGCGCCAGGCGCACGCCGACCCGCTTGAGCGCGGCGAACATCGCGTCGACCCCATCGTCATCCGACAGGAACACGCTTTCGGTGATCTCCAGCTCCAGCCGCGCGGGATCGACCTGGGCAGAGGCGAGCGCATGGGTGATGATCGCGGGCAGCGCCGGATTGGCGAACTGCAGCGGCGAGACGTTGACCGCCACCCGCACGTTGGCGGGCCAGCGCGCCAGGTCGCGGCAGGCGGTGCGCAGGGCCCATTCGCCGATCTGGGCAATCAGGCCCGAATCCTCCGCGACCGGGATGAACTTGGCCGGCGACATCCACCCGCGCGTGGGGTGCTCCCAGCGCAGCAGCGCCTCGAACCCTGTGATCCGCTCGGTCACGGTGTGCACCACCGGCTGGTAATGCAGTTGCAGCCCGCCCTGGGTCAGCGCATCGCGCAGGTCCTGCTCAAGCTGGCGGCGCTCTTCCGCATCGCTGTGCAAGTCCGGCGCATAGAAGTGATGGCGCCCGCGCCCGCCGTCCTTTGCCGCATAGAGCGCCAGGTCGGCATTGCGGATGATCGCCTCGGCCGTGACGCCGTCGTCCGGAGACAGGGCGATCCCCAGCGAGGCACCGATCACCACCCGGTGACCGTCGATCGAATAGGGTTCCGACAGGTCTCTGATGATCCGCCCGGCCAGCACCGCCAGATCCTCGCGCCGGTGGCGGCCCGGCAGGATGACCTCGAACTCGTCACCCCCCAGGCGGCCGACCCGCCCGTGGTCGCCCACCGCGCGCTCCAGCCGGCTGGACACCTGCTTGAGCAGCGCATCGCCGGCCGGGTGGCCCATGGTATCGTTGACCTGCTTGAAGCGGTCGAGATCGAGCAGGAACACCGAACAGGCGCGGTGTTCCATGTTCGGTGCGGTCAGGATCTTTTCCAGCGTCTGCGCCATCTGCGGCCGGTTGGCGAGCCCGGTCAGCGAATCGAACCGCGCCAGGCGCGTGGCGTGCGCTTCGGAGCGGCGCTGCTCGGTCAGGTCGCTGCCCGAGCCGCGAAAGCCCAGGTAATTGCCGAAGCCATCGTAGAGTGGGCGTCCGCTGATCGCCCACCAGCGCTCTTCCCCCGGGGTCGCCGCGCGCAGCGCAAGATCGGTGAACGAGGACCGGGCCGAAAGGTGGAAAGCCAGGGTCCGCTCGCTTTCCTGGGTCTCGCCATCGAGCACGAACAGTTCGGAAAAGGGCCGGCCCATCAACTGGTCCGAGTTCTTGCCCAGCGCCTCGCCGATGGTCGGGGAGACATAGACCAGCGATCCGCGTCGGTCGGTTTCCCAGAACCAGCCCTGCCCGGTCTGCTCGTAGTCGTGGAGGATCTCCTCGGCGCGCACCTGGGTGCGTTCGCGCTCGAGCTGGTTGCGCAGCGCGGCGCGGTCGGCCCGCGCCTGGCGGACCGCGGTATAGAGCCCCACCGACGCGCCGATCGCCAGGGCGAAGAAGGTGCCGCGGGTTGCGTCGATCGCGGCGGCACCCGTCCACAGGGCCAGCTTCGCGGTGACGATGCTGGTCACCCGGCGGTGCAGGATCACCGAGGCGAGGCCCGAGGCGACGACCAGGATGCCGACCGAGGCCTCCCAGCCGACGTTGTTGGCCACGGTCCAGTCACCGATCGCTAGGCCGAGCAGCAGCATTGGCAGGCCCACCACCGCGCCGAGCAGGACCGCGCGCTGGGCCGGCGTGTGCAGCCGGTCCTGCTCGATCCGCACGGCCAGGGGGGTCGCCCCCGTGATCAGGATCGCCAGCAGCGCACACACCGCCGCCACCGGCGTCGGCAGGGTCAGCGTGGCAATGCCGTTGAGCACGAGGATGCCGCCAATCACGGCCGCCATCAGCATCCAGCTGGGCTCGATCACATCCAGGGCAATGCTGGGCTGCGCATGGCGCCGGCCAGTGGCGACCTGGGCCGTCCGGCGCGCCTCGCGTGCGGGCGCAGGGCCCTGCTCGGGGCCGTTGGAGCCAGGACTCCCGGTCGGCCTGGCCGGGGCGCGAGGCGCCGCGCGCGCGGGATGCACGGCGTCAAGGGTCTCGTCCTGGCGGGCAGGCTGGGTGGCCATCGTGGTGGCGGCATGCGCCAAAAGCTTTTGAAAAATGATTAAGTCTGACGTTCGCGGCCAGCGGATTGTCGGTTGCCGCAGCGTCCGGACACGGCGCTTGAATTGCCCCCGCCTGCGGTGCATCCTGCACCAACGAAAAAGCAGAACGAACGGGAGATGGGATGGCCAAGGGGAATTCGCCGCTCGAAAACGAAGCTGCGCAATCGACTACCGCACTCGGCCCGCTGGTCGGCCTGGCGCGCGAGGATTTCGTCGGTGCGGTTGCCCTGCTGCTGCGAGAGACGGCCAGCGATCCCGCCCGCACCATGCGCCACGCCAAGACCTTTGGCGATGACGTGGTAAAGATTCTCACCGGCAAGTCCGACCTGGCACCCGAACCCAGGGACAAGCGCTTCATGGACCCGGCCTGGCGCTTCAACCCGTTCTTCCGCGCCGGCGCGCAGTATTACCTGGCCGTGCAGAAAGGCATGAAGAACTGGCTGGAAGAACTTGAACTGGACGAGCTGGAGCGCGACCGGGCCAATTTCATCTCCACCATCATCATCGACAGCCTTTCGCCCACCAACACCATGGTGGGCAATCCGACCGCGCAAAAGCGGCTGATCGACAGCGGCGGCCTGTCGCTGATCAAGGGGCTGAAGAACGCCTACAACGACATGGTCAACAACCAGGGCATGGTCAGCCAGGTCGACAAGCGCCCCTTCAAGCTGGGCGAGAATGTCGCCGCCTCGAAGGGCTCGGTCGTCTACCGTGACGAGATGATGGAGGTGATCCACTACGCCCCGGCGACGGCCGAGGTTCATGCGATCCCCCAGCTGACAATTCCGCCGCAGATCAACAAGATGTACATCAACGACCTGTCCCCGGAAAAGTCCGTGGTGAAGTGGCAGGTCGACAATGGCATCCAGTGCTTCGTGATCAGCTGGAAGAACCCGGTGAAGGAAAACGGCCACTGGGGGATGGACGATTATGTCCGCTGCTGCCGCAAGGCGATCGACGTGGTCTGCGAGATTACCGGATCGAACAAGGTCAACGTCTCGTCCGCCTGCTCGGGCGGGCAGACCGGCGCGGTGCTGGCCAGCAAGATGGCGGCGGAGGGCGACAAGCGGCTGGGCGCGCTGACCTTCATGGTCACCGTGCTCCATCCCAAGCAGAACGACATCGAGGCCGGCGCGCTGATGAGCGAGAACGGCCTGGCGCTGGCCAAGCAGCGCGCCGCGAAGAAGGGTATCGTCAAGGGCAATGACCTCGCGCGCGGCTTCGCCTGGCTGCGGCCCAATGACCTGATCTGGAACTACGTCATCAACAATTACCTGATGGGCGAGGATCCCCCCGCCTTCGACGTGCTGTTCTGGAATGCGGACGCCACCAACCTGTCCGCCTCGCTGATGGGCGATTTCCTCCATCTGTTTGAAACGCTTGCCTTTACCCGGAAGGGCGAGGTCAAGATGGCGGGCCACGCGATCGACCTGTCAAAGGTGAAGAGCGACCTGTTCATCCTGGGCGGCACCACCGATCACATCACCCCGTGGCGCGCCTGCTATCGTTCCACCCAGCTGTTCGGATCGAAGGACGTCACCTTCGTGCTCAGCCAGTCGGGCCACATGCAGGCGATCCTCAACCCGCCGGGCAATCCCAAGGCCAAGTATTATGTGTCGAAAAAGCCGGGCCTGCCGCCCGCCGATGTTGACGCGTGGCTGAAGGGAGCGGAGGAAGTGGCGGGCAGCTGGTGGCCGTTCTGGATGGAATGGCTGCAGGCACGCTCTGGCAAGAAGGTTCCGGCCCCCACGTTGCTGGGCAGCAAGCAGCACCCGCCGATGGAGGCCGCGCCCGGCCTCTACGTGCTGGACCAGTCCTGAAAGGACCACGCGAAGTGAACGACCTGACCGCCGAATTCTCGATGGAAACCGTCGGCGGAAGGACGCTGCGCGTTGCCCGCTGGCGCTGGAACCAGCCCAGCGAGCATCTGCCGATCCTGTTCTTCAACGGCATCGGCGCGAATATCGAGGCGGTCGCCCCCCTGGCCGAGGCGCTGACCGAGCGTCCGTTCATCATGTTCGACATGCCCGGCGTAGGCGGCTCGCCCGAACCCCTGATCCCCTACAACACCTTCACCATGAGCTGGACCGCCAAGGAACTGCTGAAGCGCTTCGGCTGCGATCAGGTGGACGTGATGGGGATTTCGTGGGGCGGCGCCATGGCCCAGCACTTCACGCTCCAGCACGGCGATCTCGTGCGGCGGCTGGTGCTGTGCGCGACCAGCGCAGGGATGGTCATGGTTCCCGGTAACCCGGCAGCCTTGACGAAGATGGTGAATCCCCGCCGCTATGTCGACGCGGCCTTCATGGAGCGGCATTTCCGCACGCTCTACGGCGGGCTGACCGGCGACAAGGAAGACCACATTGGTCGCCTGACGCCCCCCACCCCGCGCGGCTATGTCTACCAGTTGCTGGCGATGATGGGTTGGACCAGCGCCCCCGCCCTGCCCTTCCTCAAGAAGGAAACGCTGATCATGATGGGCGAGGACGACCAGATCGTTCCGCTGGCCAACGGCAAGATCCTGGAGGCGCTGATCCCCAACAGCCGGCTCGAGATTTTCGAACAGGGCGGGCACCTGTTCATGCTGACCCACCGCGAACAGACCATTTCCAGCCTGCGCGGTTTCCTCGACGCGCCGGAACGCACTGACAGAAAGGCCGCCTGATCCATGCGCCACATTGCGATTATCGGTTCCGGACCAGCGGGTTACTACACGGCGGAAGCAGCACAAAAGCAATGGGGCGAGGATGTTCGGGTCGATATCTTCGATATGCTGCCGGTGCCTTACGGCCTGATCCGCACCGGCGTTGCCCCCGACCACCAGTCGATCAAGGGCGTCTCGCGCCGCTATGAAAGCACCGCCCTGTCGGACAACGTCCGCTTCGTCGGCAATGTCACCGTGGGCGAGGACGTTTCGATTGCCGAATTGCAGGACCTGTACGACGCGGTGGTCCTCGCCACCGGCGCGCCGAACGACAAGGCAGCCGGCATCCCCGGCGAAGGTCTTGAAAACGTGTTCGGCAGCGCGGCCTTCGTCGGCTGGTACAATGGCCACCCGCAGTTCGCAAAGCTGGGGCCGGACCTGACCGCGAAGACCGCCGTGGTGATCGGCAACGGCAATGTCGCGCTCGACGTCGCGCGGATCCTGTCGAAAACGGCGGACGAATTCACCGGCAGCGACATCGTCGCCCACGCGCTCCACGCGCTGCAGAAATCGCATATCGAACGGATCGTGATCCTGGGCCGCCGCGGGCCGCACCAGATTGCCATGACGCCCAAGGAACTGGGCGAACTGGCGCACCTGACCCGCGCCTGCCCGCGCGTCGACCTGGCCGATCTGCCGCCAGCCGACGACGACCTGTTCCTCGAACCCGGCCAGCGCAAGTCGGTCACCCACCTGCGCAGCTTCGCCGCAATCCCCGAGGAATTCCGCTGCGACAAGCCGGTGGAGATCGACTTCGACTTCTTCGCCAGCCCCAGGGCGATCCTGGGCGAGGACCGCGTCACCGGGATCGAGGTGGAACGCACCGCGCTGGACAGCGAGGGCCGCGCCAGCGGCACGGGCGAGACCTACACGATCGACTGCGGACTGATCGTCACCTGCATCGGCTACAAGACCTCCCCCATCCCCGGCGTGCCATTCGAGGAAAGCGCGGGCCGCTTCGCCAACAACGAGGGGCGGATCGTCCCGGGGCTCTACTGCGTCGGCTGGGCACGGCGCGGTCCCTCCGGCACCATCGGCACCAACCGCCCGGACGGCTTCGCCGTGGTCGAGGCGATTGCCGCCGACCTGGACGCCGGGCTGCTGGGCCAAGGCGGCAAGCAGGGCCGCCCCGGCTTCGACAGGCTGGCCGAGGCGCGCGGGCTGGATGTCGTCACCTTCCGCGACTGGAAGAAGATCGAGGCGGTCGAGGAAGCCCGCGCCCGCAGCGGCGCCCCGCGCGAGAAATTCGTCCATGTCGAGGACATGATCAAGGCGCTCGATGGCTAGGCGCGACGGATAACGCCAAACGCCTTGCCGCGCAGGTCCGGCTCTGGCTTAATCGTCCGGTTAAGAGCGACGCCACGAGTCGCCACCGGGAGAGTCCTATGCCAACCTATGACCTGATCATCCGCAATGGCACCATCGTCGATGGCACTGGCGCACCGCGCTTTTCAGGCGACGTTGCCGTCAAGGACGGGCTGATCGCCGCCGTCGGCACGGTGCGCGGCGATGCGGCCGAGGAAATCGACGCGGGCGGAAAGATCGTCGCCCCCGGCTGGGTCGACATTCACACCCATTACGACGGGCAGGCGACCTGGGACCAGGAAATGGCCCCCTCCAGCTGGCACGGCGTGACCACGGTGATCATGGGGAACTGCGGCGTCGGCTTCGCCCCGGCCTCTCCCAACCGCCACGAATGGCTGATCGGGCTGATGGAAGGCGTGGAGGACATCCCCGGCACCGCGCTGGCCGAAGGGATGAAGTGGGACTGGGAGACCTTCCCCGAATACCTGGACGCGCTTGAGCGGCTGCCGCGCACGGTCGATGTCGGCACCCATGTACCCCACGGCGCGGTGCGCGCCTATGTGCTGGGTGACCGCGAACAACCAGGCGCCGTGCCCACCGCCGAGGACATCGAGAAGATGTCCGCCATCGTCGAGGAAGGCGTGCGCGCGGGCGCGCTCGGCTTCTCGACCAGCCGCACCGTGCTCCACCGCTCGGTCGACGGCGAACTGGTGCCCGGCACCACCGCCACGGCGGAGGAACTGATCGCGATTGGCCGCGCGATGGGCAAGGTCGGTTATGGCGTGTTCGAACTGGCCAGCGACCTGCGCCGCGAATGGGACGAATTTGGCTGGATGGGCGCGCTCAGCCGCGAAACCGGCCTGCCGGTGACCTTCGCCGCGCTCCAGTCGATCGCCAAGGAGCAGCCGCTGTCCGAACAGATCGAGCGGATGCGGGCAGAGAACGACAACGGCGCCAACATCGTTGCCGCCATCGCGCTGCGCGGCAACGGCATCGTCATGGCCTGGCAGGGCACGGTCCATCCCTTCCGGATGCGCCCCAGCTGGCAGGCGATCGCGGACCTGCCGTGGGACCAGCAGCGCGCGAAGCTGCTCGACCCCGCGTTCAAGGCGCGGCTGCTGTCCGAAACCAACGACTACAGCCAGGTTCCGCCCGATATCATGGGCGTCGCCATGGTGATCAGCGCGGGCTGGGCCATGCAGTTCGAAATGGACGACGATTTCGACTACGAACCCGCCGCCGACGCCAGCATCCAGGCCCGCGCCGAGGCCAAGGGCGTGACGCCCGACGAATATGCATATGACCTGCTGTGCCGCAACGAAGGCACGGGCTTCGTCTACCTGCCGATCCTCAACTATGCCGATGGCAACCTCGATTTCCTTGAAGCGTTGCAGGGCAGCGAGGATTGCGTCAATTCGCTGTCCGATGGCGGCGCGCACTGCGGCACGATCTGCGATGCGGCCAGCCCCACCTTCATGCTCCAGCACTGGGTGCGCGACCGCAAGCGGGGCGGCCGGCTGGGTCTGGAAGCGGCGGTCAAGCGCCAGTGCCTCGATACCGCGCGGCTCTATGGCCTGGACGATCGCGGCATGATCGCGCCGGGCTACATGGCGGACCTCAACGTGATCGATTTCGACAATCTCAAGCTGGGCCGCCCCTGGCTGGCCTTTGATCTGCCGGCGGGCGGCAAGCGCCTGCTGCAAAAGGCCGAAGGCTATGTCGCCACGATCAAGTCAGGCGTGGTCACGTTCCGGGATGGTCAGTGGTCTGGCGAAACCCCGGGCGGCCTGATCCGCGGTCCGCAGCGCGCTGCCATGGCGGAGGCCGCCGAATGAGCATTGTCGTCGTCCGCTGCGGCACCCCCGCCAGCCTCGACAGCCTGACCCCCGGGACCATGGCGGACCCGGGCCAGCCCGGCCCCGGCGAAATCCGGGTGCGGCTGCAGGCCAGTTCGCTCAACTACCACGACTTCGCGGTGGTTGCGGGGATGATCCCCAGCGCCGAGGGCCGCATCCCCATGTCCGATGGCGCGGGCGTGGTAGAAGCCGTGGGCGAAGGGGTTACCGGCTTCAAGCCGGGCGACCTCGCCGTCTCGCTGTTCTTCCCGGATTGGAGCGACGGCACGCCGCCCGCTTCCGCCTTCACCCGCGTGCCGGGCGACGGGATCGACGGTTATGCCCGCGAGGCGGTGGTGGTGCCGGAGCACTGGTTCACCCGCGTTCCGTCCGGCTATTCCGCTGCCGAGGCGGCGACCCTGACCTGTGCGGGCCTGACCGCCTGGCGCGCCCTGTTCGTCGACAATGCGATCCGGCCCGGGCAAACCGTGCTGGTCCAGGGCACCGGCGGGGTTTCCGTGTTTGCCCTGCAATTCGCCAAGGCGGCGGGCGCGCGGGTGATTGCCACCTCCTCCAGCGATGCCAAGCTGGAGCGGATGAAGGCGCTCGGCGCGGATGAGCTGATCAACTACAAGGAGACCCCCGCCTGGGGGATGAAGGCGCTGGAACTGACCGGCGGCGCGGGCGTCGACTGCGTGGTGGAGATCGGCGGGGCGGGCACGCTCGACCAGTCGATGATGGCGACCCGCGTCGGCGGGCACGTCGCGCTGATCGGGGTGCTGGCGGGCTTCGCCGGTCCGGTGCAGACCGCGCTGCTGATGGCGAAGAACCTGCGCGTCCAGGGCCTGACCGTGGGCAGCCGCGCCCAGCAGCTGGACATGATCGCCGGGATCGAGGCGAACGGGATCAGGCCGGTGATTTCCGACCACTTCCCGTTGGCCCACCTCCCCGATGCCTTCCGCCACCAGGCGGCGAACGCCCATTTCGGCAAGATCGTGGTGGATATCTGAGCCGGTCCAGCCCATAGTTTACCCAGAACATCGGAACGAACGGGTCGCCTTTTGCACGCACGCAACAAGGAGACGACGATGCCGCAATTCGTGATCGAACGGGAAATGCCGGGCGCGGGTTCGCTCGGGCCGGATGACCTCAAGGGCGCCTCGCAGGCCAGCTGTTCGGTTCTGCGCGACATGGGCCCGCAGATCCAGTGGGTCCACAGCTACGTGACCGACAACAAGATCTACTGCATCTACCGCGCGCCCGATGCCGAGATGATCCGCCAGCACGCCGAAAGCGCCGGATTCCCAGCGAACTCGATCCAGGAAGTGCGCTCGGTGATCGACCCGACCACAGCGGAATAGGGGCGCCGCTCTCGCGCGGCGGCCCGCTCACTGCAAGGGGATCAGCCCGCCGAGCGAGAGGGCGCCGCCATGCTGCGCAAGGCGCGGGTCGGTGGCGGGAACCTTGGCCGCACCCCAGGTTCCGTCCGGCCGCCTGCCGGTGACTACCGCTTCGTCAGCCGCGACGCTGCCCAGATCGACGTCGCGATCGGGGAAGATGGCAAAGACCCGGCTGCCCGCCGTCACCAGCACCTGCCGGCCGTCCGCAATCGCGCGCACCGCAAGGGCCTTGATATCGTCATACCAGGGCTTTTCGCGCCAACGGCCGGGCTGGCTGGCATCGACGTAGAAGTTCACGCGAAAGCCCAGTTCGCTGACCACCACGATCTTCGCTCTGGCCGGAAACCAGTGGTCTGGCACCGCATCCCAGATCAGGTAGCCGCAATAGAAGGTCCGGCACGGTTCGGGCCGCTGGTCATAGACCCGGCAGCCCTTGCCCACCGCGCAGTTGCCGCACCACGCGTCACGCGGCGTCGGCACTTCGGGAATCGCGAGGATTTTGCAGCACAGCGTGCAGGAAGCGCAGGCCCGGCCCTTGACGGTCTGGACCGCGCTCATCCGCCGCTCAGCGTCCGGCCTTTTCCAGCCGTGCGGTGCACTTACACCCGCATCGGCATCAGGACGTAGAGCGCGGGGCTCTTGTCGTCCTGGCGGATCAGGGTCGGCGCGCCGGCATCGGCGAGGTGGAGTTCCACCGTATCGCCCTCGATCTGACCGAGGATGTCCTTCAGGTAATTCGCGTTGAAGCCGATCTCGAAGGGCTGCGAGGAATAGTCGGCCGGAACCTCTTCCGCCGCCGTGCCGTTGTCGGGCGAAGTAACGGACAGGGTCACCTTGTCGTTCTCCAGCGCCATCTTGACCGCGCGGGTCTTTTCCGTGGCGATGGTGGCAACGCGGTCCACGCCCTGCCAGAAGCTCTTGGGATCGAGCCGCAGCAGCTTGTCGTTGCCGGTGGGAATGACGCGGCTGTAATCGGGGAAAGTGCCGTCGATCAGCTTGCTGGTCAGCACTACGCCGTTTTCACCGCCCAGGGTGAAGCGGACCTTGCTGGCCGACAGGTCGACCAGCACGTTGGTGTCCAGCGCCTCTTCCAGCAGCTTGCGCAGCTCGGCCACGCATTTGCGCGGCACGATCACGTCGGGCATGCCCTCGGCCCCGTCCGGGCGGCCGATGGTGAAGCGCGCCAGGCGGTGACCATCGGTGGCGGCGGCCTTCAGCTCCTCGTCGGTGACGTGCAGGAAGATGCCGTTGAGGTAATAGCGCGTTTCCTCGGTGCTGATCGCAAAGCGGGTGCGGTCGATCAGCTGGGCAAGAGTCGCGGCGGGCAGCTCGAAGCTGGTCGGCAGGTCGCCTTCGACGATCACCGGGAAATCGTCGCGCGGCAGGGTCGGCAGGCTGAAGCGGCTGCGCCCGGCCTTGACCGTCATGCGGTTCTCACCGGTTTCCAGGCTGACCTGGCTGCCATCCGGCAGCTTGCGGGCAATGTCGAACAGCAGGTGCGCCGACACGGTGATCGCACCCGGCCCTTCCACCGATACCGCGCTCATCGTTTCGACCACCTGGAGGTCAAGATCGGTCGCCATGATCCGCACTGTCCCGCCGGTCGCGGCCTCGATCAGCACGTTCGAGAGGATCGGGATGGTGTTGCGGCGTTCGACGACGGACTGCACGTGCGACAGGCACTTGAGCAGCGTCGCGCGTTCGATGGTGGCCTTCATGTCAGCTCGTGTCCCCTGCAGGCGCCGCGGCTGGAATCGCCGCAACGGCCCTTCATTTCGGACTGTCTTTCTTAACGCCGGGGGGCTCCCCCGCAAGCGCGAAGGCCGCGCGGCGGGGGGAAACTGGGGATAAATGCGGGTATTTCCGCGTTCAATCGTCATCCCGGCAGACGCCGGGATCGCTGCCACCCGAAGCTGACCGGCCAGCGGTCCCGGATCAGGTCCGGGACAACGCGGGTCCGGGCGAGGCCTACGAAATCATCGCCATGCCGCCGTTGACGTGCAGCGTCTGCCCGGTGACGTAGCCGGCTTCCTTGCTGGCGAGATAGGCCACGGCAGCGCCGATATCCTCGCCCTCGCCCATCCGGCCCATCGGAATCCGGGCGTTGAGCGCGTCCTTCTGGGCGTCGGGCAGCACGTCGGTCATCGCGGTGCGGATGAAGCCGGGGGCGACGCAGTTGACCGTGATGCCGCGGCTGGCCAGTTCCTGCCCCATCGACTTCGACATGCCGACCAGGCCCGCCTTGGCCGCCGCATAATTGGCCTGCCCCGGATTGCCGGTCGCCCCGACCACGCTGGTGATCGAGATCATCCGGCCGAAACGGGCCTTCATCATCGGCCGCGCGGCGGCGCGCATCAGGCGGAACGCGGCTTCCAGGTTGACCCGGATCACCGCGTCCCACTCCTCGTCCCTCATCCGCATGGCCAGATTGTCGCGGGTGATCCCGGCGTTGTTCACCAGGATGTCGATCTTGCCCAGGGTGTCGACCGTGGCGGGCACAAGATGCTCGACCTGTTCGCTGTTCGACAGGTCGCAGGTAATTTCCACGTGATCGTGGCCATAGGTATCGTTCAGCTCCTCGCGGAAGGCGCGCAGCTTGGCCGGGTTGGTCCCCGAAAGCGCCAGCCGCGCCCCCTGCCGCGCCAGCGCGTGGCTGATGGCCGAGCCGATCCCCCCGGCAGCGCCGGTCACGAGGGCGGTCATTCCGGTAAGGTCGAAGAGGCGATGTTCCATGGGATAGCTCCGATCAGATTGGATTCACGCAGAGACGCAGAGACGCAGAGAGTCAACTTTGCGGGCGATGCGTTCCGGCAAGGACCGTCTCGTAGACGCTCTCCAGCAGGCCAGGACCAAGCGCCTTGCGTATGCGAATCGCCTGATCCACGACATCGGCACTGATCTGATCGACTGGCTTCACTGTTCCCCTCTGCGTCTCGGCGTAAACTTGGAGTCAGAGCCCCTTTGCGAGCGCTTCGATGTCGGCCATGCCTACGACACTGGTGACGTTCACGTCGCTGACGCAGCGGCCGATCATGGGCCCCAGGACCTTGCCGCCCAGTTCGATGAAGCTGTCGACGCCGGCGGCCTGCATGGCGATCACGCTTTCGCGCCAGCGGACGCGGCCGGTGACCTGTTCGACGAGCAGGCGGGCGACTTCCGACGGATCGGTGACGGGCGAGGCGGTGACGTTGGCGAAGACCGGCACGGTCAGCGCGCCCGGAGGAGTCCGGCCCAGCGCCTGCGCCATGGCATCGGCGGCGGGCTGCATCAGCGGGCAGTGGAACGGCGCGGAGACCGGCAGCAGCACGCCGCGCTTGATGCCGTGATCCTTGACCATGGCGACCGCGCGGTCGATCGCGGCCTTGTGGCCGGACAGGACGACCTGGGTGGGGTCGTTGTCGTTGGCAACGGTGCAGACGTCCCCTTCAGCCGCCGCGTCGGCCAGGGCCTGAGCCTTGGCGATATCGGCGCCGAGCAGCGCGCACATTGCGCCTTCGCCCACCGGCACGGCAGCCTGCATCGCCTGCCCGCGCAGCTTCAGCAGCCGCGCCGTATCGGCCAGGCTGAAGGCCCCGGCGGCGCACAGCGCGGTATATTCGCCCAGGCTGTGCCCGGCGACGAAGGCCGCCTTGTCGGCCAGCACCAGGCCGCCTTCCTGTTCCAGCACCCGCAACACGGCAATGGCATTGGCCATGATCGCCGGCTGGGCATTTTCAGTAAGAGTCAGAACGTCTTCCGGCCCTTCCTTCATGATCTGGAAGAGGTTCTGGCCCAGCGCCTCGTCCACTTCCTCGAACACTTCGCGCGCGGCGGCGCTGGCCTCTGCCAGTTCCAGACCCATGCCGACCTTCTGGCTGCCCTGTCCGGGGAAAACGAATGCACGCATAAGATTGCTCCTTATCGGGGAGATAACGGTGCCGCCTCTAGAAGCGGCTAGTCCCCTCGGGCAAGTCCGAAGGGCACGATCCTGTTGGCAATGTCATGGCCGATGTCAGCTTCCCCGAGGAAGGGAATCGCGTGGCGCGCGCACCAGCGGCGGGCGATCGCCTCGCCATCCTCGCCGAACTCGACATCGTTTTCGGGTACGTCGCCGATCCGCCCCAGCCTGATCCCGGCGATCCCGCCCAGATGCGCGCTGAGGTGGAAGAACAGCCGGTCGACCGCATAGAGATGCTCGGCCACTTCCTCCAGCAGCACGACATGACCCGCCAGCCCCGGCATCAGCGGGGTTCCCGCCAGCATGGCCAGCGTGGTGAGGTTGAAGGCGGCGCGCGGATGGCTGTCCAGCGCCGGTTCCTCGCCCGAGCGGTCGCCCGCCAGCCACGCAAGCGTGCGGCGCACGGCCTCATCACCGCCGCTGCGGCGCACGTCGACCGGCATCGGCGCATGGACCGGCTGGCCGATCCGCGCCCGGTATAGCCCGCCCAGCAGTGTGCCTGCGTCCGAATACCCCAGCCAGGTCTTGCGCTCCGCCGGGGCCGCCAGCCGCGCGATCGCATCCTGCGCGATCCGCACCGCGCCATAACCGCCGCGCGCGAACCACACCGCGTCGAAGGTGGAATCGTTGCCGCACTCGACCAGCGCGGCGAGGCGCTGTTCGTCGGTCCCGGCAAAGTGGCCGTGGCTGAGAAAGCATTGCGGGTGGAAGTGCAATTCAAGGCCGGGATAGTCCGCCGCCAGCGCGGCCACCCGCGCGGCATCCTCTTCATGCAGGCGGCGCGACGGAGCGCAGATGGCGACACGGAGCATGCCTCCTTCCTAGCGCCCCCTGCCGGCCCGCGAAAGCCGGGATCGCGGGTGGTCGCTGGCAGCAAGCGGACCGGCGATTGCAGCGGTTGTATTCGCCTGCCCGAACGCATACCGCAGCGGCCATGACCGAACTTACCTCGCACCCCTGGTTCTTCTGCGGCATCGGCGGATCGGGCATGCTGCCGCTCGCGCTGATCCTGCGCGGCATGGGGGCGGAGATTGCCGGATCGGACCGCAGCCGCGACCAGGGCCGCACGCCCGAAAAGTTCGCCTGGCTGGAAAGCCTGGGCCTGACGCTCCACCCGCAGGACGGCAGCGGGATCACCTCGCCCGCGCAGACGCTGGTCGCCTCGGCGGCGGTGGAGGACACGGTGCCGGAAGTGGTGCGGGCGAAGGAACTGGGCTGCCCGCGCATGAGCCGCGCGGAATTGCTGGCGGCCCTGTTCAACGCAGCGCCCGTGGGCATCGCCATCGGCGGGACCAGCGGCAAGAGCACCGTGACCGGCATGGCCGGGTGGATCATGGACCGGGCGGGCCGCGATCCGACAATCATGAACGGCGCGGTGATGAAGAACTACGTCAGCGCCGACGCGCCCTTCGCCTCGGCGCGGGTCGGCGCGGGCGGCGCGTTCGTTTCGGAAGTGGACGAAAGCGACGGGTCCATAGCGCTTTACCGGCCCAGGGTCGCCGCGCTGCTCAACGTCAGTCTCGACCACAAGTCGATGGAGGAACTGCGCGCCCTGTTTGGCGACTTCCTGGCACGGGCCGAGGTGGCGGCGGTCAATTTCGACGATGCGGAGGTCCGCGCGCTGGCTTCCCGCGCCAGGCAACTGGTCAGCTTCGGGATCGAGAGCGCCGAGGCCGATCTGGGTGTTGCGCCGGGCAGCATCGCAGAAGGCCCCACTTCACTGTCCGCCACGGTCGAGGACCGGCGCGATGACACGGCCCATGGGCTGACCTTGCAAGTGCCCGGGCGTCACAACCTTGCCAATGCCCTCGCCGCGATCGCCGCCTGCAATGCGGCCGGCGTGCCGGTGGCGGAGGCAGTCGCCGCGCTGGCCAGCTTTGCGGGCCTGGCGCGCCGCTTCGACATTGTCGGCACCAGTGCATTGGGCATCACCGTGATCGACGATTTCGGCCACAACCCGGACAAGGTCGCCGCAACGCTGCGCACGCTGAAAAGCCAGCCGGGCCGGGTGATCGCCCTGTTCCAGCCGCACGGCTATGGCCCGCTGCGCCAGATGGGGCATGAACTGGCGGCAACCTTTGCGCGCCTGCTTGGGGACGACGACCTGACGATCCTGTGCGATCCGGTCTACTTCGGCGGCACGGTCGACCGCAGCGAGGGCAGCGAGCGGATCGTCGGCCTGATCCGCGAGGGCGGCGGCACGGCGGAATACCTGCCTTCCCGCGAGGATTGCGCCGCGCGGATCATCGCCCTGGCCCGCCCCGGAGACCGGATCGCGGTGATGGGCGCGCGCGACGATACGCTGACCCTGTTCGCCCGGGATCTGCTGGCCCGGCTGCCCTGAACCCCGCCAACTGGCGCGGCCCCCTGCCTCCGTTCGTGTCAAGCTTGTCGAGACACGGTGGCACCCACGTGTCTCGACAAGCTCGACACGAACGGAGGGGTGAGGTCTTTCAGTGCGCCGCCTTGCCGCGCAGCGCCTGGACCTGGTGCAGCGCCAGGGCCACAACCCCGCCCAGCCCCAGCCCGAACAGGCCGGAGAGCAGCGCCCCGGTCAGCCAGCCGAGCACGCCGCCCAGCGCGCCGGTTGCGTCGCTGACGGCATGGTGCGCCGCTTCCAGCAGGTGTTCCGGCCCGGCCAGGCCCAGCTGCGCCAATTGGTGCAGGATGATGCTCCCGCCGACCCACAGCATGGCCGCCGTCCCGATCGTCGCGATGGCCGACAGCAGCAGCGGCATTGCCGCCACCATCCCCCGCCCCAGCGCCCGCACGGAGGCTGATGGCTTTCCGGCGAGGTGCAGGCCGGCATCGTCCATCTTCACGATCAGCGCCACCGCGCCATAGACCAGCACGGTGATCGCGATCCCGACCACCGCCAGCACCACGCCGCGTTCCAGCAGCGGGGTATCGGCCACTTCGGCGAGCGCGATGGCCATGATCTCTGCCGAAAGGATGAAATCGGTGCGCACCGCGCCCGACACGCGTTCACGTTCAAACTCGGCCATGTCGCTGATGGGATCGTCCAGCGTTTCGCCGTGCTTGGCGCCGCCCAGCTTCTCAAGCACCTTTTCCGCGCCTTCGAAGCACAGGTAGGTGCCGCCAAGCACCAGCAGCACCGGGATCGCCACCGGCAGCAGCGCCGACAGCGCCAGCGCTGCGGGGAGGAGGTACAGCAGCTTGTTCTTCAGGCTGCCCTTGGCGATCTTCCAGATGATCGGCAATTCGCGGTCGGGCGTGAAGTGGGTGACATAGGTCGGCGTCACCGCCGCATCGTCAACCACCACCCCGGCAGCCTTGGAGCCGGCCTTGGCCGCCGCCGCGCCGACATCGTCGAGCGAGGCGGCAGCGGCGCGGGCGATGACCGAAATGTCGTCGAGCAGGGCAACAAGGCCGGTAGGCATGAAAAGGCACCGTCAGGAAATTGCGTTACGGCGCAATCCTGTGCGGCAGGCGCGTGCTGCTGGCAAGAGGGGAGGAGCGTGCCCTCCCCCGCATTCAGCGCAGGCACTTCTCCAGCATCACCAGGGTCGGATCGCCTTCGACCGCCCTGGGGGTGAAGCCCTTTTCGCGCTCAAGCTCGATCGCGGCGTGGTTCTCGCGGTCCTCGATCGCGATCACCCGGCGCAGGCCGCGCCGCTGCGCTTCGGCGGCAAGCAGGTCGAGCAGCGCCCAGCCCACGCCCTTGCCGCGCCACTTGCTGCACACCGATATGGCGATCTCGCCGGTGTCGAGCGGATTGTCGCAGGCCAGCATGGCCGTGCCCACCACCTGGCCGGTGCCCTCGTCGAAGGCGATCCAGCTTTCGACGCGGAAGTGATCGACCTCCACCAGCCGCACCAGTTGTTCGTGGCCGACGTGGCGATAGGCGGTGAGGAAGCGGAAGCGGCGGTCCTGCTCGCTCACCCGGTCGAAGAATTCCTCCAGCAGCGGCTCGTCCTCGGCGCTTACGGGGCGCACCGCCAGCACGGCGCCCGACCGGGTCGGCAGTTCGGCAATGCGGGGGGCGTCTTGTTCGGCAATCATGGCTTGCTCCTTCTGGCTGGGGCCTTGTTAGCAGGTGCAGCATGGACGTCCTTGATGCGGCGCAAGTTCCCCGAAGCATTTTGCGCGCTTGCTTTTCGCGGGCATTCGGTTAAGGGCCGCCACTTCCCGCACAGCGGGGAAACCAAGAAAGCCGGAGGGGCCCCGCAATCGTGCGGATCAGCCAGCGATCGGTTAGATAGATAAAGGAAGCTGCCGTGGCTCTATATGAGCACGTGTTCCTGGCACGCCAGGACCTCAGCCAGGCGCAAGTCGATGCGCTTGCCGCCACCGCCACCGAGATCGTCGAAGCCAACCAGGGCAAGGTCACCAAGACCGAAACCTGGGGCCTCAAGAACCTCGCCTACAAGATCAAGCGCAACCGCAAGGCGCACTTCGTGCTGCTGAACATCGAAGCACCCGCCGGCACCGTTGCCGAGCTGGAGCGTCAGACCGCGATCAACGAAGACGTGATCCGCTGGCTGACCGTGCGCGTCGACGAGCATGAAACCGGCCCCTCGGTCCAGATGCGCAAGCAGGACCGCGAGCGCAGCCGCCGCCGCGACCGCGAGGAGTTCTAAGCCATGGCCCGTGCATTTTTCCGCCGCCGCAAGTCCTGCCCGTTCTCGGGCAAGAACGCGCCGAAGATCGACTTCAAGGACACGCGCCTGCTCCAGACCTACATGTCTGAACGTGGCAAGATCGTGCCTTCGCGTATCACCGCCGTTTCCGCCAAGAAGCAGCGCGAGCTCAGCCAGGCGATCAAGCGCGCCCGGCACGTGGGCCTGCTGCCCTACCTCGTGAAGTAAGGGAGGGACTTACCCCATGGATATCATCCTCCTCGAACGGATCGAGAAGCTCGGCACCATCGGTGACGTCGTCACTGTCAAGGACGGTTACGCCCGTAACTTCCTGCTGCCGAACAAGAAGGCGCTGCGCGCCAACGAAGCCAACCGCAAGGTTTTCGAAGCCAACCGCTCGAAGATCGAAGCCGACAACGCCAGCCGCCGCGCCGATGCCGAAAAGCATTCGGAGAACGTCGAAGGCCGGTCGGTCGTGCTGATCCGCGCTTCGTCGAACGCCGGCCAGCTCTATGGCTCGGTTTCGGTGCGCGACATCGCCGATGCGCTGAACGCCGATGGCGCGGACATCACCAAGGCGATGATCGTGCTGGAACGCCCGATCAAGACCATTGGCGTGTTCGACGTCAAGGTTGCGCTGCACCCCGAAGTCGCCGTGACCGTCAAGGTCAACGTCGCTCGCTCGCCCGATGAGGCCGAGCAGCAGGCTCAGGGCGTCGACGTGATCGCGGCGATGTTCGAAGACGACGCCGACGCCGCTGCCGCCTCCGCGAGCGAATTCGAAGCCGGCAACGGCGAAGAAGTCGAAGCTCCGGCGGCTCCGGCTGCGGCTGCGGACGAGGGCGACGAAGCCTGATCGCTTCGCTGTCTCGCAAGACACAGGGAAAGGGGCGCTGCGGCGCCCCTTTCTTTTTGCGCGGGGCTCGCAGGCGCTGCGATCCCTCGCTCGCCATGCCGACCACATCATGCGCCGAGTTGAAATATTGCAACAAGGGCGATATAGCCCCGCGATGGAAACGACAGAAAAGATCATCGCGGAACTGGTCCGCGTCTACGAAACCGCCCTCTCCACCCTGCGCAGCGACATCGCCGCCTTTGCCGCGGACGGCACCCTGCCCCCTGCCCAGCGCCGGATCGAGCACGCCTGGTGCTATCCGGAACTGCGCATCCACTACCAGGGCGTATCGACTCGCCCGGACCTTGCCCGCGCCTTTGGCCGGTTGCCGCGCAGCGGGACATTCTCCACCACGGTCACCCGTCCCGCGCTGTTCGCGGATTACCTGACCGAGCAGCTCGAACTGCTGGCCGACGACTACGAGATCGAGGTTGAGGTCGGCCATTCCGACCAGGAGATTCCCTTCCCCTACGTGATCGACGCCGCCTCCGGGCTTGGCGCGGTCAGCCCGCAGGAACTGGCGCGGCACTTCCCCTCGACCGAACTGTCCGCGATCGGCGACGAGCTGGCCGACGGGATCGAGCTGGGCCTGCCAGCCGAAACCATCCCGCTCGCCCTGTTCGACGCCCTGCGCACCGATTTCAGCCTGGCGCGGCTGGCGCATTACACGGGGACACAGGTGGAGCACGTGCAGCGCTTCATCCTGTTCACCAACTATCACCGCTATGTCGATGAATTCGTTGACTGGGCAGGTCAGCAGCTGGGCAGCAACGGCTATACCGCGCTGTCCGGCGCGGGCGGGCTCTACCTCGACGAGAAGACCGAGAATGCCCGCGACCGCCTGTCCGACACGGCCTGGCGGCGCCACCAGATGCCCGCCTATCACCTGATGCGCGACGACAAGATGGGCATCACGCTGGTCAACATCGGTGTCGGTCCCTCCAACGCCAAGACGATCTGCGATCACCTCGCGGTGCTGCGGCCCGAGGCCTGGCTGATGATCGGCCACTGCGGCGGCCTGCGCGATACCCAGCGGATCGGCGACTACGTCCTCGCCCACGCCTATCTGCGCGACGACCATGTGCTCGACCCGGT
>CALMJG010000112.1 GCA_937864195.1 uncultured Novosphingobium sp.
CGAGCGAGGAATTCTGCTGCTGGCCGATCTGGAAGAAGCTGTTCATGATCCCCCAGACCGTGCCGAACAGCCCGACGAACGGGGCGACCGAACCGACCGTGGCGAGGAAGTTCAGCCGCTCGGCCAGGGTCTCCGCCTCCTGCGAGATGGCGCTGTCCATCGTCGCGGCCAGGCGCTGGCGGGTGCCATCCCGGTCAGGCGTGCGCGCGCCGGTGGAGCGCTTCCATTCGGTGAGGCCAGCGGCGGCAATGCGGGCAGAGGGGGAATCGCCCTTTTCCCTGTCAGCCAGCAGCGCCTCGAAATCGGCGGTCTTCCAGAAGTCGCGCTCGAACGCGTCGCAGCGGCGGCGCACCCCGGCCATGCGCAGCATGAACGAGATGATGATCATCCACACCCAGACGCTCGCCAGCACCAGGCCCGCCATCACCGCCTGGACGACGATATCGGCGCTGAGGAACAGCTTGACCGGGTCGAGGTGGGTGGACGCCGCACCGGTGGTGGCGGCGGCGATCAGGGCAAACTGGGTCATCGGGTTCCTTCGGTAACGATTTCGGCAAAGGCCGCGCGCCACGGCGCAGGCATGCGGCGCGGTCGGCCATCGGGAGCGACAAAGCCGACGCGAAAGGTCGCCTCGGCCAGCAGCTTGTCGTCCTCCAGCGTGGCCCGCTGGAGCATCCGGCAGGACGCGGCGCCAAGTTCGGTGCATTCGGTTTCGATTTGCACGGCATCGTCCAGTCGCGCGGGGCTGGCATAGCGGATCGCAAGATCGGCCACGGCAAAGGCCCCTTCGCCCGCTTCGTTCGCGGCGCGCTGGTCGATCCCCAGCAGCCGGACGAAATCGCTCCGCGCGCGTTCGAACCAGCGCAGGTAATTGGCGTGATAGACCACGCCCGACAGGTCCGTATCCTCGAAATAGGCGCGCACGGCGAAGCGGTGGACCTTTCCGGCGATCAGGCCGGAGGGAGGAGGCGGAAACGACGTCATGCGGCGAAGGGTTTAGCCGGGGGCGGACTCACTTGTCGAGTGCGGTAAAGTTTCTGTCCGCCTCACGGGGGAGCAGGCCGGTCAGGCCAGGGAAGCACGGACGTGCTTCCCGCACTGTGGTCACGCAGACAGAAACTCATCCCGCTTCTCAGCGCGGCAGCATGGCCCCCATCTGCCGTCCACCGAATACGTGGACGTGCAGGTGCGGCACTTCCTGATGGCCGTGGCCGCCGATGTTGGCGAGCAGGCGATAGCCGGGTTCGACCAGCCCCGCCTCGCGCGCGACCTGCCCGACCGCGCGGACGAAGCCGGCGATTTCCTCGGTGCTGGCCTGGGCAGAGAAGTCGTCCCAGCTGACGTAGGCTCCCTTGGGGATCACCAGAACGTGGTGCGGAGCCTGCGGATTGATGTCGTGGAAGGCCAGCGCCCACTCGTCCTCATAGACCGTGCGATTGGGGATCTCGCCGCGCAGGATCTTCGCGAAGATGTTGCCGGGATCATAGGGCTGGGTGGCGTCGATCGGCATTTACTGTCCTCTTGCGGCTTTCTCGGCGATCCCGCTGGTGCCTTCGCGCCGGTCCAGTTCGGCCAGCACTTCGTCCAGCGTCACGCCCTTGGCGTCAAGCAGGACCAGCAGGTGAAAGATCGTGTCGGCCGCTTCGCCCACCAGCTCCTCGCGGCTGCCGGACAGCGCGGCGACGACCGTTTCGACCGCTTCCTCGCCCAGCTTGCGGGCGATCACGGGCACTCCGCGCGCATGGAGCTTGGCAACCCAGCTGGTCGAGGGATCGGCGCCGCGCCGCGAAGCGATCGTTGCGGCCAGGCGGGAAAGGGTGTCGCTGCGGTCCATGGCCGCAGCCATGCGGCGGCCCCGCGCCGAGGTCAAGCGGCCCAATTAGTCCCGCATTCAGTCGGTCGGGGGACGGCGCGATCCGTATCGCCCCAGCAGCAGCCCGGTGACGCCAAGCCCCAGCAGGGTCAGCGCGCTGGGCGCGGGAACGCTGGTCCCGACCGATTCCGCCCAGACCGGATCCGCCGCGCAGAGCAGCACGGCAAGGCCGATTGCCCGCGGAGCAAGATTCCAGACGCGAAGGCTGTAGTTCATAGCCAGATGGTTTACGCAAGGACCATGCCACGATCAGGACGGGACCAAGCGGGGCCGCCCGTGATGGTTAACGCATGGCTGCGCCGGGCCGCCAGTGTAAGCCTGGCCGACTCGCCGGATCAGCCGCGCGCCGGCAATCCGGCCGCGCGCAGGGCGGCGTGGGCCTCGGCAATCGAGTGCTTGCCGAAGTGGAAGATCGAGGCCGCCAGCACCGCGCTGGCGTGGCCCCTGGTCACCCCTTCGACCAGGTGATCGAGCGTTCCGACTCCGCCGCTGGCGATCACCGGCACGGACACCGCATCGGCAATGGTCCGGGTGAGTTCGAGGTCGTAACCGGCCTGGGTGCCGTCGCCGTCCATCGAGGTGACCAGCAGTTCGCCCGCGCCCAGTTCGGCAAGCCGGATGGCGTGGGCGACCGCGTCGATCCCGGTCGCCTTGCGCCCGCCGTGGGTGAAGATTTCCCAGTGATCGCCGGTGCGCCGCGCATCGACCGACGCGACGACGCACTGGCTGCCCATCTTCTCCGCGATGTCGGCCACCACTTCGGGGCGGCTGACCGCGGCGCTGTTGACCGCGACCTTGTCGGCCCCGGCCAGCAGCAGCGCGCGGGCATCTTCCACGGTGCGCACCCCGCCGCCAACGGTCAGCGGCATGAAGCAGACTTCAGCAGTGCGCTGGACGATGTTCAGCAGGGTGCCGCGCGCCTCGTGGCTGGCGGTAATGTCGAGGAAGCACAGCTCGTCCGCCCCGGCCGCGTCATAGGCGCGCGCCTGCTCCACCGGATCGCCGGCGTCCTTGAGGTCGACGAAGTTGACGCCCTTGACCACCCGGCCATTGGCCACGTCGAGACAGGGGATGACGCGGATGCGGACAGTCATCTGCGGCCCTTTACGCCCGGTTCGCCATGGCGATCGCGGCGGCCAGATCCAGCCGCCCTTCATAGAGCGCGCGCCCGGTGATCACGCCTTCGATCCCGTCGACGGCATGGAGCGCAAGGACGTGGATGTCGTCCAGCCCCTTGACCCCGCCGCTGGCGATCACCGGCAGGTCGACCTGCCGCGCGAGCTCGACCGTGGCGTCGATATTGACGCCCTTCAAGAGCCCGTCGCGGCCGATGTCGGTGAACAGCAGGCTGGCGACCCCGGCATCCTCGAACCGGCGGGCAAGGTCGACCACCGGCACGTCGGACACCTCGGCCCAGCCCTCGGTCGCGACCATGCCGTCGCGGGCATCGACCGCTACCACGATCCCGCCGGGAAACTCCTTCGCCATGTCCCTGACGAACTGCGGATCCTTGAGCGCGGCGGAGCCCATCACCACGCGGCTGACGCCAAGATCGAACCAGCCGGCCACCGCCTCGCGGGTGCGGATGCCGCCGCCCAGCTGGACATGGCCGGGGAAGGTCTGGAGGATGCTTTCCACCGCCGCGCGGTTCTCGGCCCGTCCGGCGAACGAGCCGTCGAGATCGACCACGTGGAGGAACTGCGATCCAGCCTCGGCAAACAGCATGGCCTGGGCGGCGGGATCGTCGCCATAGACAGTGGCGCGGGCCATGTCCCCTTCGGACAGGCGCACGACCTGTCCGGCCTTGAGGTCGATTGCGGGGAAAACGATCATGGCTTCCACTCCAGGAAGGCGGCCAGCAGGGCGAGGCCATAGGCCTGGCTCTTTTCGGGATGGAACTGCACGCCCACCAGGTTGTCGCGCGCGACCGCCGCGACGAGGCCGCCGCCGTGATCGGTCATCGCCGCCACGTGATGGCCGTCCTCGGGGACGAAGTGATAGGAATGCAGGAAATAGGCCTCGCCCGGCTCGATCAGCGGGGCGTGGGGCGCGGGGATCACGTCGTTCCAGCCCATGTGCGGAATCTTGATCGCGGAATCGGTGCGTTCGATCAGCCGCACTTCGCCGCCGATCCAGCCCAGTCCCGGTGTGACGCCGTGCTCCACGCCGCGATCGGCCAGCAGCTGCATGCCGACGCAAATGCCCAGGAACGGCGCGCCGCCGACCAGCACGCGTTCGGCCATGGCCTCGATCATGTGCGGGATCGCGCGCAGCCCTTGCGCGCAGGCGCGGAAGCTGCCGACGCCGGGCAGGACGATCCGGTCCGCCGCGCGGACGACTTCCGGATCGGACGTAAGCGTGACGCCTTCGGCTCCGGCGGCCTTCAGGGCATTGGCGACGGAGTGAAGGTTGCCCGCGCCGTAATCGACCAGCGCGACAACCTCAGCCACCGAGCTGACCCTTGGTGCTGGGCACCGCGCCGTTCTTGCGCGGGTCAAGCTCTACCGCCGTGCGCATGGCGCGGGCAAAGCCCTTGAAGATGCCTTCGCAGATGTGGTGGTTGTTGCTGCCGTACAGCAGTTCGATGTGCAGCGTGATCCCGACCGCCTGGGCGATCGACTGGAACCAGTGCTCGAACAGCTCGGTATCCATCTCGCCCAGCCGTTCCTGGGTGAACCGGGCGTTCCACACCAGCCAGGGGCGACCCGAAATGTCGAGCGCGACGCGGGCCAGCGCCTCGTCCATCGGGCTGTAGGCCGTGCCGTAGCGCCCGATCCCGCCCTTGTCGCCCAGCGCGGCGAGGATCGCCTGGCCGATGGCAATGGCGCTGTCCTCGGTCGTGTGGTGCTGGTCGACGTGGAGGTCGCCCTTGATGTGGCATTTGAGGTCGATCAGCGAATGACGGCTGAACTGCTCGATCATGTGATCGAGGAACCCGATCCCGGTGGAAACGTCATAGGCCCCGGTGCCGTCGAGATTTACCTCGACGACAATGTCGGTCTCATGCGTCTTGCGGGCAATCCTGGCGGTGCGCATGGGTCGGCCTATAACCCCCAAGTGCGCGCACGCAAGCGCTTTGCCCTTGACCGTGCGGCGGTGCATCGCCACTTGAGAGCCATGAGCGACGACGCCCCCGACAGCCTGATCCCCTATGACGAAATCGTGCAGGAAGCGCTGCGCGCCGTAGTCGGCCGCGTACTTGGCCAGATCGTTGCGGGGGGCGGAATGCTGCCGGGCGACCATCATTTCTACATCACCTTCAAGACCGGGGCACCGGGCGTGGTGATTCCGCAGCACCTCAAGGAACGCTTCCCGGACGAGATGACGATCGTCCTCCAGAACAAGTTCTGGGATCTGGGCGTTGATGAAAGCAGCTTCACGGTCGGCCTGTCGTTCAACCAGATTCCATCCAAGCTGGTGATTCCCTTTGCGGCGATCACGGCCTTCGTCGATCCGGCGGTCGATTTCGGGCTCCAGTTCCAGGCGGTCGCACCGGAACCCGAACCGCATGACGAGGCGGAAAACGATGCCCCGGCCAGCCTGGGCGAGAAGGCCGATGATGGCTCGAACGTCGTCACGGTCGATTTCGGGCGCAAGAAGTAGGCCGGTGGCGCTGAACCGCATCCTTGCCGCAGTGGCCCGCAAGGGCGGGGGCAAGCTGCTCGATGCGGCGATTGGCAAGGTGCTGCCCACTGCCGCCGCCCCTGCGCAAGAGGTTGCGAAGAAGACCATGCTGGGCGGCGTTGCGGGCATGGTGGCGATGCGCGTGGCGACGCGTTCGGTCCCCGGCGCAATCCTGGTCGGCGGGGCGGTGATCGCCAAGAAGCTCTATGACCGGCGCCATGCGGGCAAGGCTCCGCGCGGGTCGGCACCCAAAAAAGACGCGACCAAGGCTTGATTCGCCCCCGCGCCTTGCGCCATCAGCGCGCATGGCTTCCAGCGATACCCTTCAGCGCCGCGGATTGATGCTGATCCTCTCCTCGCCCTCGGGCGCGGGCAAGACCACGATCAGCCGGATGCTGCTACAGCACGATGCGGAAATCCGCCTCTCGGTTTCCGCCACCACCCGGCCGATGCGCCCCGGCGAGGTTGACGGCAAGGACTACCACTTCGTGTCCCAGGCCGAGTTCGACCGCATGGCCGAGGACAGCGAATTCCTCGAATGGGCGACCGTGTTCGGGCACAGCTACGGCACGCCCAAGGCCCAGGTGAAATCCGGCATCCGCGAAGGGCAGGACTTCCTGTTCGACATCGACTGGCAGGGCACTCAGCAGCTCTACCAGAAGATGGAAACCGACGTGGTGCGGGTGTTCCTGCTGCCCCCCAGCATCGACGAACTGCGCCGCCGCCTGACCGGGCGCGGCACCGATAGCGCCGAGGTGATCGGTGCACGGATGGAACGCGCCCGCGCGGAAATCAGCCACTGGGACGGTTATGACTACGTCGTCGTCAACGATGACGTGCAGGCCTGCTTCGAGAAGGTCTGCGAGATCCTCCATGCCGAACGCATGAAGCGCGCCCGCCAGACCGGGCTGATCGGCTTCGTGCGCGAACTGATGAAGAATTAGGGGGCCGTCAGGGCCGGCCCCCGCTGGGTTCAGTGGCCTCCCGAGGGGTCCTGGAAGCTCTCCGGAATCCACGCGTTGACGATGCCGCCGTCGATCGGGATCGTCGTGCCGACCACATAGTCGCCCGCGCGGCTGGCAAGGTAGATCGCCCCGCCCGCGATATCCTCGGCCACGCCGACCCGCTTGTAGGGGATGCCCCGGGCCGAGCCCTCGGGGTTCTTCGCGGCGGCCTTGTTCATCTCGCTCGGATAGGCGCCCGGCGCGATGCAGCTGACGACGATGTTGTCCTGGATCAGCCGCGCGGCCATCCGCTTGGTCAGGTGGATCACCGCCGCTTTCGACGCCTGGTAGGAATAGGTTTCCCACGGATTGGGGCGCAGCCCATCGATCGAGGCGATGTTGATCACCTTGGCCGGACGCTCGAAGCTGGCCGCCGCGCTTAGCAGGCCGTGGAGCTGCTGGGTCAGGAAGAACAGGCTCTTGACGTTAAGGTCCATCACCTTGTCCCAGCCCGCTTCGGGGAACTGGTCGAACTGCGCCCCCCAGGCCGCGCCGGCATTGTTGACCAGCACGTCGAGCCTGCTTTCGCGGCTCGCCAGTTCCTGGGCGAGGCGCTTGACGTCTTCCATCTGGCTGAGGTCGCCTGGCAGGCCGATCACCTTGCCGGGATACTGCGCCTCGAACTCGGCCACGGTTTCGGCGATCTGCTCGCGCTTGCGGGCGGTGATGTAGACCCGCTCGCACCCGGCGGCGAGATAGCCTTCGAGCAGCATCTTGCCGATCCCGCGCGAACCGCCGGTGATCAGCGCGACCTTGCCTTCAAGGCTGAACAGTTTTGCGAAGTCCATCGAGTCTCTCCCACTCGCCCGCGCAGCCGGGCGTCCTTGTTCTCCCCTCCCGCTGGCGGGAGGGGCAGGGGGAGGGTGTGTTGCCCGGACCTGCCGAACAGCCCCTCCCCTAACCCCTCCCGCATGCGGGAGGGGGACTTGATCAATAGCCGCTCATCTTCGCCACGCGGTCGGCGTGGTAGTAGAGGTCGCCCATGAACTCGGCCAGCGCGCGGTCGCGCTTCATGTAGAGGCCGATGTCGTATTCGTCGGTCATGCCGATGCCGCCGTGCATCTGCACGCCCTCGCGCACCGCGAGGCCCGCCGCCTTGCCAGCCTTGGCCTTGGCAACCGAGACCATCAGATCGGCCTTTTCGCTGCCCGCGTCGAGCAGCTGCTGGGCCTTGATCACCGCCGCACGGGCGATCTCGACTTCGGAATAGAGGTGCGCGGCGCGGTGCTGCAGGGCCTGGAACTCGCCGATCAGCTGCCCGAACTGCTTGCGCTGCTTGAGGTAGGCGGTGGTCATGTCGAAGGCCCCGCCGGCAACGCCGACGCTTTCCGCCGCCGCGCCGACACGGCCCGCGTTGAGCATCCGGTTGAGCAGCTCGCGCCCGCCGTCGACCTCGCCGATCACGGCATCGGCATCGACCGCCACGTTGTCCAGCTTCACATGGCTCGCCATCGAGCTGTCGACCAGCCGCACCACGTCCTGCGACAGGCCCGAGGCATCCCTGGGCACGGCGAACAGGGTGATGCCGTCATGGTCCTCGTCCGACCCGGCGGTGCGCGCGGCGACCACCAGCATGTCCGCCGATCCGCCGTGGACCACGAAGGCCTTGGCGCCCGAAATGCTGAAGCCGTTGCCGGCCCGCTGTGCGCGGGTGGCGATGCGTTCGGGGCGGTGCTTGGCGCCTTCGTCGATCGCCACTGCGAACACGCTGTCGCCCGACAGCAGGCCCGGCAGGTAGCGGCCCTTGGTCTCGGCGCTCGCCCCGCCCAGCGCGGTCGCGGCCATGACCGAGCTGGTCAGGAACGGCGAGGGGGTGAGGTTGCGGCCGATTTCCTCCAGCACGATCCCCGCTTCGACATGGCCCATGCCCAGGCCGCCATCGGCCTCGTCAACGAGGATGCCGGTGAAGCCCAGTTCGGCGAACTGCTTCCACAGGGCATGGCCGAAGCCGTCCTTGCAATTGGTGTCGCGCCAGTGGCGCAGCTGTTTGGCAATCGCGCCTTCGCCGGCCATGAACTGGCGCGCGGTATCGGCGAGCATCGCCTGGTCTTCGGTGTGATAGAGCGGCATTTCAGTACCCCTTGTTCGTCGTCCCGGACTTGATCCGGGACCGCTGGCGTCCTGGCGCGGCCTCGGCAGGGAGGCCGGCGCCGGACGACGCGAATTGGCTCAGGCCCCCGGCAGGTCGAGGATGCGCTTGGAGATGACGTTCAGCATCACCTCGCTGGTGCCGCCCTCGATCGAGTTGGCCTTGGTGCGCAGCCAGGCGCGCGGGCGGCTGCCGCCATCGGAGGCCTCGCTGTCCCATTCCAGCGCCGCGCTGCCGCCGCCGGCCATCAGCAACTCGTAGCGGCGCTTGTTCAGCTCGGTCCCGGCGTATTTCATCATGTTCGGCTGGGCCGGGTGCGCCTTGCCGACCTTGATCTCGTCGAGGAACTTCTCGCCCATTGCGCTGAAGGCCAGAGCATCGACATCGAACATGGCCAGTTCGGCGCGCAGCAGCGGGTCTTCGAGGCCCTCGCGCGACAGCACCGCGCCGATGGTGTTGAGCCGGTCGTTGCCGCCCGCGCCCGAGATCATCTCGCGCTCATGGCCCAGCAGGTACTTGGCCACGTCCCAGCCACGGTTGAGATCGCCGACGATCTGGTGCTTGGGCACCTTCACGTTGTCGAAGAAGGTTTCGCAGAACGGCGAGGAGCCGCTGATCAGCAGGATCGGCTTGGTCGAAACGCCCGGGCTCTCCATGTCGAACAGCAGGAACGAGATGCCCTGGTACTTGTTCGCCTTGTCGGTGCGGACCAGGCAGAAGATCCAGTCAGCCTTGTTGGCATAGGAGGTCCAGATTTTCTGGCCGTTGACCACCCAGTGGTCGCCCTTGTCCTCGCCGTAGGTCTGCAGGGACACGAGGTCGGAGCCGGAGCCCGGTTCCGAATAGCCCTGGCACCAGCGGATCTCGCCGCGCGCGATCTGGTTCAGGTAGTGGACCTTCTGTTCCTCGGTCCCGAACTTGAGCAGCGCCGGGCCAAGCATCCAGATGCCGAAGCTGGACAGCGGCGGCCGGGCGTTGATGCGGTGCATCTCCTCACGCCAGATCTTCGCCTCGGCCGCGCTCATCCCCGCGCCGCCATAGGGCTTGGGCCATTCGGGCACGGTATAGCCCTTGGCCGCGCAGCGCTCGAGCCAGAGCTTCTGGGCCTCGTTCTTGAACTGGAACTTGCGGCCACCCCAGCACATGTCGTCGTCGCCGCGCACGGGTTCACGCATTTCGGGGGGGCAGTTTTCCTCAAGCCAGGCGCGGATTTCCGCCCGGAAGGCGTCAAGGTCGGACATGTTCAGGACTCCTCTGTTAATCGCGAGGTTAAGACGACTCGGGCGCGGGGTGCAAGGCCGGATTCCTGCGGCTCGTGCGGTGCTAGGATGCCGTAACGGCAGCGCCAAGGGCGTTGACCGCGCCCGCGCGGTGCCTAAGCTGCCCCCAAACAGACAACGAATGGAGAGGTCATGCGATTCAGCGGCAAGAGCGTCGTCATCACGGGTGCGGCATCGGGAATCGGGCGGGCGGCAACCCTGCTGTTCGACCGCGAGGGCGCGACGGTGTTCGCCGCCGACCTCAACCTGGCGGGCGCGGAAGCCGTGGCGCGCGAGGGGCAGAACATCGTCCCCGTCGCCTGTGACGTGTGCGACGTGGCCCAGATCAAGGCGCTGATGGACCATGCGGCCGGCACCTGCGGCGGGATCGACGTGGTGTTCAACAATGCCGGCGCGGGCGGCGCGCGCGAGGGGATCGACGAGATCGACGCCGATGGCTGGGACCGCACGATGGACCTGCTGCTGCGTTCGGTCGCGATGGGCATCCGCTATGCCGTGCCGCACATGCTGCACCGCCCGGGTGCGGCGATCGTCAACACCTCCAGCGTCGCGGCAGTTGGCCCGGGCTATTCGCCGACCGCCTATGCCGTGGCCAAGGCGGGCGTGCTGCATCTGACCAAGTGCGCGGCGACCGATCTGGCCAAGCACGGCATTCGCGTCAACGCGGTGCAGCCGGGCTTCATCAACACCAACATCTTCACCGCCAGCATGGAAATGCCGGCCGAGCTGGTCGACACGGCCAAGGCAATGATCGCCCAGATGTCAAGCCACGCCCAGCCGGTGGCGCGCGGCGGCCAGCCGGACGACATCGCCCAGGCCGTGGCCTTCCTGGCCAGCGAGGCTGCGGGCTTCGTCACCGGCACTTCGCTGATCGTCGATGGCGGGATCACTGTCGGCCCGCGCCACAGCTGGGATCCGGAGGCACCGGGCCTGTTCGATGCGCTGCAGGCCATGGCCGAAGCGGCAGGAGTCGGGGGGGCTGACGCGGCAGCCGCCAAGTGAGCGCGGCGCAGGGGCCGGTCACCACCCGGCTCGCCGTTTTCCACGGCCTCGGCTCGATCGCCTACGGCATCAAGGACAACGGTTTTTCGACCTTCCTGCTGCTGTTCTACAACCAGGTGCTGGGCATGGACCCGCGCCTGGTCAGCCTGGCGCTGATGGTCGCGCTGGTGATCGACGGGCTGGCCGATCCGCTGATCGGCTACATGTCCGATCGTACCCATACCCGCTGGGGCCGGCGCCTGCCGTGGCTTTATCTCGCGCCGATCCCGCTGGGCTTCGCCTGGTACATGATGTGGCTGCCCAGCGACGATCCGGGCGTGCTCCAGCTGATCGCCGTGGCGGTGCTGGTGCGGCTGCTGCTGTCGTGCTGCGAAGTGCCCTCGGTCGCGCTCGTGCCCGAACTGACCCGCGATTATGACGAGCGCACGACCCTGATGCGCTACCGCTTCCTGTTCGGCTGGACCGGCGGGCTGGCGATCATGCTGCTGGCCTATACCGTGTTCCTGGCCGAGCGGCCCGACGGCACCAACGGGATGCTGAGCGCGGACGGCTATCACGACTACGGCCTGTTCGGCGCGGTGGTGATGGTAGTGGCGGTGCTGGTCTCGGCGCGCGGGCAGCACAAGCGGGTCGCGCACTGGCCGCAGAGGGCGCGCAGCCCGTTCAGCCTGCGCGTCGCTTTCAGCGAACTGCGCGAAAGCTTCTCGCACCCGGCCTTCCTGATCCTGCTGGCGGGCGGGGCGCTGGCCTATACCAGCCAGGGCATCACCTTCTCGATCAGCAATTACCTCTACCTCTATATCTGGCGGTTCTCGCAGGCCGATTTCATGATCTATCCGCTGGTCCTGTTCGCCAGCGTGGTCGCCTGTTTCCTCGCCCTGCCGCGCCTGCACCGGCGCTGGGGCAAGCGCGATACGGCGGTGGTGACGGCGCTGATCGGCGCGGCGCTGTGGATCGTGCCGTTCCTGCTGCGCGCTGCGGGACTGTGGCCCCAGGAGGGCACTTCCGCTTCCACCACCGCGCTGTTCGCGGCCTTCTTCCTGTCCAACGTGTTCAGCGTGTCGGCGATGATCTCGGCCTCCTCGATGGTGGCCGACGTGGTCGAGGCATCGGAGGAACATACCGGGCGGCGGGCCGAGGGCGCCTTTTTCGCGGGCAACTTCTTCATGCAGAAATGCGCGACGGGCCTTGGCATCTTCCTGACCGGGCAACTGCTGTATGTGGTCGGCCTGCCCGCCAATGCAAAGCCGGGCGAGGTGCCTGCCGAGGTGATCGACAACCTTGCGCTGGTCTATGTCGTCGCCGTCGCCACTTTTGCCGCGGCCATCGCCATGGTGCTGCGCCGCTTCCCGATTACCCGCGCCGATCACGAGGCGCGTGTGGCCGCGCTCGATGCCGCCGCGCGCGGGGATCTGGATGGCACCGGCATGCATCCTTGACCGCCCGTTTGATCCCCCTTGGCGCGGCCTGCGGGCCGTGGCAGTGATCCACCCGAGACTCGACAGTATAAGGAGAGAGAGCACCATGGATTTCGATCCCACCGAACGGCAGGTATATTGGCGGAACCGCGTCCGCGATTTCATCGAGGCGCACGTCCGCCCGCGCATGGGCGACTACAAGAAGCAGGACGCCGAGGGTGAGCGCTGGAAGGTGCTCCAGGTGGTCGAGGAAGAGAAGGCCCGCGCCAAGGCGCAGGGCATCTGGAACCTGTTCATGCCGCCCCGCAACGAAGGGCATCACCACGTCGAGGACAGCTTCGAATTCGAAGGCCCGGGCCTGACCAACCTCGAATACGCGATGTGCGCCGAGGAAATGGGCCGCGTCGGTTTCGCCTCCGAAGTGTTCAACTGCTCCGCGCCGGACACCGGCAACATGGAAGTGCTGCACCGCTACGGCACGCTGGAGCAGAAGGAACGCTGGCTGAAGCCGCTGATGAACGGCGAAATCCGCTCCGCCTTCCTGATGACCGAGCCGCAGGTCGCCTCGTCGGACGCGACCAACGTCGAATGCTCGATCCGCCGCGAAGGCGACGAATACGTGCTCAACGGCACCAAGTGGTGGTCCTCGGGCGCGGGCGATCCGCGCTGCAAGATCGCGATCGTCATGGGCAAGACCGATTTCGAGGCGAAGAAGCACCAGCAGCAGTCGATGGTGCTGATGGAACTGGACGCCCCGGGCGTCGAGATCGTCCGCCACCTCCCCGTGTTCGGCTATGACGATGCGCCGCACGGGCACATGGAAATCCGCCTCAACAACGTCCGCATCCCGGCCAGCAACATGCTGCTGGGCGAAGGGCGCGGGTTCGAGATCGCCCAGGGCCGCCTCGGGCCGGGCCGCATCCACCACTGCATGCGCACCATCGGCGT
>CALMJG010000113.1 GCA_937864195.1 uncultured Novosphingobium sp.
AGTTGGCGGAACAATTTTCGTTCAGCGCGCGCAGGCAGTCCCGTTATTCCCACTCAATCGTGCCGGGCGGCTTGCTGGTGTAGTCGTAGACCACGCGGTTGATGCCCTTGACCTCGTTGATGATCCGGGTGGCGACCCGGCTGAGGAAGGCGGCATCGAAGGGATAGATGTCGGCGGTCATGCCGTCGGTGCTGGTCACGGCGCGCAGCGCGCAGACGTTGTCGTAGGTGCGCCCGTCGCCCATCACGCCGACGGTCTTGACCGGCAGCAGCACGGCGAAGGCTTGCCAGATCGCGTCGTAAAGCCCGGCGTTGCGGATTTCCTCAAGGTAGATCGCATCGGCCTTGCGCAGCACGTCGCAGCGCTCGCGGGTGACTTCGCCGGGGATGCGGATGGCAAGGCCCGGGCCGGGGAAGGGGTGGCGGCCGACGAATACCTCGGGCAGGCCCAACTCACGCCCCAGTTCGCGGACCTCGTCCTTGAACAGTTCGCGCAAGGGTTCGACCAGCTGCATGTTCATGCGCTCGGGCAGGCCGCCGACGTTGTGGTGGCTCTTGATCGTCACCGACGGCCCGCCGGTGAAGGAAACGGACTCGATGACGTCGGGATAAAGCGTGCCCTGGGCAAGGAAGTCCGCGCCGCCGACCTGCTTCGCCTCTTCCTCGAACACGTCGATGAAGGTCTTGCCGATGAACTTGCGCTTGGCTTCGGGATCGGTGACCCCGGCGAGGCCGCCAAGGAACAGGGCCGAGACGTCCTTGTGGACCAGCGGGATGTTGTAGTGGTTGCGGAACAGGCTGACGACCTGCTCTGCCTCGCCCAGCCGCATCAGGCCGTGGTCGACGAAGACGCAAGTCAGCTGTTCGCCGATAGCCTCGTGAATCAGCACGGCGGCAACCGCGCTGTCGACCCCGCCGGACAGGCCGCAGATCACCCGGCCCTTGCCGACCTGGGCGCGGATTTCCTCGATCTTGGTCTTGCGGAATTCGGCCATGGTCCAGTCCCCGGCAAGGCCGCAGACGTGGCGAACGAAGTTTTTCAGCAGCTTCGCGCCATCGGGGGTGTGGACCACTTCGGGGTGGAACTGCATCGCGTAGATGCGCTGCTCGTCGTTGGCGATCACCGCATAGGGCGCGCCGGGGCTGGCCGCGACCGGGCGGAAACCGGGGGCAAGCCGGGTCACCTTGTCGCCGTGGCTCATCCACACCTGGTGCGTCTCGCCCTCGGCCCACAGGCCGTCAAACAGGGCGCAGCGGTCCGAAATCTCGATGAAGGCGCGGCCAAACTCGCCCGCGTCGCCCAGCAGCACTTCACCGCCCAACTGGTGCATCAGCGCCTGCTGACCATAGCAGATGCCCAGGATCGGCAGGCCGCTGTCCAGGATCTCGTCCGGAATGCGCGGGCCGTCTTCCAGCACCGAGGCGGGCGAGCCGGACAGGATGATGCCCTTGGGCTGCATCCGGGCATAGGCGGCTGCGGCCTGGCTGAAAGGGGCGATCTCGGAATAGACCCCCGCCTCACGCACGCGGCGGGCGATCAGCTGGGTGACCTGGCTGCCGAAATCGACGATCAGGATGGAGTCGGAGGGCTGGATAGTCATGGCTGGCCGATAAGGGGCCATTGCGCCAAGTGCAATATCATCGCGCAGGTGATGCACGGTTCATCGTCGTCCCGGGCCGTGCCCGCGACGACGATTTGGCTCAGCGCGCCGTCGCCAGTTCCCTGAGTTCGGTCTTGAGCAGCTTGCCGATGTGGCTGCGCGGCATGTCGGCGATGGCGTGGAGCGCGGAGACGCGCTGGGTCTTGCCGAGGCGGCTGTTGGCGACGCTGCGGATGTCCTCCAGCTGGTCTTCGCCGATGCCCGGCTTCAGCACGACGAAGCCGACCGGGGTTTCGCCCCACTGGTCCGAAGGCACGCCGACCACCGCCGCCTCGACCACGCGCTCATCCTTGGCGAGTTCCATCTCGAGGTCGATCGGGAACACGTTGAACCCGCCCGAGATGATCACGTCCTTGGTCCGCCCGACCAGTTCGACGAAGCCTTCCGCGTCGATCCGGCCGACGTCGCCCATCCGCTGCCACACCGTCCCGTCGCTGGGATCGGTCCAGTAGCCCTCGCGGGTCTTTTCCGGCTGGTTCTTGTAGCCCAGCATCATCACCGGGCTGCGGCCGACCAGTTCGCCCGCCTCGCCGGGGGGCAGCTGGTTAAGGTTCTCGTCCAGCACTTTCAGGAAGTGGCCCGGTGCGGGCTGGCCGACGGTGTGGAGCTTGTCCGGGTTGAGGTGCGCCTGAAGGATGCAGGACACACCGCCCTCGGTCATGCCGTAGTATTCGACCAGCCCGCCCGGCATCCGCTTCAGCACTTCGGCCTTGAGGTCGGCCGGGAAGGGGGCGGAAGTGCAGAACTTCATCTTGAGCGCAGACAGGTCATAGTCGTCAAAGCCGGGGAACTGCATCAGCCGGCGATATTGCACCGGCACCAGCATGGTGTGGGTGATCTGCTCGGACGCGGCGCGCTGCAGCCACTTTTCCGCGTCGAACTTGCCCATGATCGAAACGTATCCGCCCGAGAACATCGTCGGCAGGAAAGTTACCAGCGTGGTGTTGGAATAGAGCGGGGTGGACAGCAGCGAGCGGCTGGCCGCGCCATAGTTCTGCGCCGCGCGGAACGTCACCTGGCGCCAGCGCATCCCGTGGCTGTGGACGATGCCCTTGGGAATGCCGGTGGTGCCCGAGGAATAGATGATGTTGAACGGGTCCTTGTCCTCCGGTTCGAAGGGCGCGGCTCTGGTTCCCTCGGCGGCCATGAAGCCGCCCAGTTCCTCGTCCAGCACGATCTGGCGCTCGATCGGCAGCGTGAAATCGCCCAGTTCGGTCAGCTTCGCGCGGTCGATGAACAGGTGGATCGCACCCGAATCCGCCGCCATGCCGCGCAGTTGGTCGGGGCTGGCGCTGGTGGTCAGCGGTGCGGCGCAGCCGCCGGCGCGGATCGCCGCCATGTAGACGAGGGCGTAGTTCACCGTCGACGTGCCGAGGATCGCCACGGCCTGCCCGCGCTGAAGCCCGTCCGCCTGGAGCCGCGCGGCGATCCGCTCGACCCGGTCCGCCGTCTCGCGCCAGGTCAGGCGCTGCGTGCCGTCGTACAGCGCCGGAGCATCGCCGCGCGCCTCGCCCCAGGCGGAAACGAGGGCGGAAAACGAACCGAACGGGGCGTCGAGCAGCAGGGCGGGATCGCTGGGCATGGGGGGAACTTGGCCTCTCTTGCAGTTTTTGTGATTTGCGGCGTTTGTGCGGAAACCGATGCGGTGTGTCCAGCGACGAGGTGTGGTGTTGCAAAAACCGCAACGACCGTTTCGTTCTTCGCACTGGAAATCTCTACCAGAATACTTATGTTGCAAGTGCGAACTGAGTTCGCCAACGCAACAGGAGAAACCCCATGCGCAGCATCGCTTCATACGTGCTGCCGTTCATCGCCGCCGCTGGTCTCAGCGGCCTGATGTTCACCGCCGCGCTCGTCTGAGCCCGGCGGCCGGAGCCACGTGCTCCGGGCAGCTTCCCCAATGCGAAACGGCCGTCACGCCCTAACCCGCGTGACGGCCGTTTCCGTTGTTCCTGTGCGCCTTACTTGCTCGAAAGCACCTGGACGAGCTCGTAGAGATAGTCGCGCCCCGCGTAGAGCGACTTGACCCCGATGCGTTCGTTGAGGCCATGGACCCCGTTGCCGTCAGGATCGTTCCAGGCGCCCGGCACGCCATAGGTCGGGATGCCGCTGCCGCCCAGATAGACCGCATCGGTCGCCCCGGTGCTCATCGCCGGGATCACCGGCACGCCGGGGAAGTGCTTGGCGGCGAGCTTTTCCATCGGCCCGATGATCGCCGGATTGAGCGGCGGCGCCTTGGCGATCGGCTTGTCCTTCACCGTGGGTTCGATCGTTACCCCCGCATCACCGAACACACGCGCGAGCACGGCCTGGGTCTCGGCGGCGGTGCGCCCGGGGAACATGCGGCAGTTGACATTGGCCGTGACGGACTGGGGCAGGGCGTTCAGCGCATGGCCGCCGTCGATCAGGGTTGCGACGCAGGTTGTGCGCAGCATCGAGTGCAGCATCTTGTCCTTGTTGACCACTGCTTCCGCAGCGCTGTCGGCCGGATTGGCGGACAGCGCGGCCATCGCCTTGCCGGTCTCGTCGGCGCGCATTGCCCCCGCCTTGGCAAAGAAGGCGCGGGTGGTGTCGTTGAATTCCAGCGGGAAATCGTGGTCGCGCAGGCGGGTGAGCGCCTGCGACATCGCGTAGATCGCGTTCTCCTTCACCGGCTGGCTGGAATGGCCGCCGGGGTTGGTCGCGGTCAGGGTGAAGTCCTGGTAGGCTTTCTCGCCGACCTGGATGGTCTGGACCAGCACCTTGCCCTTGCCGTCGCTGCGACCGCCGCCGCCTTCGTTGAGCGCGAATTCGGCGTCGATCAGCTGGCGGCGGTTGGCGGCCAGCCATTCCGCGCCGTTGAACGCGCCAGAGCTTTCCTCGCCGCAGGTCAGCGCCATCTTGATCGTGCGCTTGGGCTTGTAGCCGGCCTTGGCGAAGCGGATCAGGGTGTCGGTCCAGATCGCGGCCTGCGACTTGTCGTCAGCCGCGCCGCGGGCATAGAAGTATCCATTCTCCTCGATCAGGGTGAAGGGGTCGCGCACCCAGTCCGACCGCTTGGCCTCGACCACGTCGATGTGGGCCAGCAGCAGCATCGGCTTCAGCTTTTTCGAGGTGCCGGGATAGATCGCCACCAGGCTGCCATCCTTGGGGTGATCGCTGGTGAACAGGATCTGGAGCTGATCGTCCTTGAAGCCCGCCGCCTTCAGGCGCACCGCCATCCGCTCTGCCGCAAGCGTGCAGCTGCCCGAGCTGAGCGTGGTGTTGGTTTCCACCAGCTCCTTGTACAGCGCGCGGAATTCCGCCTGGTCCGGACGCAGCGCACCGGGTGCATCCTGGGCGAGGGCGGGGCTGGCGAGGGCTGTCAGGCCCGCGAGCGCGGCGGCATATTTGATCATCGTGAAGGGACTCCCCCTGAAAAACCGTGTGCGTCGCACTTGAGCAGGATTTCCCTGTGGATGGAAGGCCCCGCCGCGCCTTCCCCACGCGCGCGTGAATCCCTATATGCTCGGCATGTCCGATACACCTGAAACCGCACCCTCGTCCCAGCCCAACCAGAACGCCTATGGCGCCGATTCGATCAAGGTCCTCAAGGGGCTCGATGCGGTGCGCAAGCGGCCCGGTATGTACATCGGCGATACCGACGACGGTTCGGGCCTGCACCACATGGTGTTCGAGGTGTCCGACAACGCGATCGACGAGGCGCTGGCCGGGCACTGCGACCTGGTGCTGATCGAGCTTAACCCCGACGGCTCGGTTTCTGTCGAGGACAACGGGCGCGGCATCCCGACCGGCATCCACTCGGAAGAGGGCGTTTCCGCCGCCGAAGTGATCATGACCCAGCTCCACGCGGGCGGAAAGTTCGAGAACACCAGCGACGACAACGCCTACAAGGTGTCCGGCGGCCTCCACGGGGTCGGCGTCTCGGTGGTCAATGCGCTGTCGGAATGGCTGGAACTGACGATCTGGCGCGACGGGCAGGAACACTGGATGAAGTTCGCCCACGGCGATGCGGTCGGCCCGCTGGTGGTGCGCGGCCCCGCGCCCGACAATGGCCGGGGCGGGGTGAAGAAGGGCACGCGGGTCACCTTCCTGGCCTCTGACGAGACGTTCAAGAACGTCACGGTCTACGATTTCGACAAGCTTGAGCATCGCTACCGCGAACTGGCCTTCCTCAATTCCGGCGTGCGCATCCTGCTACGCGACCTGCGCGGCGAGGAAGTGAAGGAGCATGACCTCTATTACGAAGGCGGGATCGCCGCCTTCGTGAAGTGGCTGGATCGCAACAAGCAGCCGCTGCTGCCGGAACCGGTCGCGATCTCTTCCGAACGCGACGGAATCGGCATCGACGTGGCGCTGGAATGGAACGATTCCTACTACGAAAACGTCCTGTGCTTCACCAACAACATCCCGCAGCGCGATGGCGGCACGCACCTGGCCGCGTTCCGCGCGGCGCTGACCCGCACGCTCAACAATTACGCGGAAAAGTCCGGCCTGCTGAAGAAGGAAAAGGTCAGCCTGACCGGCGATGACATGCGCGAAGGGCTGACCGCGATCGTCTCGGTCAAGCTGCCGGACCCCAAATTCTCAAGCCAGACCAAGGACAAGCTGGTCTCCTCCGAAGTGCGTCAGCCGCTGGAAAGCCTGATGGCCGACAAGCTCAGCGACTGGCTGGAGGAAAACCCCGCCAACGCCAAGTCGGTGGTCAGCAAGATCATCGACGCCGCCGCCGCGCGCGAGGCTGCGCGCCGCGCCCGCGAACTGACCCGCCGCAAGGGGGTGATGGACATCGCCAGCCTGCCCGGCAAGCTTGCCGATTGCCAGGAACGCGATCCGCGGCTGTGCGAACTGTTCCTGGTCGAGGGCGATTCGGCGGGCGGCAGCGCCAAGCAGGGCCGCGATCGCAGCATCCAGGCGATCCTGCCCCTGAAGGGCAAGATCCTTAACGTCGAGCGCGCGCGGTTTGACCGGATCATCTCTTCCAAGGAAGTCGGCACACTGATCCAGGCGATGGGCACCGGCATCCGCGACGAATTCAACCTCGACAAGCTGCGCTATCACAAGATCGTGATCATGACCGACGCCGACGTCGACGGCGCGCATATCCGCACCCTGCTGCTGACCTTCTTCCACCGCCAGATGCCGGACATCATCAAGGCCGGGCACCTCTTCATCGCCCAGCCGCCGCTCTACAAGGTCAACAAGGGGCGAAGCGAAGTCTACCTCAAGGACGCGCGCGAGCTTGACGAATACCTGATCGAAGCCGGCACCCAGGGCCGGATGCTGGAAACCCCGGGCGGCGCCCGTTCCGGCCAGGAACTGCGCGCGCTGGTCGATCACGCGATGCGCCTGCGCAGCCTGATGGGTTTTGTGCCGCGCCGCTATGATCCCGCCGTGATCGAGGCGCTGGCGCTCGACGGTGCGCTGGAACCCGAGATTTCGCGCGAGGCGCGCAGTGCCGCGCTGGCCCGCGTGGCCGACCGCATGGGCCGCGGCGACCGCGAGGCACGCTGGAGCGCGAGCCTGCGCGAAGACGGATCGGTGCTGATCGAGCGCGTCTGGCGCGGCGTGACCGACGCCTATCCGATCGACGCCAACTTCCTGGCTGGGGCCGAAGCGCGCAAGCTCGCCCGCCTCGCCGCCGAACAGGCCGAGATCTATGCCGGCGTCGCCCGGCTGGTCCGCGCCAGCGCGGCCGAAGCCGAGCCGGAAGCGGAAGCTGCAGCGCCGGACGGCGAGGAAGCCGAAGCCGCCCCGGTGCGGGCCGTGGCCGGCGATGGCGGGATCACCCGCCCCTCGCAGTTGCTCGATGCCGTGCTGGCGACCGGGCGCAAGGGCCTGTCGATCGCGCGCTACAAGGGGCTGGGCGAAATGAACGCCGAGCAATTGTGGGAAACCACGCTCGATCCCGACAACCGCGTGCTGCTCCAGGTCAAGGTCGAGGACGCCGACGTGACGGACGAGATCTTCACCCGCCTGATGGGCGACGTGGTCGAACCGCGCCGCGAGTTCATCCAGGAAAACGCGCTGAACGTGGCCAATCTGGATGTGTGAGTAACGCGGGCAGGGCGTCCCCCTGTCCTTGGGGCACCAGCCCGGGACTCAAGCGCCTCCCCACTGGGGAGGCGTTGGGGTGGAGGTTCGGCGCCGGCTTCCAGACGCCAACGTCCAATCACCCCAGCGTCCAATCACCCCAGCGTCCAATCACCCCAGCGTCCAATCACCCCCACCCAACCCTCCCCCTCAAGGGGGAGGGCTATCGGGCAGGGCTATCGCCGCTGGGCTATCGCCGCAGGGTTATCAGGTCAGGCCCTCAGGCCCCTTCGGTGGCCGCCACGGGAAAGAACCGCGCGATCACGTCCTGCGCCAGCCTTGCGGGGCGCAGCGTTTCGGCGTCGATGCAGCACCAGCTGGACTTGACCTCGGCCAGCACTTCCTCGCCCCGGCGGATCACCGTTTCGTAGAACGCGCGCGCGCCCTGGACCTTTTCGAGCAGGACGGTGGCGATCACCTCGTCGCCCAGGAAGGTCGGGCGGCGATAGGTGATCTCGTGCTTCAGGGCGACCCACAGGTGTGCGGCGACCGCTTCGGCCGGGGCCAGGCTGCGCCAGTGATCGATCACCGCTTCCTGCACCCATTTGAGGTAATGGGCGTTGTTGACGTGGCCCATGAAATCGATGTCGGCAGGCTCGACGCCAATCGGGTAGAAATGCGGGACGGGTGTGCTCACACCGTTGTAAATAGGTGCGCCTGCCCGTTTTTTCCAGTGCGTTCCGCCGAATTGTGCGCTTTTCAGGCCGCGCGCAGTCCGGTGAGGGAGCGGGCGCCGCGATCCGTAGCGGAAAGCCCGTCGAACACCGCGTCGATGATCCGCGCCAGCTTCGCTTCCGACAGCTTGGGCATCACCAGCTCCATCGCGCCGATATTGCAGTAGGTCGCGGTCATCTGGTTGACGAGGCTGATCGATTCGTCGAGCTCCAGCCCGGCGAAATAGCCGTCGGCCATCGCCTCGCCGATGATCGTGGCGAGGTAGTGATCGCCCAGGTCCACGTAGGACCGGATCAGTTCGAAATGTTCCTCGCCAAGTTCGCAATAGGTCGCGAAGGCTACCGGATCACGCTCCCACGCCGCTTTCAGATAGGCGAAGCGGCGGGCGTAGAATTCGAACATCTTGCGGCGCGGAGGCAGGTCCGAAGCGAGGACCTCTTCCGCCATTGCCAGCAAGGGCTGGAACCACCGCTCGGCCACGGCCTCGATCACCGCTTCCTTGCTATCGAAATAGCGGTAGAGACTGGCCGGAGACATGCCCGCGCGTGCGGCGATGTCGGTCACGGTCAGTCCGGCGGTGCCGCGCTCCTCGATCAGCTCGACGGTAATGTCCAGCAGCTGCTCGCGTCCGGCTTCGAGATCGGTCTGCGGCCGCGCCATGGCGGGTTCTCCCAGTTCTTGTCTTGCCAAGGCAATATGGAACGAGAGCGGCGGAGTTTCAAGAAACTGTCTTATCCAAATAATACGCAGCTCTTGCCGTCCACGCTCGACAGGTTACGACAAGATCCCATGATTCACCGCACCGACCGCGCCCCGCGCCTGCCCATCCGCCTGCTCCCCGCCGCCGCCCTGCTGCCGCTGCTTGCCGCCTGCGCGGGGCAGGGCGGGGTGCGCAGCAGCATTGCCGATGGACCGGTGACGGTCGGGATCGTTGCGCTCAACGATTTCCACGGCGCGCTGGAGCCGCCGAAAACCGCCGTGCTGGTGCCCGATGGCGCGGGCGGAACCCGCCCGGTTCCGGCGGGCGGTGCGGCCTTCCTGGCCTCGGCGGTGGACAGCGTGCGCGCGAAATATCCCAACCACGTCACCGTTGCGGCGGGCGACCTGACCGGCGCTTCGCAGATCGCTTCCTCGCTGTTCCTCGACGAGCCGGCGATCGGCGTGCTCAACCGCATCGGGCTCGATTTCAACGCGGTCGGCAACCACGAATTCGACCAGGGGACGGAGGAACTGCTGCGCAAGCAGACGGGCGGCTGCGCACAGCATACGTCGCGCAAACCCTGCCAGATCGAGCAGTTCAAGGGGGCGAAGTTCCGCTATCTGGCGGCCAGCACGTTCCGGGCCGATGGCTCCACCCTGTTTCCCGCCACGGCCATGCGCAGCTTCGGCAAGGGGCGGCGCAAGGTCCAGGTCGGCTTCATCGGCCTGACGCTGAAGGGGACGACCGACCTGGTCACGCCCGAGGGCATTCGCGGCCTGACCTTTGGCGACGAGGCCGAGGCGATCAACGCCGCCGTGCCGCGCCTTCGCAAGGCGGGCGCGGATGCGGTGGTGGTGATGATCCACCAGGGCGGCTATACCAGCGGCATTCCCGATCCCGGTGCCTGCCAGAACCTGACGGGCGAGATCCTGCCGATCCTGAAGCGGCTGGGGCCCGGCGTTGACGTGGTCGTATCCGGCCACACCCACTGGTCCTATGTCTGCGATTACGGCCAGATCGACCCGGCCAAGCCGATCTTGCTGACCAGCGCGGGCGTCTATGGCCAGCTGCTGACCGACATCACGCTGGAGATCGATCCGCGTGCCCGCAAGGTGGTGGCCAAGCGCGCCCGCAACGTGGTGGTGCAGAGCGATCCCTACGTCTCGCCGCGCGGTCCGGTGAACGAGGCTACCGACCTGCCGCGCTTTGCGCCCCGGGCTGACGTTGCCGCCTATGTTGGCACCTATGCCGAGGCGGCCAAGGCCTACAGCCTGCGCCCGGTGGGCAAGCTGTCCGGACCGGCAGTGCGGGCAAGCGTGGGCGGGCTCAACAACCAGGGCGGCTCGCTCGGCAACCTGATCGCGGATGCGCAGCTGGCGGCAAGTGCGGGGGCCGGGGCGCAGATCGCCTTCATGAACCCCTTCGGCATCCGCACCCCGCTCAATCCAGCGGCCGACGGCACGCTGACCTTTGGCGACATCTACGCCTGCCAGCCGTTCAACAACACGCTGATCACCCAGTCGCTGACCGGCGCGGAGCTGAAGGCGGTGCTGGAACAGGGGTTTGACGACAACGGGCCGTTGCAGGTGCTGTCGCCCTCGGTCGGGTTCACTTTCCGCTTCGACCTGTCGCGGCCCGTGGGCAACCGCGTGGTGGAAATGGTGCTGAACGGCCAGCCGATCGACCCTGCGGCGAACTACCGCGTCACCACCAACAGCTTCCTGGCCAACGGCGGCGACAGCTTCAGCCTGTTCGCCCGCCAGCGCGAGGCGGTGACGGGGATGAGCGACCTCGACGCGCTGGAAGCCTGGCTCAAGTCAGTCCCGCCGCGCCAGGTGCCTGCCGAAGTGCGGGCCAGTCCGGCGGGGTGATCAGCGCTTCGGCGGCCAGGGGATGAAGCCCGAGGTGCGCGCGACATAGTCCGCGTAGCCCGGGCGGTTCTTCATCAGGCTTTTCTCCAGCAGCGGCTTGCCCGACCAGCGGGTGAGAGTGAAGGTCAGGAACACCGGGCCGATCAGGCTGGCCAGCGCAATGGCGGGCCCCGCCTCGGCCGCTGCCAGCCAGATTCCCCACCACACGCAGCAGTCGCCGAAATAGTTGGGATGGCGGGTATAGCGCCACAGGCCGGTGTCGAGCACCTTGCCCTTGCTGGCGGGGTCGGCGCGGAAGGCTTTCAACTGCGCGTCGCCCACGCTCTCGAACACGATGCCCACCAGCCACAGCGCGAAGCCGGCCCAGGCGAGCGGGCCGATCTGCGCGCCGCCGCTGCCCAGTACGCCAAGCTGCGCGGGCAGGCAGGTGAGGTAGAGCAGCAGGGCCTGCGGGCCGAACACCAGCCTCATCGCGGCGCGGCCATAGCGGCCCTGTTCCTTGGCCTTGCCCAGCATCCGGGCATAGCGCGGGTCTTCCCCGCTCGCGCGCCAGCGGGTGTAGAGGTGCAGCGCCAGCCGCGTGCCCCAGATCGCTGCCATGGCCGCGATCAGCGTGGCGCGCGGGCCGGGCTCGGCCAGTTGCAGCCAGCTCGTCAGCGCCAGCAGTGCCATGCCGCCGCCCCAGACCGCATCGATGAACGACACGTCCTTGATCCGCGCGGCCACCGTACAGAGGAGGAGCATGGTCACGGCGATAATCGCGGCGTTGACGATAAGCGCTTCAGTCATGTTGGCCTGCCTGCAAGGCCCGGGCCTGTTCGGCCAGGGCAAGGATGCGCGGGTGGCTGGGGAGCCGTTCGAGGTAGAACGCCGCCAGCCGGGCAAGGTCGGCGGCGTAATTGCCGCTGGGGGTGATCGCCGGGCCCACACCGCCCAGCATCGTGGCATTGTCTACCCAGGCCGGCACGATCGGCACGCCCGCTGCGGCGGCGATATGGTAAAAGCCGGAGCGCCACTCGCCATTGCCCGAACGGGTGCCTTCGGGCGCGATGACCAACGCCAGATCCTCGCGGCTGGCGAAGTGGGCCGCCACCTGGTCGACCACCTGGGTCTTGCCGCTGCGATCCACCGGCACGCCGCCCATGTCGAGCATGAAGCGCCGCATTGGCCATTTGAACAGGCTGCGCTTGCCCATGTAGGCGGGCTTGATGTCCAGCTGGTGGGTGGCGCCAAGGAAGAACACGAAGTCCCAATTGGTGGTGTGCGGCACGCCCAGGATCACGCATTTGCGCGGCACCGTGCTGGTTTCCACCAGCCGCCAGCCTTTCCAGCGGTACAGCGCCAGCACGGCCCGGCGGACCAGCCGTGATGCCAAAGTATGTCGGCGGCGCGAATATTCGGCCATGGTTCCTCCCCTGCCGCAACGCCTAACACGCTGCGCGGGCCATGCCATATGGTTTTAGGGGACTATCCGTGGAAGCCCGCGCCGCCCGCCCAGCCCGGCGCGGCCAGCCCCATCACCTTGAACAGCGCCCCCATCTGCCCTTCGCCGATCAGCCGGTCCATCGCTGCGCGGACCGCGCCCGCGTGCTGGGGCGCGATCCTGGCCAGCGCTTCGGCCCGCGCTTCGATCCCCAGTTCGCGCAGCCAGCGGCCCTGCGGCACCGTGCCCAGCCACTTGCACCCGCGCGACTGGGCGATGGGCGCGAGAGTGGCGAAATCGACATGGGCGGTCAGGTCAGCCTCGCCGGGATTGATGAAGGGATCGACTTTCAGATGCGCGCGCACCGCCTGGAGGGTCGATCCGTCGCGGACCTGGTCATGCCCATAGTCGATGAACAATGCGGCGCCGCCCTGTTCGACCAGCCGCCCGGCCACTTCGTAGACAGTGGCGGCGGCGCCGGGGCAGGTCTCGATGATCGTGCCGTCAGCCGCGCCGCGCCGCGCCTCGGGCACGGCGGCGTCCATCGGCTGGCTGCCGGCGACGCAGACGAAGCGTTCGCCTTCCGGCACCACCATCCGCTCGCGCCAGCCCTCGGGCGTCTTGACCAGTTGCCGGACGGGCAGGGCATCGAGAAACTCGTTGGCGACCACCAGCACCGGGCCATAAAGCGGCACGGTGGAAAGGTCATGGTGCCACTGCGCGCCGGGAACGGTCGCCAGCTGCACGTCCTTGAGCGCGGTCGAGCTTTCGACGAAGTGGACCGATGGTTCCAGCCCATAGCGGCGCGCGGCGCGCAGCGCGTCGGCGGCCAGCGTGCCGCGCCCCGGACCCAGCTCGACATAGTGGACCGGCTGTTCGCGCCCGGCGTTGATCCACATGTCGGCCAGCCACAGGCCGATCAGTTCGCCGAACATCTGGCTGATTTCCGGAGCGGTGACGAAGTCACCCGCGCTGCCCAGCGGATCGCGCGACGAGTAATAGCGCGCGTTCGCCTCGCCCATGTAGTGCATCAGGCTGATCGGCCCGGTCGCGCCGATCAGGCGGCGGAAGATTGCGCCGAGCGGTTCGGCCGGGGCGTCCTCGTTCATTGTGCGGCAGGGGTTCCGCTGCCCAGCGCCGGGCGCATCAGGGCGCGTACCAGGAACACCAGCCCCAGCGCGATCAGCGGCAGGGTCAGCACCTGGCCCATCGACAGGCCGACCTGCTGGGCGAAGTCCTGCAGCTGCGCGTCCGGCTCGCGGTAGAATTCGACCACGAAGCGGCCCAGCGCGATTCCGGCCGTGAACACCCCCACCAGCAGGCCCGGCCGCCAGCGCGCGCGGGTTTTCCAGAACAGCCAGAGCATGACCACGATCAGCACCAGCCCTTCCAGTACGGCTTCGTAAAGCTGGCTGGGATGGCGCTCGAGCGGCCCGGCGCCGGGGAAGACCATCGCCCAGGGCACGTCAGGCCCGGCGACGCGGCCCCACAGTTCGCCATTCACGAAATTGGCCAGGCGGCCGAAGAACATGCCGAAGGGCACGCAGACCGCGATATAGTCCGCCACGCGCAGGAACGGCAGCCCGCCGCGCCACGAAACCCAGGCGATCGCCAGCACCGTGCCGACCAGCCCGCCGTGGAAGCTCATCCCCCCGTTCCACAGTTGCAGCAGTTCGCCGGGATGGGCCCACAGGCTGGGAATCCCCGTGTCCCCGCCGGTGTAGAACGTGGCATAGCCCAGCCGCCCGCCCAGGATGATGCCCAGCGTGCAATAGAAGAACAGGTCATCCGCATGGCGCTGGGCCAGCGGCGCGCCGGGTGCCTTGATCATCCGCGAAAGGTGCCAGTAGCCCAGCAGGATCCCGGCCAGATAGGCCAGGCTGTACCAGCGCAGTTCGAAACTGCCGATCCGGAACAGGTAGTTCTTCAGCCCCAGGTCGACCCAATAGATCGGCGCGTCGGCCGCCGCGGCGGCAAGCGATAGTGACAGCAAGGACATAACCCCTTATCTCAGAAGCGTCTGGGCACGGCGCCGCGATCGATGCGGCTTGCCGGCGCCTTCTGGCACAGAGCCGACCGGGAAACAAACCCGGCGGCAAGCTTGCAGAAAAGGTGGCGCAGGAAGGGGGCGCCCCCAATTCATGGGGAAAAGGAAGCCGCATGGCTAGCGAACTCGATACTGCCCTAAGTTCCGTGATGGACCGCCTGACCGCCCCTGGCGGCCCGCTGGAAACCACGACCTTCCAGCGTTTTGGCCGCGACCTGCCGATGCTGAAGTTCGCGCCGCCGTCGCTGGCTCATTACTTCGACATGTTCTGCGCCCAGCACGGCGAGGCGGAATTCCTGGTCGACGGCGACGTCCGCCTGACCTTTGCCCAGGTCCACGCCGCCGCGCGCACCGTGGCGGGCGGGCTGATCGCCGGACACGGGGTGCAGAAGGGCGACCGCGTTGGCATCGCCGCGCGCAATTCGGCCAACTGGATCATCGCCTACATGGGCGTGCTGATGGCCGGCGGCTGCGCCACCCTGCTCAACGGCTGGTGGAGCGGCGAGGAACTGGCGGGCGGGATCGAACTGGCCGAATGCAGCCTGGTCCTGGCCGACGCGCCGCGCGCCGCGCGGCTGGAAGGGCAAAGCTATCCGGGCAAGCTGGTGGTTTTCGGCCACGAAGGCCCGTGGCAGCAGGGACTTGCCCCGCTGCTGGCCCATGGCGGCGGCGCGGAGACGCCGCTGCCGGAGCTGACCGGCGATGACCTGGCGACGATTCTTTACACCTCCGGCTCCACCGGCCAGTCCAAGGGCGCGGTATCGGACCACCGGGGCGTGGTGCAGGGGACGATGAACTATGCCGCCCAGTCGCTGATGGTGCTGACCCACCTGACCGCCAAGGGCGAGGCTCCGGCCGAAGACGTCCAACCGTGCAGCCTGCTCAACGTGCCGCTGTTCCACGTCACCGCCGAGGTTCCGCTATTCCTCCAGAGCTTCGCGATTCGCCGCAAGCTGGTGCTGATGCCCAAGTGGGACGCGGAAGAGGCGATGCGCCTGATCGAGCGGGAAAAGGTCACGTACTTCGTCGGCGTGCCGCTGATGAGCTTCGAGATCGCCACCCATCCCAATCGCGGCAACTATGACCTGTCCAGCTGCGTCTCCTTCGCCGCGGGCGGCGCGCCGCGCCCGGTCGATCATGTCACCCGCCTGCGCGAATCTCTGCCTCATGCCTTCCCGCTGCTGGGCTATGGCCTGACCGAGACCAACGGGGTCGGCTGCGGCAACTTCAACGAGAACTACCTCGCCAAGCCCGGATCGACCGGCACGGCATCGCGCCCGCTGGTGGAGCTTGGCATCCTTGATGATGACGGGAACGTGCTGGCCAGCGGCGCCACGGGCGAGATCGCGATCCGTTCGATCTGCAATTTCCTGGGCTATTGGAACAACCCTGAGGCGACCGACGCGGCGATCACGCCGGACGGCTGGTTCCGCACGGGCGATCTCGGCTATCTGGACGGGGACGGCTATCTGTTCATCGTCGACCGCAAGAAGGACATCATCATCCGCGGCGGCGAGAACATCAGTTGCATCGAGGTGGAGCAGGCGATCTATGCCCACCCCGACATTGCTGAAGCCAGCGTGTTCGGCGTGCCGGACGAGAAGTTCGGCGAACTGCCTGCCGCCGTCTATCTGGCGAAGGAGGGCCGCAGCGTGAGCGAGGCCCAGCTCCAGGAATTCCTGGGGCTCCACATCGCCCCGTTCAAGGTGCCGGTGCGGCTGTGGCAGGTGCGGGAAAGCCTGCCGCGCCTGGGCACCGAAAAGGTCGACAAGCGCGCGCTGCGCGCGCGCTACCTGCCGGTCTGGGAAGCGGAGAAGGCCGCCGCATGAGCCAGGCTGCCCCGCGCATTTCCCACCAGCGGGCCATCATCGACCGGCGCGTGCTGGCCGGGCAGATCACCGCACTGGTGGAGGAGCGCGGCGGCCCCGCCGCGCGCCAGCAGGTGGTGGAACTGCTGCGCGGCGCACTGGCCTTGGGCCGCGAAGAGATCGCCCGGCGGCTCGCCGCGCGGCCCTCTGCCGGGCACGATTGCGCAGAGGCGCAGGCCTTCCTGATCGACCAGCTGGTCCGGGTGATCCACGATCACGTCACCGGCGACATCTACCGGGCCAGCAACCCCAGTTCCGGCGAGCGGCTCGCGATCCTGGCGGTCGGCGGCTATGGCCGGGGCGAAATGGCGCCCCATTCGGACGTCGACATCGCCTTCATCACCCCGATCAAGCAGACCAGCTGGTGCGAGCAGGTGATCGAGGCGATGCTCTATTTCCTGTGGGATCTGGGGCTGAAAGTCGGCCAGTCGAGCCGCTCTCTGGACGAGACGGTGCGCATGGCGCGCAGCGACCTGACGATCCGCACCGCGCTGCTCGAAGGGCGCTATGTCTGGGGCGACCAGGCCCTGTTCGCCGAAGTGCAGGCGCGCTTCTGGGCCGAGGTCGTGGCCGGGACCGAGCGCCAGTTCGTCGCGGAGAAGCTGGCCGAGCGCAACGAGCGCCACA
>CALMJG010000114.1 GCA_937864195.1 uncultured Novosphingobium sp.
GACGACGACCAGTCGATCTATTCATGGCGCGGCGCGGAAGTGGCCAATATCCTGCGGTTCGAAAAGGATTTTCCGGGCGCGAAAGTGATCCGGCTGGAGCAGAATTACCGCTCCACGCCCGACATCCTTGCCGCCGCATCGGGCCTGATCGACGCCAACAGCGAGCGGCTCGGCAAAACGCTGTGGACCGAGGCGAGCGGCGGCGACAAGGTGCGCGTGATCGGCGTGTGGGACGGCCCCGAGGAAGCGCGGCGGATCGGCGACGAGGCCGAGCGGCTGGAGCGCGAAGGCGCGCCGCTGTCGCGCGTCGCGATCCTGGTGCGGGCCCAGTTCCAGACCCGCGAGCTGGAAGACCGCTTCATCGCCATCGGCCTGCCCTACAAGATCGTCGGCGGCTTCCGGTTCTACGAACGCGCGGAAATTCGCGATGCGCTGGCCTATCTGCGGCTGGTCTCGCAGCCTAGCGACGACCTTGCCTTCGAGCGGATCTACAACACCCCCAAGCGCGGGCTGGGCGACAAGACGCTGGAAAAGCTCCACCGCCACGCCCGCGCGCGCGGCGTGCCGCTGAGCCTGGCGGCGGTGGAGATCGTCGATACCGATGAACTGCCGGCCCGCGCCCGCAACACCCTGCTCTCCTTGATGCGCGATGTGGCGCGCTGGCGCGATCTGGCCAAGACTGCCTCCCCCGCCGAACTCGCCCGCACTGTGCTGGAGGAAAGCGGCTACACCGCCGCGCTTCAGGCGGAAAAGAGCGCGGAAAGCGCCGGGCGGCTCGAAAACCTCGCCGAACTTGCCCGGGCGATGGAGGAATACGAGACGCTGGGCGATTTCCTCGAACATGTCAGCCTGGTGATGGACAACGAGGCCCGCGACGGCGCGGAAAAGCTCACCATCATGACCATCCACGCCGCCAAGGGGCTGGAGTTCGACCACGTGTTCCTGCCCGGCTGGGAGGAAGGCGTGTTCCCCAGCCAGCGGGCGATGGACGAGGGCGGCCTGCGCAGCCTGGAGGAGGAGCGCCGCCTCGCCTATGTCGCGATCACTCGCGCGCGGCGGCGCTGCACGATCCTCCACGCGGCCAACCGGCGGATCTATGGCCAGTGGACCAGCTCGATCCCCAGCCGCTTCATCGCCGAACTGCCAGAGGCCCATGTCGAGCAGGAAACGACCCTGTCCGGCGGGGCCTCGCTGTGGAAGGCGCAGTGGTCGGAAACGACCGATCCCTTCGCCCATGTCGCCCGCGCGAGTGCCGAGCGCGGCATGACCCGCGGCCCCGGCTGGCAGCGCGCCGCGGCGCAGAGCTATGACCCCACCCCGCGCCGCCTGCCCGAGGCGACCCGCTCCGCCGCCAGCTTTGCCGCCAAGCCGCGCGGCGACGTCAGCCTGGGTGCGCGGGTTTTCCACGAGAAGTTCGGCTACGGCACGGTCACCGCTCAGGAAGGCAACAAGCTGGAGATCGAGTTCGAGACGGCGGGGCCGAAGCGGGTGATCGACAGCTTCGTCAAGCTCGCGCCCTGAACAGCAGCGGCAGCGCGGCAATCGCCAGCACTGCGGCAAGGGCAAAGCCCGCGCCGGTCAGGAAGGTCAGGTCCGCCCCGCCCCGGTCCCACAGCACCCCGGCCAGCACGCTTGCCGCCAGCAGCGTCAGCCCGGTAGCGAGATTGAACAGGCCAAATGCCGAACCGCGCAGGTCGGCGCGCGAATGCTCCGCCACCAGCTGGGCGAGCAAGCCCTGCGTCAGCGCCATGTGCAGGCCCCACAGCAGGATGCCGGCGAAACAGGCCGCGAGGCCGCTGGCGAAAGCGAGCAGCAGGTCGGCCGCGACCAAACAGGCCACACCGCCCAGCAGCAACCGGTTTGTGCCTATTCGGTCAGCCAGGGCTCCCGCCGGATAAGCGCCCGCCGCATAGACCACGTTCATCGCCACCAGCACCAGTGGCGCCAGCGCTAGCGGCAGGCCCAGTTCGTCAGCGCGCAATACCAGGAAGGCCTCGCTGAAGCGGGCCATGGTGAAGATCACGCCGACGCCGGTCACGGCCCAGAAGGCGGGTGACAGATTCCGCAGATCGGCGGTCCGGATCGGCGCGGCGGCCTTGTCGCATCGGTCCGGCGGGGCCGCATCGCGCACCCAGATCAGAGCAATCCCGACCGAGATCGCTGCCGGTATCGCCGCGACCCAGAACACCGCGCGCATGTCGTTGGCCCACAGCGCCATCAGGCCCACCGCCAGCAGCGGACCGAGGAAGGCACCGACCGTGTCGAGCGACTGGCGCAGGCCATAGGCCCGCCCGCGCAGGTCCGGCGGGGTGACGTCCGCCACCAGCGCATCGCGCGGGGCGCCGCGCAGGCCCTTGCCGATGCGGTCAAGGAACCGTGCGCCCAGCACCGGCCCCGGCGCGCCGGCAAGGGCAAACAGCGGCTTGGAAACCGCGCCAAGGCCATAGCCGAGCAGGATCAGCGGCCTGCGCTTGCCGATGCGGTCGGAAACGTATCCGGAAAAGACCTTGGCAATCGCGGCGGTCGCCTCGGCGATCCCGTCGATCACGCCCACCACGGCCAGGCTTGCGCCCAGCACGCCGGTCAGAAACAGAGGAAGCAGCGCGTGGATCATCTCCGAAGAGACGTCCATCGCCAGACTGACCATCCCGAGCGCCCAGACGGTGCGGGGGATGGCTGCCGACGGGCGCGGAAGACTGGAGCCGGTCATGCCTCAGGCAAGTCCGGCCCGGTCAGCATTGTTTCCTAGAGCGCCGAAACGCCAAGGAAGCCGGGGATCGGCCCGTTCCATTCGCCGGGCTTGCTCGGCGGTTCGGCGGGCTCGCCGCGGCGCGGACGGCGCTCCTCGCGGTCAGGACGCGCGGCGCGTTCCTCGCGCATCGGGCGCTCTTCGCGCGGCTGGCGCTCTTCACGGGATGCTCGCTCTTCGCGGGGCTGACGGTCCTGACGCGGGGCCCGCTCTTCGCGCGGCGCACGTTCCTCGCGCGGTGCGCGTTCCTCACGCGGGGCACGCTCTTGCCGCGCCGGTCGCTCACCGCGCGCGCGGTGATCGCGGGGCTTGCGCTCCTCGCGCTCACCCGATTCGGCGCGCTCATCCTGACCGCGGTCTTCCTGCCGGTCACCGCCGTCCAGATCGTAGACCGGGATCTTCATGCCGGTCAGCTTCTCGACATTGGCGATGGCTTCGGCATCGTCGGGCGCGACGAAGGTAAAGGCGCGGCCCGTTGCCCCCGCGCGGCCGGTGCGGCCGATGCGGTGGACGTAATCGTCCGGGTGCCACGGCGTGTCGAAATTGAACACATGGCTGACGCCCTTGACGTCAAGCCCGCGCGCAGCGACGTCCGACGCGACGAGGATGTTGATCGTCCCGGCCTTGAACCGGTCAAGTTCGGCAATGCGCGAGGACTGGTCCATGTCGCCATGGATCTCGCCCGCAAGGAAGCCGTTCTGCTTCAGGCTCTTGGCCAGTTCGCGCACGGTGGTCTTGCGGTTGCAGAACACGATCGCGGTCGACACGTTGTCAGTCCGCAGCAGCTGCCGCAGCGCCTCGCGCTTGCCGCGCGTCGACACGGCAACCTTGTGCTGGGCGATGTTGAGGTTCGACGATGCCGGGCGCGACACCTCGATGTTCTTGGGATTGCTCAGGAACTTATCCGCCAGCTTCTTGATCGGCGGCGGCATGGTGGCGCTGAACAACAGGGTCTGGCGCTGGGCGGGCAGCTTGGAACAGATCGTCTCGATGTCCGGGATGAAGCCCATGTCGAGCATCCGGTCCGCCTCGTCGATCACGAGGAGGTCGCAGCCGGTCAGCAGGATCTTGCCGCGTTCGAACAGGTCCATCAGCCGGCCCGGGGTGGCGATAAGCACGTCGACGCCCTCGTTCAGCGCCTTGACCTGGTCGCCCATCTGCACGCCGCCAATCAGCAGCGCCATCTTGAGGTCGTGGTTGACGCCGTAAGCCTCGAAATTCTCGGCCACCTGGGCGGCGAGTTCGCGCGTGGGTTCAAGGATCAGGCTGCGCGGCATCATCGCGCGGCGGCGGCCGTGGGCCAGGATGTCGATCATCGGCAGCACGAAGCTGGCCGTCTTGCCGGTGCCGGTCTGGGCAATGCCGATAAGGTCGCGCATCATCAGCACGCTGGGAATCGCCTGGGCCTGGATCGGCGTGGGCGTGTCGTAGCCCTTGGCGGTGACCGCCGCGACAAGCTGGTCGGAGAGGCCGAGATCGGCAAAATTCATAAGTCTGGTGGTATCCGGAAAAACAGCTGCGACGCCTGACGGGCAGAAGCCGCTCGCAAGGAAGGCCCAGCAATCGACTGTGCCAGCGCGCCCCTAGGCGCAAAGGCATGCCAAAGTCAAGAAAACCCGGGGGTCAGTTCCCGAGCGGGATCAGCTGGCGGAAGGTGCGGACCTGGCAATTGGCCCCGCTGCGCGACAGCAGCGCATCGCGCCCGGTGCAGATCATCCCGTCGGCGTTCTTGGCCACCAGGAAACCCGAGTAATAATCGCGGCTGCGGCAGCCCTTGCCCAGCTGAGCGGTGACCAGCCGCTGATCGCGCATGATCAGCAGCAGCCGGTCTGGCGAGGCGGGCTGCACTCCGGCGATGCCCGCCACCGGCACGCATTTGCCCAGCTTGCGTTCGGAAAAGCGCTGGCCGCCGCCATCCTCGCCGCGAGCGGTATCGAACATCGTGTCGACGATCGGCATGGGCGCGGCACGCGGGGTGATGCGAATGGTCACGCGCTGTTCGATCCGCACCTGCTGCGCGGCCGGCGCGGCCCAGCTTTCGGCAAAGGTCTGTGCGGTTGGCAATTCACTGCTGATCGCGCCCGGTGCGGGCAAGCTGCGCGGCGCAAGGCCGGCGCTGTCCGCCCCGACCGGAGTTTCGACCGGCAAGGGCTGCTCGGGCGAATCGAGCGCGGCCGCAGCGGGCAGCATCAACAGGATCGGACCCAGTAGGTGGACAGCTGGCGACATCGCGACCGGTTGATAACCCCCATCGTTGAACCACCGCTTAACCCGTGCGCGCCGGCTTGCAACCCCTGCGGCGAACTATGGCCTGGATACCGCCGCCTGTGCCATAACCGAAACCGATGACCCAGCCTGCCAAACCGTTCCTTGAAGAAGCCGCCGCCCTGCTTGGCCCGCGCGGCCTGATCCGCGATCCCGATCTGCTGGCGCCCTGGCTGACCGACTGGCGCGGCCGCTATACCGGACGGGCGCTGGCGCTTGCCGCGCCAGCCGACACGCAGGAACTCTCAGCCCTGGTCAGGCTGTGCGCACAGGCCGGCGTGCCGATGGTGCCGCAGGGCGGCAACAGCGGCATGTCCGGCGGCGCGACCCCCGATGCCAGCGGCGCGGCGCTGCTGATCTCGCTGCGGCGGCTGAATTCGATCGGCCCGGTCGACGCGGCGGGTCGCAAGGTCACCTGCGGCGCGGGTGCAGTGCTGCAGGATCTCCACCAGGCGGCCGAGGACGCCGGGCTGCGCTTTCCCCTGACGCTGGGGGGCAAGGGCAGCGCGACGGTCGGCGGCCTGATTTCGACCAATGCCGGCGGATCGCAGGTGCTGCGCCATGGATCGATGCGCGCGCAGGTGCTGGGGATCGAGGCGGTGCTGCCCGACGGGCGGATCTACAGCGCGCTGACGCCGCTGAAGAAGGACAACCGGGGTTTTGACCTCAAGCAGCTGTTCATCGGCAGCGAGGGCACGCTGGGGATCGTCACTGCCGCGACGCTGCGCCTGGTGCCGCAGACGCAGGGCCGCGTGGTCGCCTGGGCGGGGTGCGGATCGATCCACGCGGCCCGCGCGCTGCTGCTGCTGGCGGAGGAGCGCCTGGGCGAGGCGCTGGAGGGGTTCGAGGTACTGCCCCAGACCTGCCTCGATGCGGTCCTTGCCTACCTGCCCGATGCGCGCGCTCCGCTGGAAGAGCCGCAGGCCTGGCACGCGCTGATCGAAGTGGTGGGCGATCCGGCGCGGCTGCGCGGGGCGCTTGAAGACCTGCTGGGCGAGGCACTGGCCGCCGGAACGATCGCCGATGCCACCATCGCCGCCAGCGAGGCTCAGGCCGAGGCGCTGTGGACCCTGCGCGAATCGATCAGCCCGGCCGAGCGCGCAAAGGGTCCGGCGGCGCAGCACGACGTCGCCGTGCCGGTGGAGTCCATGCCTGCCTTCATCGAGGAGGCGCGGGTGCGAATCGAAGCCGACTGGCCCGGCACGCGCGCCTTCGGGTTTGGCCACCTGGGCGATGGCAACATCCACTTCCACGTCGCCGCCCCGCCCGGGGTCGATGCCGCCAGCTGGGACGCGGGCGACGGCAAGGCGATCTCGCGCACGGTCCACGATCTCGTCACCGCCGCGCAAGGGACGATCAGTGCCGAACACGGCATCGGGCAGATGAAACTGGGCGAGCTGGAACGCCTGGCCGACCCGGTGGCCCTGTCGCTGATGCGTCAGGTCAAGGCCGCGCTCGATCCCCGGGGATTGCTCAATCCCGGCAAGTTGGTCAGCCTTGCGCCCAGGCCGCCCACGCCTTAAAGAGCCCGCTTTCACGCGGGAACGTCGGCCGCCAGGGGCCTGCGAACCGTTCTGTTTTCGGAGAGTTATCGATGGCCAGCGCGCCTCAGGCAGCCGCCCTTCCCATGTTCTACCAGGACCTGATGCCGCTCAACAGCCGCGACCATGCCGAATGGACCGCGCAGGCGACCGACAAGGCCACCTGGATGGTGAACCAGCACGCGATCCCGCTGACTGCCGAGGAATTCATCCAGGCCCAGCGCCACTTCCCGATCATCTTCTCCAACGCCGCCGATCCGGTGCCGCTGGCGCTGATGGCGATGAACGAGGGCATCAACACCTTCTTCGACGACGAAGGCAAGCTGATCGAGCCGGTCTACGTGCCCGCCTATGCCCGCCGCTATCCCTACATGCTGGCCAAGCTGACCCCGGAAACCGACGAACTGTCACTGTGCTTCGATCCGACCAGCAACCTGCTGGGCGAAAATCCGGAAGGCGCGCGCCTGTTCGAAAACGGCGAGCCGACCGACGCGACCAAGGCCACGCTCGAATTCTGCAAGAACTTCGAGGAAGCCGGCATGCGCACCCAGGCCTTCGTCGAAGACCTCAAGAAGCATAACCTGCTGATGGACGGCGAAGTCTCGATCCAGGGTCCGGAAGGCACCCAGCCGTTCGTCTATCGCGGCTTCAAGATGGTCGACCAGGAAAAGCTGCGCGACCTGCGTGGCGACGTGCTGCGCCAGTTCAACCAGAGCGGTGCGCTGGCCCTGATCTTCGCCCACCTGTTCAGCCTTGAGCACATGAGCACCGTGTTCAGCCGCCAGCTGCAGCAGGGCAAGGGCCCCGCGCCGGTGGCCGTCGGCGCCGCCTGATCCACTCAAGATAGCGCCCTGACCGAAGGGCAAGGTGCCGGGGCTTGCAAGCTCCGGCACAAGGGCCTATCTTTCAAGAAGTCTCGCCGGGCTTCCCTCATGGTCCGGCTTGATTGGTGCGTCTCGGCGCACCTCCTCCCTGAACCTTGGCCACCTCGTGCTTCGTGCACGAGGTGGTTTTTTTATGGCTCCTGCAGGGGAGGCTATTCGGCGGCGATTGCCCAGGGGGCAGCATTCCCGCCCCGGCCAAGATCGGCCACTTCGCCCGCGAGCCGGCGAACAAGGGCGCTCAGCAACTGGACCATCGGCTCGAATCCCTCACCCGGCTCGGCCATCCGGGCATCGAGATAGCTGGTCCGGTCAATCTCCAGCTGCAGTGCGTGAATCCCCCCCGCAGGATCGGCGTGGCGTTCCAGCACATAGCCGCCGGCATAGGGCCGGTTGTGCGCCGCCAGGCGCCGCGCCTCGGCCATGAAGGCAAAGCAGCTGGCCATCAGCATGCCGTGGCAGGCCGCGCCAAACCGGTCGCCCAGCACGAATTCGGGCGGTGCCTGTCCGCTGCGCCAGCCCAGCGGCGGCATCGAGTGAAGATCGATCAGCAGCGCCGCGCCCCACCGCTCGCGCAGGCGCAGCAGCGTGGCCGACAGGCATTCGTGATAGGGGCTGTGGATCTGCTCGATTCGCGCGGCAAGGTCCGCCTCTTCGTGCCGGCGCTTCCACAGCTCTCCCAGCCCCGGCAGGCGGCGCGGAATGAGGCCCAGCCCGCTGCGGGCGCGAAAGCCGGGAGCATAGCTGCCAAGGCTACGCATCCCCCGCCCCGCAAACATGTCCCAGTCGACATCCTCGACCGCGCGGTTGAGGTCGATCATCGCGCGCGGCGCCTGGGCCACCAGCAGCGCCGCGCCGGTCGCCCGGGCCACGGCCTCGCCCAACCGGTCGGCATAGCGGTCTTCCAACCGCAGCGCGGCGTAGCCAGGGTGGCGCATCCGTTCCAGCACCTGCCCGGGATAGGCGCGCCCGCCGTGGGGCACCGCAATCAGCACCGGCACCGCAGACGGCTCTGGTGCGGCCAGCGTGAATGCCGGGGTTCCGTGTGCCCCGGGGATGCTTCCTCCGGACACGCGCCCCGAATCGCCGTTGCTGCCGTGATCCGCTGCCATGGCCAAAGCCTGACGCGAATGCGGGGCTGTGTCAAAGTCGGTCAGGTGCGAATCGGGGCGGGATTGTTAACCGCCCCGGGTGTAGGAGGCGGCTTCCCGGCGCTGCGATCTTCTGCCCGCACGCCGCCACCAACCGGGAATGGACCAGAACGCGATGATCCGCATCCTGCTTGCCGAAGATGAAGAAGCCATGCGCACCTACCTGGCGCGCGCCCTGCAGAACGCGGGTTATGAGGTAGTCGCCGTGGACCGGGGCACTGCGGCGCTGCCGCTGCTTTACGACCAGCATTTCGACCTGCTGCTGTCCGACATCGTCATGCCGGAAATGGATGGAATCGAACTGGCCCAGCGCTGCGCCGAGGTCAGCCCGGCCACCAAGGTGATGTTCATCACCGGCTTCGCGGCCGTGACGCTGAAGGCCAGCCGCGAGGCGCCGCAGGCACGGATCCTGTCCAAGCCCTTCCATTTGCGCGACCTGGTGATGGAGGTCGAAAGGATTTTTGGCCAACAGGTGCAGGCAACCGTTTGAGGGGCTTGCCAACCACGGGGAGCCTCGCTAATGGCGGCCCCCTGCCCGGGGCGACGGCCTCGGGCAGAACCTGAATGGTGCGGGCGTATAGCTCAGTGGTAGAGCACTATGTTGACATCGTAGGGGTCGCAAGTTC
>CALMJG010000115.1 GCA_937864195.1 uncultured Novosphingobium sp.
CGCATCGAGGCCGGCGGATCGGGGTCCATCGAGCCGAAGTTGCCCTGGCCGTCGACCAGCGGCAGGCGCATCGACCAGTCCTGCGTCATGCGCGCCAGCGCGTCGTAGATCGCGCTGTCGCCGTGGGGGTGATAGTTGCCCATCACGTCGCCGACGATCTTGGCGGACTTGCGATAGGGCCGGCCAGCGACGAAGCCGCCTTCCTGGCTGGCGAACAGGATGCGGCGGTGGACCGGCTTCAGGCCGTCGCGCACGTCGGGCAGCGCACGGCTGATGATCACGCTCATCGCGTAATCGAGGTAGCTGGTCTTCATCTCGTCGACGATGTCGACGCGCGGGAACTCGCCCATCGGACCAGGGATTTCGGGTATTTCGTCGGTATCGCTCACGCGGGGTACAGCCGGTTGTTTATGGGACTACGAAAGTACCTAAGGCCCTAGGCCAAGCGGGGCGTCAAGGCCACCCCAAGGCTTGGCTCGCGCGCGAAAGGGGGGCGGTTTTCCACACCCTTTGCCCCCATGCTGAATGGGCGGCGCCAAGCGCATTCAATCGCGGTTCACCCGGCGCTCCCTAGTGCGCTGACCTGTTGCCAAACCGGCGGGTCCCGGCCTATGGCGAGGCAGAAGAACTTGACGGCCGGCCGGGCAATTCCAAGCCTGGTCAGGCGGCCCTGAAGGAGACGAATAGCATGATCCGCAGCGCGCTTTTCAACCGTTCGGCGATCGGACTCGCCCTGGCGCTCGGCCTTGCGGCTGGCGGCATGGCCGCTCCTGCCGCGGCGAAGGACAAGCCCAAGGAAGCCGCCGCCCCCAAGCTGTCCCCTTCCAAGCCGTTCATCCCGGTCTACAGCCAGACCAAGACCGCGCTCGATGCCGCGCCCAAGCGGGCCGACGTGATCGCCGCCAAGGCCGCCGTGACCAACGCCGAGACTGCCTATCGCGCCGCGCGCGGCAATGCCGCGCGGACCCAGGCCAAGGCTGGTCTGGACAGCGCGCTGGCCGCGCTCGGGACCGCGCTCCAGGCCGAAAAGGGCATGATCGACCAGGCCTTTGCCGCCAGCACGACGCCCGATGACAAGTTCATCGCGGGCCAGCTGGCCGTGAACCTTGGCGGGCTCGCCTCGGACAAGGGCATGCAGCGCCGCGGCCTGCAGGCAATGCTGGAAAGCGGCCGGGTGACCGGGGCCGATGTCGGCAAGTACAACTTCTACATCGGCGGCATGGCCTATGACATGCGCGATTTCCCGGGCGCCCGGGCCGCCTTTACCAATGCGATCGCCGCTGGTTACACCGAGAACGGGGTCGAGGCGCTGCTGGCCGATGCCTACATCAACGACAACCAGGTCGCGGAGGGACTGCGCATCCTCCAGCAGGCGACTGCCAAGCAGGGCGCCGCTGCGCCGGAAGACTGGCTGCGCCGGGGCGTGGTCACCGCCTACAAGGCCCGCAGCGCAGACTATGCGGTCAGTTTCTCGTCGCAGCTGGTCAACAACTACCCGAGCACCGAAAACTGGGCGCTGGCCGTCTCGGTGGTCCGCGATCTCGGCAAGTTCCAGCAGCAGGAGCAGATTGACCTGCTGCGCCTGATGGAACGCACCAAGAGCTATTCGGAAGCGCGTGACTACATCGAATACGTCCAGTCGGCCGACCCGCGCCGCCTGCCGGGCGAAGCGCTGAAGATCATCAACTCGGGCATCGCCTCGGGCAAGCTCGATCCCAAGGATCCGTTTGTAACCGACGCCAAGACCATGGCGACCGCGCGCATCCCGGCGGACAAGGCCTCGCTCGTCGGGCTTGAGCGCGACGCGCGCGCGGCCAATTCGACCGCTGCGACCGCGATGGCTGCGGGCGACGCCTACCTCAGCTATGACGAGGACGCGAAGGCCGCCGAAATGTACCAGATCGCCCTCGGCAAGCCGGGCGTCGACACTGCGCGCATCCTGACCCGCCTTGGCATCGCCCAGGCCGACACGGGCCGCTATGCCGAAGCCCAGGCGACTTTCGCCAAGGTCGATGGCGTGCGCAAGCCGATCGCCGCGCTGTGGTCGGCCTATGCCGCCAGCAAGGCCAAGGCCGCCGCTGCTCCGGCTCCGGCGCAGTAAGCCTCGATCATCGGGATCACCGGGAAGGGCGGCGAGCAATCGCCGCCCTTTTTCGTTGGCCCTGGGTCAGGTGACCGGGCTGAACTCGCCGGTGGTTTCGTCAAGCGTATGCAGCACGCCGTCCGAGATGGCGAAGAAGGCGCCGGTCAGGCGCAGTTCGCCCGAGCGTTCCTTTTGACGGATGCAGGGGAAGGTGCGCAGGTTGGCGAGGCTGACGCGCACCCCGGCCTGCTCCATCGCCCGTTCGGCATCGCGGCCCGTGGTGCCGTGCTGGGCGACGACCGGTGCGCGAACGTCGTCCAGCAGGCCGATCCAGTCGGCGATGAAGCCGCCTTCGCCAGGTTCGGACCCGTGCATCTCCTGCGTCAGGGCGGCCTTGCAGCCGCCGCACATGCCGTGGCCCATGACCACGATTTCCTTCACTTTCAGGAACTGCACCGCGAATTCCAGCGCGGCGGAGACGCCGTGGTGGCCGGGCGAGGTCTCGAACGGCGGAACCATCGCGGCGACGTTGCGGACTACGAAGATCTCTCCCGGATCGACGTCGAAGATCTGCGCCGGGTCGACCCGGCTGTCGGAGCAGGCGATCACCATCACGTCAGGCTCCTGCCCCTCGCGCAGAGTGGCCCAGCGCTCACGGTTGGGGGCCCAGCCATCGGCGCGGAAGCGGCGGTAGCCGGCGATCAGGCGATCGAAGCCTGCAGACGAATCCATGGTCATGGGGGCGCTTGTGGCGATGCAATTTCCGGCTGGCAAGCCCGCGCCCTTGCGCCTATCTGCGCTGCATGACCGATCTCTCGAACGCTCCCAAGCCCGAACGCCAGCGCAAGCCCGACTGGATTCGGGTGAAAGCGCCGACCACCAAGGGCTATGGCGAGACCCGCGACCTGATGCGCACCCTGCGCCTCAACACCGTGTGCGAGGAAGCCGCCTGCCCGAACATCGGCGAATGCTGGACCAAGAAGCACGCGACCGTGATGATCCTGGGGGACACCTGCACCCGGGCCTGCGCGTTCTGCAACATCAAGACCGGCATGCCCAACCCGGTCGATCCGATGGAGCCGGAAAACGTGGCGGTTGCCGCCGCCAAGCTGGGGCTGGAGCATATCGTCATCACTTCGGTCGACCGCGACGACCTGCCGGACCGGGGCGCGGGCCAGTTCGTCAAGGTGATCGAGGCGCTGCGCCGCAACACGCCCGGCACCACGATCGAGATCCTGACCCCCGATTTCCGGGGCCTGATGCGCCAGTCGATCGAGGCGATCGTCGCCGCCGGGCCGGACGTGTTCAACCACAACCTCGAAACCGTTCCCCGGCTCTATCCGACGATCCGCCCCGGCGCGCGCTACTATGCCTCGCTGCGGCTGCTGGAAGAGGTGAAGAACCACAACCCGCTGATCTTCACCAAGTCCGGCATCATGCTGGGCCTGGGCGAAACGCGCCTTGAAGTGCACCAGGTGATGGACGACATGCGCTCCGCCGGAATCGATTTCCTGACCATGGGCCAGTATCTCCAGCCGACGCCCCGCCACGTGAAGGTGGAGGAGTTCGTCACCCCGCAGGCGTTCAAGGCCTATGGCGCGGTGGCGCGGGCCAAGGGCTTCCTGCAGGTCGCCTCGACCCCGCTGACCCGCTCCAGCTATCACGCCGGGGACGATTTCGCCCAGATGCGCGCCGCGCGCGAAGCGCAGCTCGCCAGGGCGCGCTGATGCCGGGAATCCGCGAAGTCCGGCGCCTGCCGTGGAGCGCGGAGCAGATGTACGATCTGGTTGCGGATGTCGGCCGCTATGCCGAATTCCTGCCCTGGGTCGTGGCCACCCGCGTACGCAGCGACAGCGAGACCGAAATGGTCGCCGACATGCTGATCGGCTTCAACGCGCTGCGCGACAAGTTCACCTCGCGCGTGATCAAGACCCGGCCCTCGTCGATCAAGGTCCACTACGTCGACGGACCGATGCGTGATCTTGATAACGAGTGGAAGTTCCGCCCGCTGGAGGATGGCGGCTGCGAGGTCGACTTCATGGTCGAATTCTCGTTCCGCAACGCCATGTTCGAACGGCTTGCGGGTCAGTATTTCGATCGCGGCTTCCGCAAGATGGTCACCGCCTTCGAGGAACGCGCGGACAAGCTCTACGGCAGCAGCAGTTCAAGCGCGACCAGCGCGGCCTGATGCCGCACTTCGGCGCGGCTGCTGGCGGGCAGCTGGCGTTCTTCGGCCACGATCTCGTCCACGCCGCGCACCGCGCGGGCAAAGACCACCGTGCCGACCGGCTTCATCTCGCTGCCTCCGTCCGGTCCGGCGATGCCGCTGATGGAAACCGAAACGTCCGCCCCGCTCTTGCGCAAAGCGCCCTGCGCCATGGCCCAGGCACAGGCGATCGAGACCGCGCCGAAGGTGTCGATGATATCCAGCGATACGCCCAGCAATTCGTGCTTGGATTCATTGGAATAGGTCACGAAGCCCCGGTCCAGCACGGCTGACGAACCGGCAATCTCGGTCAGCGCGGCGCTGACCAGCCCGCCGGTGCAGCTTTCCGCCAGCGCGATCCGGCGCCCTGCGGCCTTGTTCTCGGCCACGACGCGGGCGGCGAGGGCGGCAAGGTCTGGCGGCAGAAGGCTGTCCATGGCGCGTTCCGCCTCAGGCCGCCGGACAGCTGGACAGCTTCTTGTCCTCGCGCGCGACAAGGTTGAGTATCTCGGCAAACATGTCGACCACGTTGGCGGCCGGCAGCGGTTCGAGCGTGGCGGTCAGCCGGTCGATGTCCGCGCAGTTTTCGCCCTTCACCTTGGGCGCGAGTTCGGCAGTCAGGGCCGCCTCGATGAACGGACGGATCACCTCGTCAGGCATGGCGTTCAGTAGCTTGGTTTCTGAAGCCCTGGTCCCGCCGAACTTCATGAAGCCTGCCTTGGCCTGGGGCCAGGCCTTGTCCTTGCCCTCGTTCAGGCGGCTGAGCAGCGTGGGCGCGCGGGCGATCAGGTATGAATCGCCCGGCAGGTGCGCCTTGCAGGTGGAAATCGTCGAATCGAGCAGGGTCGGCAGCAGGTAGGCCACCAGCCCGCGCATCTCCTCGCGCGAGATGCAGGACCTGGCGGTCTGGGCCTGAGCCTGGGCCGCCTGCACGGGGATCAGCGCGGCGAGCGCGGCGGTAGCGGCAAGACGGACGAAATGGCTGGGCATGAATCGGATCCCCGTTGATTTGCTATGCCGGTCTGTGGCCCGGTTCCCGGGGAAAATCCAGCCTATAGCGCGATCAGCGTGGCGGCGGCCTGCGCCGCGATCCCTTCGCCGCGCCCGGTTGCGCCCAGCCTCTCCGTCGTGGTGGCCTTGACGCTGACGGCGGCGAGCGGAACCTGCATGATCTGGGCCAGCCGCTCGCGCATTGCCGTGCGGTGCGGGCCGATCTTGGGCGCTTCGCAGACAATGGTCACATCGACATTGCCGATGGCGTATCCAGCCTCTCGTGTCAGATCGACGGCATGGACCAGGAATCGGTCGGACGAGGCGCCTTTCCAGCGCGGGTCGCTGGGCGGGAAATGGCTGCCGATGTCGCCCGCGCCGATCGCACCCAGGATCGCGTCGACCAGCGCATGAATTGCCACGTCGGCGTCGGAATGGCCCGCAAGGCCGCGATCATGCTCGATTCTGACCCCGCAGAGCCACAGCTCCTCGCCTTCGGCCAGGCGGTGGACGTCATAGCCGGTGCCCACGCGGACCGGCAGCTTCTGCACGGCAAAATCGTGCGCGAAGGTAAGCTTGTGCAACACTTCGTCTCCTTCGACGAGGGCAATGGCGAGCCCGACGGCGCGGGCAACCTGCGCATCGTCTCCGGCGCTCGCCGCGCCGCTCCAATCTTGGTGAGCCGCGATGATATCGGCGTAACGGAAGGCCTGCGGGGTCTGCACCCGGCGCAGTTCCTCGCGCCGCGCGGGCTCGCCCATCAGCTCGCCCTCTGCGCGTGTCAGGCTGTCGACCACCGGCAGAACAGGGATTGCTCCGGGCTGGCGATCGAGCGCGTCGACCAGCCGGTCGATCACCGCGCGCGGCAGGACCGGGCGGGCCGCATCGTGGATCAGAACGAGGCGAGGGGCATCCCCTGCCAGCGCCTCAAGGGCCGCGCGCACCGACAGCTGGCGTGTCGCGCCGCCGGTGACCAGCCGCACTCCGTCGAGTCCGGCCAGCGCGGTACTGGCGATCTCGTCAGCGCCCTCGGGGATCGCCACGATGACCGGCGAGACGCCCGCCGCGATGAGCGCTTCGACCGAATGGCGCACCACCGGCTTGCCGCGCCAGATCGCGAACTGCTTGGGCAGCGGCTGGCCGGCGCGCAGTCCGGCTCCGGCGGCGACGACCACGGCGGCGATACCGACCGGGAGGGGGGAGGGCGCGTCCATATGGGCTGGCGCCTTACCACTTGAGTCGGGGCAGGCAATTCCCTATGTGCTGCACAAATTTTAGGCACGCGAACCCATGAACCCGCTTCCCACTCCGCCGCAGCTCGATCCGATCCAGGTCGGCCCGGTCCAGATCGACTGCCCCGTGATCCTCGCGCCGATGACCGGCGTGACTGACCTGCCGTTCCGCCGCCTGGTGCGGCGCTTCGGCTCGGGTCTCAACGTCACCGAGATGATCGCCAGCCCCGCCGCAATCCGCGAAACGCGCCAGTCGGTGCAGAAGGCGGCGTGGGATCCGATCGAGGAGCCGGTGTCGATGCAGCTGGTCGGCTGCGATCCGGCCCAGATGTCGGAGGCAGCCAAGCTGTCGGAAGATCGCGGGGCGGCCATCATCGACATCAACATGGGCTGTCCGGTGCGCAAGATCGTCAACGGCGATGCCGGGTCGGCGCTGATGCGCGATCTGCCGCTCGCCACGCGGCTGATCGAGGCAACCGTCAAGGCGGTCAAGGTGCCGGTAACGGTCAAGATGCGGATGGGCTGGTGCCATGACAGCCTCAACGCACCAGAGCTCGCGCGGATTGCCGAGGATCTGGGTGCCAGGCTGGTGACGGTCCACGGGCGGACGCGCAACCAGCTCTACAAGGGCAGCGCTGACTGGAGCTTTGTTCGCAAGGTGAAAGAGGCGGTTTCGATCCCCGTGATCGTCAACGGCGACATCTGCTCCATCGAGGATAGCGCGCAGGCGCTGGAACAGTCGGGCGCGGACGGGTTGATGATCGGGCGCGGTGCCTATGGCCGGCCGTGGCTGCTGGCGCAGGTGATGCACTGGCTGCGTACCGGCGAGCAGCTGGCCGATCCGGCGCTGGACGAGCAGCTGGGCCTGATCCTTGAGCACTACCAGTGGATGCTGGACCTCTATGGCCGCGAAACCGGCGTGCGCATGGCCCGCAAGCACCTGGGCTGGTACACGCGCGGGCTGCCGGGATCGGCCAACTTCCGCAACATGGTCAACTTCGTCGATGACGCGGACGAGGTGATGCGCCGCCTGTCCGAATTCTACGCGCCCTTCCTCCAGCGCCAGGCGGCCTGATGGACGAGGCGCTGCGCCAGCTGGCCAGCCTGCCCCACGCGGTGCTGCTGCTGGCCCCCGGGCAGCGGCTCGCAGCGGCCAATCCTGCTGCCGAGCAGTTCCTGGGCCAGAGCTTCCGCCGTCTGGAGGGCCGTGAACTGGGCCGCCTGCTGCGCTTTTCCGAGGATCGCCTGGCCCAGCGGCTGAGCGAAACCGACGCCCATGTCTCTGCTCGCGCGACGGGCGTGAAGGTTAGCGGCCAGCGCGAGCGGATGGTGGACGTGACCGTGGCCCCGGTGATCGACCGGCCGGGCTGGCAGGTTCTCACCCTGCACGACACCGGCGGCGCGGAAGCCGCCGCCGACAGCGCGAGCGGCGAGGACACCGTGCTGCGCGCGCCCGAAGTGCTGGCCCACGAGATCAAGAACCCGCTGGCGGGCATCCGCGGCGCGGCGCAATTGCTGGGGCGCAAGCTGGAAGGCGGGGATCTGGCGCTCACCACGCTGATCGCCGACGAGGTCGACCGGATCGCCAAGCTGATCGACCAGATGCAGACCCTGTCGCGGCGCACTCCGCAGGAACTGGCCCCGTGCAACCTCCACGAAGCGGTCCGCCGCGCCCGTGCGGTGATGGAGGCAAGCGGCAAGGCCCCGCCGATCGCGGAAGAGTTCGACCCATCGCTGCCCCCCGTGATGGGCAATGCCGGGGCACTGGTACAGGTGGTGATCAACCTGCTGGCCAATGCCGCCGATGCCTGCGCGGGCGTGGACAAGCCCCGGATCGTGGTGCGCACCCGCTTTGCCAGCGGGCTTCAGCTGCATCGCGGTGCGGACGGGACGCCGGTGCGCCTGCCGATCGAGCTGCGGGTCAGCGACAATGGCCCGGGCGTCGATCCGGCGATGCGCGACCATGTGTTCGAACCCTTTGTCACCACCAAGAAGAGCGGGCAGGGCCTCGGTCTGGCTCTGGTGCGGCGTCTGGTGCGCGACATGAACGGGCGGATCGGCCACGACCGCGACGAGGCGGGCGGCTGGACCCATTTCCGCCTGCACCTGCCGCTCGCCGACGAGCGGCGCAAGAACCTGCGCGAGGATAGACCATGAGCGTTCTGCTGGTCGAAGACGACGAATCGATCGCCATTGTCATCACCGCCGCGCTGGAGGCGGAAGGCTTTACCGTGACCCGCTGCGACAGCGTGGCGGAGCGTGACCGGCTGTTGGCACAGGGGCGCTTTTCGGCGCTGGTTACCGACGTGATCCTGACCGACGGTGACGGGATCGAGACCCTGGGCCGGGTGCGCGACGCCGCGCCTGACATGCCGGTGATCATCCTTTCCGCGCAGAACACGCTCGATACCGCAGTGCGAGCGAGCGACACCGGGGCTTTCGAATATTTCCCCAAGCCCTTCGATATTGACGAGCTGGCCCGTACCGTCCGTCAGGCGGTCGGGGCCAGCAAGTCCCGGGCGCGCGAGGGGGAGGAGGCGCCTGTGGCCGGCCTGCCGCTGGTCGGGCGCTCGGCACCGATGCAGGCGGTCTACCGGATGATCACCCGCGTGCTGCGCAACGATTTGACGGTGCTGGTGCTGGGCGAAAGCGGCACCGGCAAGGAACTGGTGGCCGAGGCGATCCACCAGCTTGGCCACCGCAAGGACGGTCCGTTCGTGGCGGTCAACACTGCCGCGATTCCGGCCGAGCTGATCGAGAGCGAGCTGTTCGGGCACGAGAAGGGCGCGTTCACCGGCGCGGTCGCTCGCCATACCGGCAAGTTCGAGCAGGCCGACGGCGGCACCCTGTTCCTCGACGAGATCGGCGACATGCCGATGCAGGCCCAGACCCGGCTGCTGCGCGCGCTGCAATCGGGCCGCATCCGCCGCGTTGGCGGGCGCGAGGAAGTGGCCGTGGACGTGCGGATCATCGCCGCCACCAACCGCGATCTCGAACCGATGATCGCTGCGGGGACGTTCCGCGAAGACCTTTATTACCGGCTCAACGTGGTGCCGATCCTGCTGCCGCCCCTGCGTGAGCGGACCGACGACATCCCCGCGCTCGCCCGCCATTTCCTGCACCAGGCCTTGCAGGAGGGCCTGCCGCGCCACCAGTTGACCGACGATGCCGCAGCCCTGCTCGCCCGCCAGCCGTGGCGCGGCAACGTGCGCGAGCTGCGCAATTTCATCTACCGCCTGGCCTTGCTCGCCCGGGAGGAGCGGATCGACAGCGGCACGCTCGCCCCGCTGCTGACCCAGGCGGCCCGCGCCGACGAACAGGGCGAACGGCCGCAGAACCTGTCGGAAGCGGTGGTCGACTGGCTTGAGCGGCACCGTCCGCCAGCAGGCCGCGTCTATGACGAGGCGCTGGCCGCGTTCGAGCGCCCGCTGTTCGTCGAGGCGCTGCGCCAGACCGGCGGCAACCAGCTGCGCGCGGCCCAGCTGCTGGGGATCAATCGCAATACCCTGCGCAAGCGGCTGAGCGACCTGGCGATCGACCCGGTGGAGTTGCAGCGCGTTTGAGGGCAGCCGCACCGCGCTCCCTCAGCTTCGTCCGCGCCTGAAGAAAGTTGCGCAAGCAGACGCGCGGCGTTCCCCCCTGCTTCGTCATCGCGAGTGCCGCAGGGCCGCGGCAATCCAGGGGCGGTTGCCGTGCTCCTGGATTGGTTGGCCTGCGGCCGCCTCCGGCCCGCGCTTAAACCTCTTGCAAGATTACCACACTAGTGTTGTAACTGCGCAACGATGGTTCCCGCGCGCAAGAGAGGTTGGCCACAATGGTGGCGACGCGTCCAACTCGCCGCTCGTCGTGCCAATTTCTACGCGATCATGGAGGTCGGCTCTGTCGTCGGCTTCCTGCTGATGACCCTGATCACCTGGTACGCGGTGACAACGCAGTCGCAGCGCGGGCAGCTGTTGCCGACCGACCTGACAGCCACACTGCTGGTCGGCACCCTGGTCCCCGCGATGGCTATCCTGGTCCTGCTGGGCCGCCGCCTTGCGCTGCAGCGCGCGGCGGAGAACGCGGGCGGGGGCGGGCAGCTGCACGTGCGGCTGGTGTTCTTCTTCTCGCTGATTTCCGCGATCCCGACCCTGCTGGTGGTGATCTTCGCCTCGTGGCTGTTCCAGTACGGCGTCGAGTTCTGGTTTTCCGATTCCTCGCGCGGGCTGCTGGAAAACTCCAACAAGCTGGCGCGCGGCTACTACGAGCAGACACAGCGCGACATGGAATACGAATCGCTCGCCATGGCGGGTGACCTGCGCGAAGTGCTGGGCCAGGTTCCGATCAACGATCCGCAGTTCAGGGAATTCTACGCCTACCAGATCCTGCACCGCAAACTGAACGATTCCGCGATCCTGCAGCGCGGGGCCAATGGCTCGCTGTCCACTGCGGTCCTGTCCGATCCCGACAAGGGCGAGGTAACCGACCGGATCGCCCCGCAGGACATGCGCCGACTCGACAGCGGAGAGCAGATGGTGGTGCGCGCCAGCGCCGACCGGATCGAGGCGATCACTCCGATCGACCGGCGCGCCGGGATCTATCTGTTCACGACCCGCCGTTCTGACCTGCTGGCCTTCAGCATGGGCCAGCGCGCGGAGAACATCGTGCGCGCCTATGACGTGCTGACCAAGCGCGCGCGCAGCCTGCAATTGCAGATCAACGTCGCGTTGTTCGCGGCCAGCCTGGCCCTGGTCGGCCTGTCGATCTGGTTCGCGCTACGCTTTGCCGACCGGCAGGTGAAGCCGCTCTATGACCTCGTTGATGCGGCGCGGCAGGTGGGGGCGGGCAATTTCTCGATGCGGGTCGAAGGGCGCACCGGGGCCGACGAGATCGGCCTGCTCAACCGCGCCTTCAACCGCATGACCCAGCAGCTGGAAAAGCAGACCCAGGCGCTGGTCGGCGCCAACCAGCAACTGGGCGAACGCCGTGCCTTCATCGAGGCCGTGCTCGAATCCGTGACGGCGGGGATCATCTCCACCAATCCGGCGGGCGAAGTACTGCTGATGAACAGTTCGGCCCAGAAGCTCCTGCTCGATCGCGGGACCGAGCCGCCGATCGGCGTGCGGCTGGCCGAGATCGCGCCGCAGATCGCCGCGCTGGCCGAGGCGGGGCAGCATGGCGGGATCGTCCAGTACGCCAAGGGCAGCGAGTTGCTGACCCTCGCCGTCAAGGCGACGCGCGGCCACGCCGGCGACGTGATCACCTTTGAAGACATCACCCGCCAGCTGATCGACCAGCGCCAGGCGGCCTGGTCGGACGTCGCGCGGCGCATCGCGCACGAGATCAAGAACCCGCTGACCCCGATCCAGCTGGCGACCGAGCGGTTGAAACGGCGCTATACCAAGCTGATCACCGCCGATACCGAGCTGTTCGAGGAACTGACCGGCACAATCATCCGCCAGGTCGGCGATCTGCGCCGGATGGTGGACGAGTTTTCCTCCTTCGCGCGGCTGCCCAAGCCGGTGTTCCGGCGCGAGGATCCGGTCGACCTCGCCCGGCAGGCGCTGTTCCTGCAGGAAGTGGCGCGCCCGGACATCAACTTTGCCTTCGATGCCCAGGGTGACGTCGGCGCAATCGCCTGCGACCGCCACCAGTTCGGTCAGGCCATGACCAACGTGTTGAAGAACGCGGTCGAAGCCATCGAGGCCCGCCAGAAACTCGCCGGGGCCGACTATCGCGGACGGATTGCGGTATCGCTGCGCATGGCCGGGGAAGCGCTGGAAGTCCGCGTGGCCGATAACGGGGTCGGTCTGCCGCAGGACCGGGAGCGGATTGTCGAACCCTATGTCACGACCCGCGAGAAGGGCACCGGGCTTGGCCTGGCGATCGTCAACAAGATCGTCGAGGAACACGGGGGCGAAATGACCTTTGCCCCCGGCGACCTTGAGGGAACCGTAGTAACCATGCGCTTCGCGCGCGATCCGCTGGCGATCCAGCGAACCAGCGAAGCTGCGCAGTAATGCAATGAAGGTGGATTGAATGGCGCTCGATATCCTGATCGTCGATGATGAACGCGACATCCGCGAACTGGTCGCCGGCGTGCTGAGCGACGAGGGCTATGAATGCCGCACGGCGGGGGACAGCACCACCGCCCTGGACATGATCGACCAGCGCCGTCCCAGCCTGGTGCTGCTTGACGTCTGGCTCCACGGCAGCCCGATGGACGGCCTTGAAGTGCTCGATGCGATCAAGAGCCGCGAGCCGGAACTGCCGGTGATCATCTTCTCTGGCCATGGCAACATCGATACCGCCGTCTCCGCAATCGGCCGGGGCGCGATGGACTTCATCGAAAAGCCGTTCGAGGCCGAGCGCCTGCTGCTGCTGGTGGCCCGCGCGACCGAGACCGAGCGGCTGCGGCGGGAGAATGCCAGGCTGCGCGAAGGCTTTGTCACGGCGGACGAGTTCACCGGCAATTCGAGCGCGATCAACCAGGTCCGCGCGACGCTCAAGCGGGTGTCCAATACCGGCAGCCGTCTGCTGATCAGCGGCCCGGCCGGCGCGGGCAAGGAAGTGGCCGCACGCCTGCTCCATAGCTGGAGCCCGCGCGGCGGCAACGCCTTCGTCACGGTCAATTCCGCCCGGATCACTCCGGAACGCTTCGAACAGGAACTGTTCGGCGAGGAAGCGGGCGGCAAGCTGGTGCGCGCCGGCCTGCTCGAACTGGCCGATGGCGGCACGCTCTACCTCGACGAAGTGGCGGACATGCCGCTTTCCACCCAGGCGCGGATCCTGCGGGTGCTGACCGAGCAAGCCTTCGTGCGGGTCGGCGGGCACCGCCAGATCCGCGTCGATGTGCGGGTGGTTTCCTCGACCGCCCGCGACCTCGAGCGGGAGATTGCCGAGCGGCGCTTCCGCGAAGACCTGTTCTACCGGCTCAACGTCGTGCCCGTGGCGATCCCCTCGCTGGCGGAGCGACGCGAGGATATTCCGGCGCTGGTCGACCACTTCTTCGCCCGCTTCGCCGCCGACCAGGGGGTGCCGCCGCCCGAAGTGGCCATGGAGGCCATGGCCGCGCTGCAAAGCTATGAATGGCCGGGCAACGTGCGCCAGCTGCGCAACGTGGTCGAGCGCACGATCATCCTCACCCCGCGCGAGCGGCTGGGGCAGATCGATGCGGACATGCTGCCTTCCGAAGTGCTGAGTGGCCGGATCAGCGGCGATGGATCGCTGCCTTCGCTGATGGGCGTACCGCTGCGCGAAGCGCGCGAGAACTTCGAGCGGGAATACCTGCGAGTCCAGATCCGGCGGTTCTCGGGAAACATTTCGCGCACTGCGGCGTTCATCGGCATGGAACGCTCGGCGCTGCACCGCAAGCTCAAGCTGCTCGGCATGGTCGGCGGGCGGGACGAGGAGGAGAACGCCGAAGTCGCGGAATGACAATTGCGCTGACAAGCCGGTTTACCTGACCCGGCGTTCAGGGTAATGCTGCAAAGCAACAAGCGGACGGTCCGCGGGCAAAACTGCGCTCCGTCCAGAATGCGACCATCTTGATGGCCGCCAACAAGAAGGAGAAAACCATGTCCTCACGCACCCTGACCGCGCGTCCCCGGCCGTCCAAGCCCGAGCCGGAACAAACCGAAGTGGCAGAGACCGCGCCCCCAGCGGCGATTGCCGCTGCGCCGCTCCCTGGCAAGGGGCAGAACCTTCAGGACCAGTTCCTCAACCTGCTGCGCAGGAACAAGATTCCCGTCACCATTTTCCTGGTCAAGGGCGTGAAGCTGCAGGGAATCGTCACCTGGTTCGACAATTTCTCGATCCTGCTGCGCCGCGATGGCCAGTCGCAGCTGGTCTACAAGCACGCCGTTTCCACCATCATGCCCAGCGTTCCGATCGACGCGCGCCAGTTCGCCAGCGCGGCGGAAGGCGGCAAGAAGGTGCGGCTGCTGCAGGACGTGTTCCTCTCCAGCGTGCGCGCTGCCGAGGTTCAGGTCACCATGTTCCTGGTCAACGGCGTGATGCTGCAGGGGCGGGTCGCGGCCTATGACCTGTTCTGCATGCTGCTTGAGCGCGAAGGCTATGTTCAGTTGGCCTACAAGCACGCGGTCTCCACTATCCAGCCCGTCACTCCGGTCGACCTGACCGGCGGCGAGCCTGACGATGAAGGCGACGACGTCTGAGCTTTCTGGACGACAATCGCGAAGACGTTGCCCGCGGCGCGCGGGCAGTGGTGGTCTACCCCGAATTCCGGGGCCGGGGCGCACCGCAGCACGATAGCGCCGCGCGGATCGAGGAGGCCAAGGGCCTTGCGCTCGCGATCGGGCTGGTCGTGGTTGATGCCATGGTCATCCCGATCCGCGAGGCGCGGGCCGGCACTCTGTTCGGCGAAGGCCAGATCCAGAACATCGACATTGCCTGCAACCAGGGCGATGCCGAACTGGTGATCGTCGACGGTTCGCTCACCGCGATCCAGCAGCGCAACCTTGAAGACAAGCTGAAGCGCAAGGTGATCGACCGGACCGGCCTGATCCTGGAAATCTTCGGTGAGCGCGCCGCGACCGCCGAAGGCCGGCTGCAGGTCGAACTCGCCCACCTCGATTACCAGGCCGGGCGGCTGGTGCGCAGCTGGACCCACCTTGAGCGCCAGCGCGGCGGCTTCGGCTTCCTGGGCGGCCCGGGCGAAACGCAGATCGAGGCCGACCGCCGGATGATCCGCGACCGCATGGGGCGCCTGCGCCGCGAGCTGGAACAGGTCCGCCGCACCCGGGGCCTTCACCGCAGCCGCCGGGAAAAGGCGCCCTGGCCGGTGATCGCGCTGGTCGGCTATACCAATGCCGGCAAGTCCACGCTGTTCAACCGCCTGACCGGGGCGGGGGTGATGGCCGAAGACCTGCTGTTCGCCACGCTCGACCCCACCATGCGGCGCATTCGCCTGCCGGGCGTCGACAAGGCGATCCTGTCCGATACGGTGGGCTTCATTTCCGACCTGCCGACCCAGCTGGTCGCCGCCTTCCGCGCCACGCTGGAAGAGGTTACCGCCGCTGACGTCATCGTCCACGTCCGCGACATCGCCAATCCCGATACCCGGGCGCAGAAGCGCCAGGTGATGGAGGTGCTGGAGGAACTGGGCCTGATCGAGGAGGAGGGCGCCGCGCCTTCCGTGCCGATCGTCGAAGCGTGGAACAAGTGGGATCTGCTCGATGCGGAGCGCGCCGCCGAATTGCGCGAGCAGTTGGGGGCGCGCGGCGAAGAGGTGATCGTGCCAGTCTCGGCCCTGACCGGTGAGGGCTGCGAGGCCCTGCTGGACGCCGTCAGCAAGGTGCTGACCGCCGGCGCGCGCCTGCACAGCTTCGTCCTGCCGCTCAGCGACGGACAGCGCATCGCCTGGCTCCATGCCCACGGTGAAGTCGTGGGCGAAGAGGACGCCGGCGAGGACGAGCGCGGCCCGCTGCGCCGGATCGAGGTCCGGCTTGATCCGCGTGAGCTAGGCCGCTTTACCCGCCTCTGACCGCTTGACCGCCTGCCACAGGTCTTCCTGCGCCGCGAGGTCGAGCGCGGAAAAGTCCTGCCCGCGCGCGGTAGCCAGGGCCTCCATGCCGCGATAGCGCCGCTCGAACTTCGCGTTGGCGGCGCGCAGGGCCTCCTCGGCGGCCACGCCATGTGCGCGGACCAGGTTCACCGCCGCGAACAGCAGGTCGCCTGCCTCCTCGAAGCGCTCCTCATCGGTTGACGCTTCGGCGAGTTCGGCCATTTCCTCGCGCAGCTTGTCGGCCGGACCTTCGGTATTGCCCCAATCGAACCCCTGCCGCGCCGCGCGTTTCTGCAGCTTTTCGGCGCGGAGCAGGGCGGGGAGGGCCAGTGCCACTCCGTCCAATCCACTGGTCGCCCCCTTGGCGGCACGCTCGCTCGCCTTGGCGCCTTCCCAGCGGTCCTCGCGCGATTGGCCGAGATCGGGCGCGTCGCCGAACACATGCGGATGGCGCGCTTCCATCTTGCCCGAGATCGCTTCTGCCACGGAGCCGAAATCGAACAGCCCCGCCTCTTCCGCCATGCGCGAATGGAATACGACCTGGAGCAGCAGGTCGCCCAGTTCCTCCTTCAATCCGGCCATGTCCTCCCGGGCGATGGCGTCGGCCACCTCGTAGGCTTCCTCGATGGTATAGGGGGCGATCGTCGCGAAGGTCTGGGCGACGTCCCAGTCGCAGCCCCGCTCCGGATCGCGCAGGCGGGCCATGATTGCGAGCAGGCGGTCGAGCGGAGAACTGTGCGGCATGACGTCACAGACAGGCCCTGCGCGATTCGCGCAAGGCGCGAGTTGTCGGGCGCCGCGCCGCGCGTTAGGCTGTGGTGGCATACCGCTCGAAGGGTGACCCCATGGCATCGCTGCGCCCCGTTTCCAGCTTCGACACGCACGAGGTGTTCAACCAGCCCCCGCCGCTGGAGGACATCAACCTGTTCACCAGCGACCTTGCGCTGGCGCAGGCCGTGCGGAACGCCGGAGGGGAGGGGCACCGCCAGCGCCTTGCCGCCATGGGCGCGCGCGCCGGATCGCAGGAGGTCCAGGCCTGGGGCGCAGAGGCCAACCGAGTGCTGCCGGTGCTGGAAACCCACGACCGCTTCGGACGGCGGATCGACGAAGTTACCTTCCACCCGGCTTACCACCAGTTGATGGACCTGGGCCTGTCCAGCGGGATCGCCAGTCTGGCGTGGCAAGGGGAGGGGGCAGGGCACCTGGCTCACAGCGCTCTCATGCTTCTTCTCAGCCAGGCGGATTCGGGCACCGGCTGCCCGATGACCATGACCTACGCCGCCGTGCCCGCGCTGCGCGCGGAGCCGAAGGTGGCGGAGCAATGGGTGCCGCGCATCACTGCCGGGGCTTATGATCCAGCCTGCCGTCCTGCTGCGGAAAAGGCTGGCGTCACCATCGGCATGGCCATGACCGAGAAGCAGGGCGGGTCTGACGTGCGCGCCAATTCCACCCGGGCCGAACCGACCGGCGAGGAGGGCTGGTATCGGATCAATGGCCACAAGTGGTTCTGCTCCGCGCCGATGTGCGACGCCTTCCTGACGCTCGCCTATGCGGAGGGAGGGCTGACCTGCTTCCTCGTTCCGCGCTGGCTACCGGACGGGAACCGCAATGCGGGATTCCGGGTCATGCGACTGAAGGACAAGCTGGGCGACAGGTCCAACGCCTCGTCCGAGATCGAATACCACGGCGCGCTGGCGCAGCGGGTCGGGCCGGAAGGGCGCGGGGTGGCAACGATCATTCAGATGGTCCAGCACACCCGGCTCGACTGCGTGACGGGCTCCGCCGCGCAGATGCGTTTCGCCCTGGCGAATGCGCTGTGGCATACCGCGCACCGCTCGGCCTTCCAGAAGCGCCTGGTCGATCAACCGGCCATGGCCGCCGTGCTGGCCGACCTCGCGCTGGAAAGCGAGGCGGCCACGGCGACAGCCATGCGCCTTGCCCAGGCCTTCGATGAGAACGATCCACTCGCGCGGCTGCTGACGCCGATTGCCAAGTACTGGGTGTGCAAGCGGGCGCCCGGCATGGTCTATGAAGCGATGGAGGCACACGGCGGGGTCGGTTACGTCGAGAATGGGCCGATGCCGCGCCTGTTCCGCCAGTCACCGCTCAACGCGATCTGGGAAGGTTCGGGCAACGTCATCGCGCTCGACGTGCTGCGCGCCGTGGCGCGCGAACCGGAGAGCGTCGAGGCCTTGCAGGCATTCCTGCTGGCGCAGCGCGGCAAGAACGCAACCTATGACCGCTTCGTCGCGGGGATCGACCTCGGTCGGGCGCGCGAAGGCACGGCACGGCTGCTGGTCGAACAGGCTGCGCTGGCGGCCCAGGCGGCGATCCTGCTTGGCTGGGACAATCCGCTGGCCGACGCGTACTGCGCCTTGCGGCTGGGTCAGCGCGGCATGGCTTATGGCGCTTTCGACGCAGCCGTTGATTGCGCCGCGATCATAGTCCGCGCGATGCCGCAGGCCTGAGTGGAGGCCAGGCTCGGCGAGCCCGCGTGGGCCATGCTAAAGATTGATAATATATATTATGTAAAATGGAGGGTGAGCAGAGCAGGGAGGCTTGCCCCTCTCAAGCGGTGAAGCGCTG
>CALMJG010000116.1 GCA_937864195.1 uncultured Novosphingobium sp.
GATTCGCTTTCGATCCCCGGCAGGCCGCCGATGCCCGAACCGATCGAGCAGCCGGTGCGCAGCTTGAGGTCATCGTCCATGTCGACGAGGCCCGCATCTTCCAGCGCCTGCCCAGCGGCATCGATGCCGTAGATGATGAACGGATCGACCTGGCGCTGGACCTTGTGATCGACGCGCTTGTCGGGATCGAAGCCCCAGGGGTGGTCCTTCCCCTTCACTTCACAGGCAATGTGGCACTTCTGGTTGCTGGTATCGAAGCGGGTAATGCGTCCCGCGCCCGACTTGCCGGCGATCAGGTTGGCCCAGGTGGTTTCGACATCGGCGCCCAGCGGGGTAACGAGGCCAAGACCGGTAACGACGACACGACGCATGCGTCTCTCCAACTTGCAGAATAAGAACAGGCCCAGCCCCATAGAGGCTGAGCCTGTCAAAAGCCATCATTCGCCGTCAGACTGCCCAGGCTCGAGCTGTTGTCCGGCGCTGCAGGCCAACGGCCAAAGGCTATCAGCCCTTGTGGTCGTTGATGTACTTGATCGCATCGGCAACGGTGCTGATCTTCTCGGCAGCGTCGTCGGGGATTTCCACGCCGAACTCTTCCTCGAAAGCCATGACGAGCTCGACGATGTCGAGGCTGTCTGCACCCAGGTCGTCGATAAAGCTGGCGTCTTCGTTCACCTTTTCGGCTTCGACGCCGAGATGTTCGACAACGATCTTCTTAACCCGGTCGGCGGTGTCGCTCATGGATGTGTCCCTTCGTGAACGGCAGATTAAATGTCACGCCCGCCCTAGAGAACGCCGCGCGCGCTGGCAAGAGGGTGCACGGGATGATCACGGCGAATGCCCTGGGGCCGTTCAGCGCCCCTTTTGCGCCGCCATCTGGCGGCGGGCGTTGTCGCGGATGCTGATCCGGGCCAGGCCATCGCGCGCCGGCTGATAGCGCGGGTCGAGCTGGACGATCCGGCGACAGCGCAGCTGCGCCGATTCGTCGCGCCCGCGCATCTCGTCGCACAGGGCGATGTTGAACTGGGTCGGCTGGTGATCGGGATAGATCGAATCGAGCTGTTCCCAGACCGCGCAGGCCGCCGCCTGGTCGGTCTTGGTCAGCCTGACCGCCTGCCTGAACCGTTCGCCGTCCGGCTTGGCCAGACCCTTGCGCCCCTCGTTGACGCGGACCTGCTCCGAAGTCTCGTAGGGGGCAAGATCGATGCGGATGCGCTTGCCGACCCGCTCGACCAGGTCGCGGACCACCGAATTGCCGGTGCGCGGCGCGTTCGAGGCGTCCTCGCAGCCGCGATCCTCGTAGACCTCGGGGCGGTCGTCGGACCAGATCAGGGCATCGTCGGGTCCGGTCAGGCGCATCATCACCGACAGCTCGAAGCGCCGGGCCTGGCAACGGACCTTGAACTTGCGCTTTTCAGGCGTGCACTTGCCGGCGTCGTCCTTGACGCATTCCTCGCGGTCCTCGGTATATCTGCGGACCGTCATTTCCGCCTCGGCAGTGCCGCGCAGCAGGCCTTCGGCCATGCCCGCCGAGCCTGCAGAGAGGATCTGGAAATAGGGCCGGCCGCCGATGCTGGCGCCGCGCAGCGAATCCTCGATCCGGAATGCCAGCGCCTCGCCGTCGGTGCCGCCGAAGCGATCGACCCTGATCGAGATCAGCGCCGCCGCCTCGTTGCTTCCGGCGGGATAGACCGATTCGATGTTCAGGGTTTCACCCCGCGCCGGCGCGGACAGGGCGCAGGCGGCAAGGATGGCGACAGGCAGCAACGAACGCATTGATCTTCCCCGGTTTGGCCGCGCGACACGGGCCAGCTTGCGCCAGCCCGCGCCCTGTCGTCAACCGGGGCAGGAACTTATGCCTTGGGCGGCTCGATCACGCGGATGTGCAGTTCGCGCAGCTGCTTCGGCTCGGCCTGCGAAGGCGCCCCCATCAGCAGGTCTTCGGCGCGCTGGTTCATCGGGAACAGCGTGATTTCGCGCAGGTTCTGCGCACCGCACAGCAGCATGACCATGCGATCGATGCCGGCCGCCATGCCCCCGTGCGGCGGAGCGCCGTACTGGAAGGCGCGGTACATGCCGCCAAAGCGCTCCTCGACGTCGACCTGGGTCAGGCCGGTCAGCTCGAACGCCTTGACCATCAGGTCCGGGTGCTGGTTGCGGATCGAGCCCGAGGCCAGTTCATAGCCATTGCAGACCATGTCGTACTGGAACGCCTTGATGGTCAGCGGGTCCTGGGTGTTCAGCGCTTCCAGCCCGCCCTGCGGCATCGAGAACGGGTTGTGCGCGAAGTCGACCTTCTTCTCGTCCTCGTTCCATTCGTAGAACGGGAAATCGACGATCCAGCAGAAACGGTAGGCGTCCTGCTCGATCAGGCCAAGCTGCTCGCCCACCCGGGTGCGCGCCGCGCCCGCCAGCTTGGCGGCCTGCTCTTCCTTGCCCGCGGCAAAGAAGGCGCCGTCATCCGGGCCAAGGCCCAGCGCGTCGAACAGCGCGGCCATGCGCTCCTCGCCGTGGTTCTTGGCGATCGGGCCGCCGAAGGCGCCGCCCTTGCGGGTAACATAGCCCAGGCCCGCATGACCTTCGCTGCGCGCCCATTCGTTCATTTCGTCGAAGAACTTGCGGCTCTTGTCCGCCGTGGCGGGGGCCGGGATCAGGCGCACGACGCCGCCGCTGCCGACGATCTTCTCGAACAGGCCGAAACCGGACTGCTGGAATTCGCCCGTCACGTCGCGGATCACCAGCGGGTTGCGCAGGTCCGGCTTGTCGGTGCCATAGTCCAGCATCGCCTTGGCATAGGGGATGCGCGGGAACTGGCCCGCAGGCGTAACCGACTTGCCATCGGCGAACTTCTCGAAGATCCCGGCCATGACAGGCTCCATCGTCTCCCAGACTTCTTCCTGGGTGACGAAGCTCATTTCGAGGTCAAGCTGGTAGAACTCGCCCGGCAGGCGGTCGGCGCGCGGATCCTCGTCGCGGAAGCACGGGGCGATCTGGAAATAGCGATCGAAGCCCGCGACCATCAGCAGCTGCTTGTACTGCTGCGGCGCCTGCGGCAGCGCGAAGAACTTGCCCGCGTGGATCCGGCTCGGCACCAGGAAGTCGCGCGCGCCCTCCGGGCTGGAGGCGGTCAGGATCGGGGTCGAATATTCGGTAAAGCCGCCCGCTTCCATGCGGCGGCGGGTTTCCGAGATGATCTGCGTGCGCTTGACGATATTGGCGTGCAGCGTTTCGCGGCGCAGATCGAGGAAGCGATAGCGCAGGCGGATTTCCTCGGGATATTCCTGCTCGCCCGCCACTGGCAGCGGCAGTTCCTCGGCCCGGCTCAGCACGGTCGCGCCGCGCGCATAGACCTCGATCTCGCCGGTCGGCAGGCCGGGGTTGACGGTGCCGGCACTGCGCGCCTTCACTTCGCCGTCGATGGTGACGACGCTTTCCAGCCGCAGGCCTTCCAGCACGGCCAGCGCCGGACTGTCGCTGTCGGCCACGATCTGGGTCAGGCCGTAATGGTCGCGCAGGTCGACGAACAGGACGCCGCCATGGTCGCGCTTGCGGTGGACCCAGCCCGACAGGCGGATGGTCTGGCCAACGTCACTAGCGCCCAGGGCGCCGCAGGTGTGGGTGCGATAAAGATGCATCGAAACTCTTTCCAAGCGGCCCGCATTGTTGCAGGGGCGAAAGCGCGGCTAACAGGCGATGGCCGCGTTTTTGTCAAGCCGGGGGCTCGCACGGGCCCGCATACAGAAAAGAAACATGAAGATACACCCGCTGATCACGACGACCGACGCGCTGAAGGCCTTGTGCGAGCGTCTGGCCAAGGCCGATTTCGTCTGCGTCGATACCGAATTCATGCGCGAAAACACCTATTGGCCAGAGCTTTGCCTGGTCCAGGTGGCCGATACCGAGGAGGCTGCGGCAATCGATCCGCTGGCCCCGGGAATCGATCTTTCGCCGCTGCTCGACCTGCTGGTCGATAACGAGGACGTGCTGAAGGTGTTCCACGCGGGCGGGCAGGACGTGGAAATCGTCTACAACCTGACCGGCAAGACCCCGCACCCCATCTTCGATACCCAGATCGCGATGATGGCGGTCAGCCAGTCGGAACAGATCGGCTATTCCAACCTGGTCGAATCGTGGCTCGGCATCACCGTGGACAAGGGCGCCCGCTTTACCGACTGGTCGCGCCGCCCGCTGACCGAACGCCAGATCGATTATGCGATCGGTGACGTCACCCACCTTGCCAAAATCTTCCCCAAGCTGCTGAACCGCCTGAAAAAAACCGGACGCGGAGTGTGGCTGGACATCGAGATGGAAAAGCTCGCCGATCCGGCGAACTACCGCAACGATCCCTCGGTTGCGTGGCAGCGCATCAAGGCCGCCGGGCGCAATCCGGCGATGCTTGGCCGCCTCAAGGCGCTGGCCGCCTGGCGCGAGGCCGAAGCCCAGGACAAGAACATCCCGCGCGGCCGGATCGTCCGCGACGAAACCCTGGCCGACCTTGCCAGCCACCCGCCCAAGACCCAGGCCGACCTTGCCAAGGTGCGGGGGCTGTCTTCGGGCTGGAAGGACAACGAGATCGGCAAGCGGCTGATGGCAACCCTCGCCGCCGCCACGCCGCTCCCCGAATCCGAACTGCCGCTGCGCACTGCGCGCGGCGCGCCGCTGGGCAAGGAAGGCGCGCTGGTGGCCGACCTGCTCAAGCTGCTGCTCAAGATCCGCAGCCGCGAAATTGACGTGGCCGCCCGCCTGCTGGCGCGCAGCGAGGATCTGGAACTTCTGGCCGCCGGCGTGCGCGAACTGCCGCTGCTGGAAGGTTGGCGCTTCGGCCAGTTCGGCAAGGATGCGCTCGACCTGGTCGAAGGCAAGATGGCCTTCGCGGTGGTGAACGGGAAGCTCAAGATGACCCATGTCGATGACGTGGTTGAGCCGGTCGATCCTGCCGAGGAAGAATGATTCACGCAGAGGCGCGGAGAAAGGGAAAAGGGTTCGCGCTAAAGCGTGAAGGTGGAGTTCGTGAGGCCCAGCCGCTTTTCGTTGGCGCGACGGCAGTCGGACGCCCCCTTCGCGGCTCCAGGTGAAGCAAATCTTGGCGAACCACCCGCCCCCGTGCGATAGCCGCCGGCGATGACCACCTACCTTCCCACGCTCAAGCAGCTGCAATACCTGGTCGCCCTGCATGAACACGGCCATTTCGGGCGCGCGGCGGATGCCTGCTTCGTCTCGCAATCGACGCTTTCCGCCGGACTGCGCGATCTGGAAACGCTGCTGGGGGTGACGCTGGTCGAGCGGACCAAGCGCGCGGTGCGCTTCACGCCGCTGGGCAATGCCGTGGTCGCCAAGGCCCACCGTCTGCTGCGCGAGGCGGAGGAGCTGTCCGACATGGTGCAGAGCGCCGGCCAGCCGCTTTCGGGCGAGGTGCGGATGAGCGTGATCCCCACCATCGCCCCCTTCCTGCTGCCCCGGATGCTGCCGCGCCTGCGGCGCGAGCGGCCCGCGCTGAAGCTGTACCTACGCGAGGAAACCAGCGCGGCGGCGATCGAATCGCTCCATCACGGACGCTCGGACTGCGTGCTGCTCGCCCTGCCCTTCCCGACCGGCGAGGTGGAGAAGGAGACGATCGAGCTGGACGCGCTGTTCGTCGCCTTTCCCAAGGACGATCCGCGCGATCCGCCCGCCGAAATCCTGCCCGAATTGATCGACGAGAACCGGCTGCTGCTGCTGGAGGACGGGCACTGCCTGAAAGAGCACGCGCTGGCCGCCTGCAACCGCCCGGAACTGCGCGCCTCTGCCACGATGATCGGCACGTCGCTCCATACCCTCGTGCAGATGGTGGACAATGGCCTGGGGCTGACCATGCTGCCGGAAATGGCGCTGGATGCCGGTATTCTCAACGGTACGGACGTCGTCGCGCGGCCGCTGCGCACCAGCAACGCCAACCGCGAGATTGCCCTGGTCTGGCGCAAGAACAGCCCGCGCGCGGAGGAATTCCGCCTGCTGGCCGAAGAACTGCGCGCGGGGTGATTCGCGCCGTCCGCGCCGGAGCGATTGCCCGGGCGTCGCGCCCGTGGCATAACGGCGCCATGGTCCGCAGTCTCCCAGCGCTGCTCGCCGCAGCCTCGCTCACCGCCTCCGCCGGTCTTTCCGCAGAGGCGCCGCCGCCCGTACCCACCAGCATGATGAACAAGGCCGGGGTGGTTTGCGTGAAGGTCACGCCCAAGGGCACCGTGGCCGATGCCTTCGTGGTCCGCTCGACCGGCGACGGGACTGCCGACGCCGACATGATCGACTATGTCTCGGCGCTGCGCTGGCCGGCCGCGAAAGGGCCGGATCCTTCGCGCGGGACATGGCAGCCGGTGCCGGTGGCGATGGGCGCGGTGGACGTGCCCGCCCTGCCCGATCGCTGCGCGCCACCGCCGGCGAGGCGCTGGTAGGCGCCGGCGTTTTCCTAACCCCGGCGCGGCTGGTAGAACGGCGGCGCTCCTTGAAACCGTCAATCCATCCGGGCCGGGAACACCGATCCTCGAAGGTCACGCGGATTCAGCGTAATCCTTTGTAAATCAACAATGTTTCCGAAACGAAAAAGTGCGCCGGGTGTCCAGCGCGCCAGCCTCAGTCCATGTGCTTGAGGCCGACCCGCAGATAGTCCCACCCCGTCACCAGGGTCAGCGCGGCCGCCGCCCACAGCGTGGTCAGGCCGACGCTTTCCGGAGTCAGCCACCCGCCGGTGAAAGGAATGGCAAAGTCCGGCGCCCCGCCCATCAGCACCAGCGCGCCAAAGGCGACCAGCTGGAACGTGGTCTTCCACTTGGCAAGCTGCGACACCGGGATCGAGACCCGCAGCCCCGCCAGAAACTCGCGCAGGCCCGAAACCGCGATCTCGCGCAGCAGGATGATCAGCGCGGCGATCACATGGATCCCCTCGATCATCCCCTTGCCGGTGAGGATCAGGATCACTGCGGCGATCATGATCTTGTCGGCGATCGGATCGAGGAACTGCCCCAGCTTCGACACCGTGCCCTGCGCCCGGGCCAGGTAACCGTCGAAATAGTCGGTTATCCCCATCAGGCAGTAGAGCCCGAAGGCGATCAGGTAGCCGGTCTTCCAGCCGGGCCACCACAGCAGGGCCACCAGCAGCGGCACGGCCAGGATCCGCGAAAGCGTGAGCAGGTTGGGAAGCGACAGCATCGCCTTTTGCCATAGCCGCACTGGCGCCGGGGAAAAAGGGGGCGGTTTGGGCTTGTCCGCAGGACAAGTCCCGCTAGGTTCCGCCGCACCCGGGGCGACCAGAAGCAGGCGAATGACTACCCAGACCCACCTGATCCGCAGCCGGCGCTTTCTGCCGCTGTTCGTCACCCAGTTGCTCAATGCCTTCAACGACAACCTGTTCAAGAACGCGATGGTGCTGTTCGTCGTCTACAGCGTCTACAATTCGGAAGAGGCCGAAGGGCAGTTCAGCGCGCTGGCATCGGGCATTTTCATCCTGCCGTTCTTCCTGCTTTCCGCGTTGGCGGGGCAGCTGGCCGACATGCGCGACAAGGCGCGGATCATCCGCATCGTCAAGGCCTGCGAAATCGGCATCATGCTGGTCGGCGGCGCGGGACTGGTGCTGGCGTGGAAGGAGATCGCGGTCCACACGCTCGCCATCCCGCTGATGCTGGCGGCCCTGTTCGCGATGGGCGTCCATTCCACCTTCTTCGGCCCGATCAAGTACGCGATCCTGCCCCAGCACCTGCATTCGGGCGAAGTGCTGGCTGGCACCGGACTGGTCGAGGCGGGAACCTATATCGCGATCCTGGCGGGCACGATGATCGCCGGCTGGATCGAGGTCGAATGGGCCGCGCTCGGCGTCGTCCTGACCGCGCTGCTTGGCTATGGGGTAAGCCGCGAGGTGCCGCCGGCTCCCGCCCAGGGCAAGGTCGAGCCGCTGGACTACAACGTGCTGCGGTCCTCGATCGCGCTGGTCCGCAACACCAGCCACGACCGGCGCGTGTTCCTGGCGATCATGGCGATCAGCTTCTTCTGGACCATCGGCGCGGTGCTGTTCATCCAGTTCCCGCCGCTTGCCAAGAACGTGCTGTCGGCCAGCAAGGAAGTGGCGAGCCTGTTCCTGGTGATCTTCTCGATCGGCGTCGCCATCGGTTCGATGTCGGTCAACGCGCTGCTCAAGGGCACGGTGTCGGCACGCTATTCGCCCGTATCGGTGCTGGTCATGGCGCTGTTCGTCGTGGGCTTCTACCTGGTGTGCCAGGCCTGGCCTGCGCCGGATGCGCGCGGCCTGCTGGATGTTGCCAGCTTTGTCGCCGAACCGCTGGCCGTGCCGCTGCTGCTGAGCCTGCTGGGGATCGCGACGGCGGGGGGCATGTTCGTGGTCCCGCTCTACGCCTTCCTGACCACCTTCGTCGACAAGACCCAGACCGCGCGGACCATCGCCGCGAACAACATCGTCAATTCGGGGGCCATGGTGATCGGCTCGGTGATCGCCGTGGTGCTGAGCGCGGTCGGCGTGCCGGTGGTCCAGCAGTTGCTGCTTGGCGCGGCGATGTGCCTGGTCTCCGCCTGGCTCGGCCACCTGCTGGTCAAGGCCGAGCGCGCGGCCGCCTGAGCCTCAGGCGATGAACAGGCTGACCGCGACGAAGCAGGCGCTGTAGGCGGTCAGGAAGTCGCGCAGATCGTGCAGCGTCAGGCGCGGACGGCGCGCCGGAACAGGTTCGGCCCCGCGCCGCACGTGCGGCGGCAGGCTGGCAAGGAACGGGTGCCGGGCGGCATCATCGGTGAGGACCAGTGACCTTCTCATGGCCTCAAGTCTTAAGAATTTCTTCACCATTTGCCAGCCGCGCCGCCCCCCGATCTCTCCCCCATCCCGTTCCGGGACAGTAACCATTCCGCCGGGAACAATTCGCCAGCGCGTTGCGGATGCGGCCAAGCGCCGATAGTCTCCACCCCATGAGCAACACCACGACCATCACAGGCGGACGGCTCCTCGTCGACTGCCTGATCACCCAGGGCTGCGACCGCGTGTTCACGGTGCCGGGCGAGAGTTTCCTCGCGGTGCTCGACGCCTTGCACGATTCGCCTGAAGTGCAGACCGTAGTCTGCCGCCAGGAAGGGGGCGCCGCCTTCATGGCCTGCGCCGATGGGGCGATGACCGGCCGGCCCGGTGTCTGCTTCGTCACACGCGGCCCGGGGGCGACCAATGCCTCGATCGGAGTTCACGTCGCCAGCCAGGATTCGCAGCCGCTGATCCTGTTCATCGGCGATGTCGACCGTTCGATGCGTGACCGCGAAGGGTTCCAGGAAGTCGATTTCGGCATGATGTTCGCGCCGCTTGCCAAGCAGGTGCTGCGGATCGACGATCCGGCGCGCATTCCGGAATACGTCGCCCGCGCCTGGGCCACGGCGATCGCCGGACGCCCGGGGCCGGTGGTGGTCGCCCTGCCCGAGGACATGCTGCTGGAACAAGTGAGCGGCGCGGCCCCGCGCCCGGCCGTCGTCCGCCCTGCCCAGGCACCCTGCCCCGATGCCATGGGCGTGCTGATGGGTCTGCTCGAGGATGCCGCAGCGCCGATCGCGATTGTCGGCGGAGCCGGCTGGCACGCCAAGGCGCGGGAGCACTTTACCCGGTTCGCGGAGAAGATCGGCCTGCCGGTCGCGGGCGCTTTCCGGCGGCAGGACGCGATTGCGAATTCAAGCCCGGTCTGGGCCGGCAACCTGGGCTATGGACCCAATCCCAGGCTGGTCGAGCGCATTCGCCAGGCCGACCTGGTCCTGGCGGTTGGCGCCCGGCTGGGCGAGGCGACGACCGATGGCTACAGCCTGATCACGCCCGACCACCCGCTGCAGACGCTGATCCACGTCCATCCCGATCCCGAGGAACTGGGCAAGGTCTACCGGGCCGATCTAGCGCTCTGTGCCGACATGGGCGAATTTGCCGAAGCCGCGCTGATGTTCTGCGACGATGTCGTGCCATTCGATGCGGGCGATGAAGCGCACTGCGAATGGCTGGACTGGACGACTGCAAAGCCGGGGGAATTTGCGCTCGACATGGCCGCCGTCGTAACCGCGATGCGCGGAATCTATCCGGACGACAGCATCATCTGCAACGGCGCGGGCAATTTCTCGGGCTGGTGGCACCGCTACTGGCACTACAACAGCTTCCCGGCGCAGCTTGCGCCTACTGCCGGAGCGATGGGCTATGGAGTGCCCGCCGCCGTGGCCGCAGCGCTGCGCCATCCCGACCGGCAGGTGGTCGCGCTTGCGGGCGACGGCGACTTCCTGATGAACGGGCAGGAACTTGCCACCGCCATGCAGCATGGCTGCGACCTTACCGTGATCCTTGTCGACAACGGCGCCTACGGCACGATCCGGATGCACCAGGAGCGCGAATTTCCCGCGCGCGTCAGTGGCACGGCGCTGGCCAATCCCGATTTCGCGGCACTCGCCCGCGCCTACGGCGGCTGGGCACTGCGCTGCGAGACGACCGACGAGGCGGTCGCCGCGCTGCGCGAGGCGCGCGGCCGCACGGGCCTGCGCCTGCTGCATCTGGTGATCGACGTCGAACAGCTCAGCGCCGGGGGAGCGACCGTATCCGGCCTGCGGCTCAGGCCCCGGCCAGATTGAGGATATGATCCCACTCGGCAGGTTTCACTGCCGATACCGAAAGCCGGAACTTGGTGATCAGGTCCATGTCGGCCAGCGCCGGATCGGCCTTGACCTGCTTGAGCGTGACCGGCCGGGGCAGCTTGCGCACCGGTTTCAGCCTGACCGCAGACCAGCGCCCGGTTTCGTCGCTCGGATCCTGGAAGGCTTCCTCGCTGACCTCGGCGATGCCCACGATCTCCACCCCGATGTTGGAGTGGTAGAAGAACACCCCGTCGCCCAGCTTCATCGCCCGCATGTTGTTGCGCGCGGTGTAGTTGCGCACCCCGTCCCAGGTGCCTTCGCCCTCGGCCACCAGGTCGTCCCAGCTGTAAACGTCGGGTTCCGACTTCATCAGCCAGAAGGATTTGATTTTCGTCATGCGCGTTCCCGGGATTGCGGCTATGGGCGGCCCATAGTCAAATCTTCGCGGACACGTCCACCCATGCCTCTCAGCTCACTCCCCGTTCTTTCGCTGGCCGACGACAAGGCCAGCTTTTCGCAGGCCATCGGCGACAGCTTCAGGACCTTCGGCTTCGCCATGGTCAAGGACCACGGCATCGATGCCGACCTGATCGCGCGCGCCTGGCAACTGACCGAAGCGTTCTTCGCCCTGCCGGTCGAGGAAAAGCGCAAATACCACAATCCCGCCATCGCCGGCGCGCGCGGCTATACCCCTTTTGGCGTGGAAATCGCCAAGGACGCCAGGGCGCACGATCTCAAGGAATTCTGGCACATCGGCCGCGACCTGCCCGAAGGCAGTCCGCTCGCGGATTCGATGCCGCCCAACGTCTGGCCCGAGCGGCCCGAGGGCTTCCGCGAGCTGTTCCAGGAACTCTACGCCCAGTTCGACCGGACCGGCGCAACGATCCTGTCGCGTATCGCCGTCTACCTTGGGCTTGAGGAGAACTGGTTCGACGCCGGGATCGAGGATGGAAACTCGGTCATGCGCCTGCTCCACTATCCGCCGCTCGAAGGCGTGACCGGCGAGGCGATCCGCGCGGGCGCGCACGGCGACATCAACCTCATCACCCTGCTGCTCGGTGCGGAGGAAGCCGGCCTTGAACTGCTAACCAAGGAAGGCACCTGGATGAGCGCTTCGCCGCCGCCAGGTGCCCTGGTGATCAATGTCGGCGACATGCTGGAGCGGCTGACCAACCATGTCCTGCCCTCCACCATCCACCGCGTGCGCAATCCCGATCCGGAGCGCGCGCGCTTCAGCCGCTATTCGATGCCGTTCTTCCTGCACCTGCGCAGCGATTTCCCCTTCGTCACCCTGCCGCAGTGCATCACGCCGGAAAATCCGGACCGCTATCCGGTCTCGATCACCGCCGACGATTTCCTGCAGCAGCGCCTGCGCGAAATCGGGCTGAAGAAGTAGCAATGGAAGACATGGGTTTGTCGGAATGCTGCTTCGGCAAGTCCATGATTGCCGCATCTTAACCCAAACTTCAGCCTAATCTGACAGCTTCCCCTTGCTCAAGCAGGCAAAGGGGCCAGCAACAGATGCCAGACGGAGACAAGCCGGCGAACGACGGACGCGCTCGTCTGCGCACGGCCGAGCGCGATCTGATCGCGCTGGGGATCGTGACGGCCGCCATCATCATGTTCGTCGGCTCGGGCGGGTCGGCGCTTCCTGCCGTCGTGCGCTCGCTGTCCGGACGCGGCGCGGCGCCTGATCCGCTGCTGATCAACACCGTCCTGCTCAACATCGCACTCGTGATCTTCGGTTGGCGGCGTTACCGCGAACTGACCGGCGAAGTGCGCGAACGCCGCCTGGCCGAGGAGCAGGCCAGGTTCCTGGCCGAGACCGACCCGCTGACCGGCTGCCTCAACCGCCGCAGCGTTGCTCCTGCCACCGACGAACTGATCGCCAGGGCCTCTTCGCGCGGCGAGGCGGCCGCGTTCATCGTGTTCGATCTCGACAACTTCAAGCAGGTCAACGACGTGCACGGCCACGCCGCCGGCGACCTGTTGCTGCAGGAGGCATCGCGCCGGATCCGGGCCTGCATGCCCGATGGCGCGGTGGTCGCCCGGCTTGGCGGCGACGAATTCGCCTGCGTGGTTCCGTTCGACCCGCGCCAGCCCCACAATATCGACCACCTGACCGCCAACCTGATCGAAGCAGTATCGCGCCCGGTTGCGTTCCAGTCAGTCGAACTGGAAGCCACCATCTCGGCTGGGATCACCCGCAGCGACAGTCAGGACGGCCAGCTCGATTCGCAGACTCTGCTGCACATGGCCGACATCGCCATGTACCATGCCAAGAAGCAGGGCCGGAACCGCTACTTCTGGTTCGAACCGTCGATGGAAAGCGAACTGCGATTCCGCAGCGAGCTGGAAGCCGGCATCCGCCGGGGCGTCCAGCAGGGCGAATTCGTCCCCTATTACGAAAAGCAGGTCGACATCGCGACCGGCGAGATCGCCGGGTTCGAAATGCTCGCCCGGTGGAACTCCCCGACCCTGGGCGTCATCAGTCCGGACATCTTCATCCCGATCGCGGAAGAGATCGGCGTGATTGCCGAGCTGTCCGAGAACCTGATCCGCCAGGCGCTGGACGACGCCCGCAAGTGGAACCCGCGCCTGACCCTGTCGGTCAACATCTCGCCGCTGCAGCTGCGCGATCCGTGGTTCGCGCAAAAGCTGCTGAAGATGCTGGTCGAGGCCAATTTCCCGCCCAGCCGCCTCGACATCGAGGTTACCGAAAGCTGCCTGCATGAGAATATCGGCCTGGTCCGCTCGCTGATCACCAGCCTGAAGAACCAGGGCGTCCAGGTTTCGCTGGATGATTTCGGCACGGGCTACAGCTCGCTGTCGCAGCTGCGCACCCTGCCGTTCGACCGGATCAAGATCGACCGCAGCTTCGTGACCACCCTGCCCGGCAACCCGGACAATGCCACCATCGTCCAGTCGATCGTCGCGCTGGGCGAAGGCCTGGGCCTGCCGATCACTGCCGAAGGCGTGGAATCGGAGGAGGTGCTGCGCGAATTGCGCCGGTTTGGTGACTTCAAGGTTCAGGGCTATTTCTACGGCCTGCCAGCTCCCGCAGAGCGGACCCGCAGCGAACTGAGCCAGCTCAACCTGCTGCTGGATTCCCGGGAAGCGGCCACTGCCCCCGGTGCGGGCGCCGCAACGTTGCCCCTGGTCAGCAGCGCCTGAACCGGCTTCCAAGGTTGCCGCCGCGCCCGCCTGGGCCTAGAGCGCGGCAATGCGCGTTTCTTTCATCAAGATGCATGGCCTCGGCAACGATTTCGTCGTGCTCGACGCGCGCGTTCAGCCCCTGCCCGCGCTCACCGGACAGTTCGCCCGCGCGCTGGCCGACCGCCGCAGCGGAATCGGCTGCGACCAGTTGATCGTGCTTGAGCCGTCCACCATTGCCGATCTGAAAATGCGGATCTTCAATCCCGATGGCGGCGAAGTGGGGGCCTGCGGCAATGCCACCCGCGCCGTGGGCCTGCTGGAAGGGCGCGCCGTGCGGATCGAAACACTGGCGGGCGAATTGGCAGCGGAACCCGGCAGCGGCGGCATTTCGGTCGACATGGGCCAGCCCGGACTGGAATGGGACCAGATCCCCCTCGCCTACGCCATGGATACACTAAGCCTCCCGGTCGCCTGGGAGACGCTGGAAAACCCGGTCGCGGTGAGCATGGGCAATCCCCACGCGATATTCTTCGTGCCCGATTGCGATGCGGTGGAGCTTGACCGGCTGGGTCCGGAGATCGAGCACGATCCGCTGTTTCCCGAGCGGATCAACGTCAACGTCGCGGCGGTCGTCAGCCGCAGCCATATCCGCTTGCGGGTTTGGGAGCGCGGCGCCGGGCTGACCCTCGCCTGCGGCACGGGCGCCTGCGCAACCGCCGTCGCGGCAATCCGGCGCGGGCTGACGGACCGTTCGGTAACTGTGTCCCTGCCCGGCGGCGACCTCAGCATTTCGTGGGGCACCGACAACCGGGTAACCATGACCGGCCCCGCCACCGAAAGCTTTCGCGGCAGCTTCGAAAGCGCGGACTTCGGAGCCTGATCTTGGGCGCTGAAGTCATTTCGCTCGGCTGCCGGCTCAACCTGTCGGAAAGCGAGGAACTGCGCGCACTGCTGGCGGGCGAGGACGCGCTGGTGGTCATCAACAGCTGCGCCGTGACGGCGGAGGCCGTGCGCCAGACCCGCCAGGCCATCCGCCGCGCCCGGCGCGAACGCCCGGACGCGCGTCTGCTGGTGACCGGCTGCGCGGCCGAGGTGGAGCGCGCGGCACTGTCTGCCATGCCCGAAGTCGACGGCCTGATTGCCAACACGGTCAAGCTCGATCCGCGCGCCTGGAATGTCGCTCCCGCCCACGCCGAGGGCACCGCCACCCACACCCGAGCCTTCATCGCCGTGCAGAACGGCTGCGACCACACCTGCACCTTCTGCGTGATCCCGCAGGGGCGCGGGGCCAGCCGCTCGCTGCCGGTTGCCGCGGTGCTGCGCGAGGTGGAGCGCCATCTGGCAGCGGGCGCGGGCGAAGTCGTGCTGACCGGCGTCGACCTGACCAGCTGGGGCCATGACCTGCCGGGAGAGCCACGGCTCGGCGCTCTGGTCGAGACGGTCCTGGGCGTCTTTCCGGCGCTCGGCCGCCTGCGCCTCTCCTCGCTCGACGGGGTCGAAATCGACCCGCTGCTGCTCGATCTGATCGGCAGTGAGGCGCGGGTCATGCCGCACGTCCATCTTTCGCTCCAGCACGGACATGACCTGATCCTCAAGCGGATGAAGCGCCGCCACCTGCGCGCCGATGCTGCTGCCCTGGTCGAAGCCTTGCGCGTCCGGCGCCCCGAACTCGCGTTCGGCGCGGACCTGATCGCCGGGTTCCCGACCGAGGACGAGGAGGCGCACCTCGCCAACCTCTCGCTGATCGAGGATCTGGGCCTCGCGCACGTCCACGTCTTTCCCTATTCCGCGCGCGTCGGAACGCCTGCCGCCCGGATGCCGCAACTGACCCCGGCAGTGATCCGCGCCCGCGCTGCCCAGTTGCGCGGGGCCGCCGCCGCCCAGCGCACTCGCTGGCTCAATGCGCAGCTTGGGCGCCCGCACCGCGTGCTTGCCGAACGCGACGGGACAGGCCATGCGGAAAACTTCGCCAGGGTGCGGCTTGCGCCCGGAACTTCAGCCGGAACAATCGTGACCGTCACCCCCACCCGTATCGAACAAGGCCTGCTGGCATGAGCGCCGAAACCTGGACCGACCGCCTGTTTGGCGGCCTGCGCAAGACATCAGAGCGTCTGTCGGAAAACCTCTCGGGCATCGTCAGCAAGACCAGGCTCGACGAGGCGCAGCTCGACGATATCGAGGATGCACTGATCCTCTCGGACCTCGGCCCCCGCGCGGCGCGGCGCATCCGCGACCGTCTGGCCGGCGAGCGGTTCGAGCGCGGCGCGGATGAAGCGTCGATCAAGCAGGCCGTGGCCGAGGAAATCGCCGCGATCCTGCGCCCGGTTGCAAAGCCGCTCGAAGTCGTCGCCTTTCCCCGGCCCCAGGTGGTGCTGGTGATCGGCGTCAACGGTTCGGGCAAGACCACCACCATCGCCAAGCTGGCACACCTGTTCCAGGAACAGGACTATGGCGTGATGCTGGCCGCGGGCGATACTTTCCGCGCTGCCGCGATCGGCCAGCTGGCCGTCTGGGCGGAGCGGATCGGGGTGCCGATCATCAAGGGGCCGGAAGGCGGCGACCCTTCGGCCGTGGTGTTCGATGCGGTCAGGGCCGCGACCGAACAGGGGATCGACGCGCTGATCGTCGACACTGCCGGGCGCCTCCAGAACAAGCGCGAGCTGATGGACGAACTGGCCAAGATCCGCCGCGTGCTCGGCCGCCTCAATCCCGAGGCGCCGCATGACGTCGTGCTGGTGCTCGATGCCACCAACGGGCAGAATGCGCTGCAGCAGATCGAGATTTTCAAGGAGGTAGCAGGCGTGACCGGCCTGATCATGACCAAGCTCGACGGCACCGCGCGCGGCGGCGTGCTGGTGGCGGCGGCCGAGCAGTACGGCCTGCCGATCCATGCCATCGGCGTTGGCGAAAAGATGGACGACCTGCGCCCGTTCGACCCCGACCTGGTCGCGCGCGTCATCGCGGGAGTGGCCTGATGACCGAGACTGCATCTGCCCCGAAAAAGGCGAAGTCCGGCCTGCTCAACCTGCTGGTCGATTATGCCCCGATCGCCGTGTTCTTCGGTGTCTACCGCTACAACGCACCGGCCAAACACGAAGGCATTGGCGAGGTTGCGGCGGTAATCTCGGGCACCGGGGCCTTCATGGTCGCCGCCGTGATCGCGCTGGTGGTGTCGAAGTGGAAGCTGGGGCGGATTTCGCCGATGCTGTGGCTGTCGACGGCGCTGATCGTCGGCTTCGGCGGCCTTACCGTCCTGTTGCGCGATCCGATCTGGATCCAGGTCAAGCCGACCGCAATCTACCTGCTGTTCGGCACGGTACTGCTCGCGGGCGTTATGCGCGGCAAGGCGCTGCTCAAGATCCTGCTGGAAGCAGCCTTCGAAGGACTGAGCGACGCAGGGTGGCTCAAGCTCTCGCGCAACTGGGGGCTGTTCTTCTTCGCGCTGGCCGCGCTCAACGAAGGCCTGCGCGCGCAACTGTCGTTCGGGGACTGGATCGCCGCCAAGCTGTGGGTGTTCCTGCCGCTGACCTTCCTGTTCACCTTCCTGCAGATTCCGATGCTGCTGCGTCACGGTCTGGCCCAGGAGGCAGAGCCCGACGTGCTTTCCGATCCTCCGCACGAATGACAATGGCTCGCAAAAAGGGCTGACAAGCGCAGCTTTACGGCGCATGGAAGGATTCGCGGGGCCACGATCCGGCCCCAGGACACAACGGGATCGCTTCAATTTCCTAGGGGGAAGCAATGGCCAAGTTTTTCGGAAACCTGCATCTGGTGCTGCTCACCGGCCTGGTGCTGGCAATCGTCGTCATGCTCAAGTTCAGCGGCGATGTCGCCGTTGATGCCAGCAGCGTGCTGCGCTGGTCGCACCTGTTCTTCGGCATCGTCTGGATCGGGCTGCTCTATTACCTCAACTTCGTCCAGGTGCCGACCATGCCGTCGATCCCGGCCGAACTGAAGGGCGGCGTGACCGGCTACATCGCGCCCAAGGTGCTGTTCTTCTTCCGCTATGGCGCGCTGCTGACGGTCGTGACCGGCCTGTGCATCGCCTATGTCGCGGGCTATGCGCACCGGGCGATGGTCCTCCAGGGCAACGCTCATGAAAACCTGATCGGCCTGGGCATGTGGCTGGCGCTGATCATGGCTTTCAACGTGTGGTTCATCATCTGGCCGGCCCAGAAGAAGATCCTGGGCCTGGTCGAAGCCAGCGCCGAGGAAAAGGCCGCTGCCGCTCCCAAGGCGCTGTATGCCAGCCGCACCAACGTTCTGCTGTCGCTCCCTATGCTCTACTGCATGGTCAGCGCCAACCTGGGCTGATCGCAGCGCGGGCCGACCGGCCTCAAACCATCAAGGCAGGCGCGGTGCTCCCATGGGGCGCCGCGCTTTCCTTTTGTGCGGCCTGCCGGTAACCGCTGCGCATGACCGCACAGATCGACCCGTTCCACGCCATTGCCATCAGCGGCCTGGCCCATCGCCTCAAGGCCGCAGGGCGCAGCGTCATCCACATGGAATTCGGCCAGCCCAGCACGGGCGCTCCTGCCCCCGCCATCGCCGAGGCGCACCGGGTGCTCGATGCCGATCCGATGGGCTACTGGGAAAGCCCGGCGCTCAAGGCGCGGATCGTGAAGCACTATGCCGACTGGTACGGGGTGGAAATCAGCCCAGCGCAGATTCTGCTGACTTGCGGCGCTTCCCCCGCGCTTGTCCTCGCCCTGTCGATGAGCTTCGATCCGGGTGACCGGATCGCCCTGGCCCGCCCCGGCTATGTCGCCTATCGCAACAACCTCAAGGCGCTGCACATGGAGCCGGTGGAGCTGCCCTGCGGCGAAGCGGAGCGCTTCCAGCTGACCGCCGCAGCCCTTGCAGCGCTGGACCCGGCGCCCCAGGGCGTGATCGTCGCCAGCCCGGCCAACCCCACAGGCACGATCATCCCGCAAGAGGAACTGGCCGCGATTGCCGAGGTCTGCCGCGCGCGCGGCATCACCATCATCTCGGACGAGATCTACCACGGCATCTCTTATGGCCTGCGCACCCCCTCGATCCTTGAGGTCGAGCCGCAGGCGCTGGTCGTGAACAGCTTCTCGAAATACTTCAGCATGGCCGGCTGGCGGCTCGGCTGGCTGGTGGTGCCGCCATCGGGGATCGACGCCGCGCGAGCGCGAATGGGCAACCTGTTCCTCACCCCGCCCAGCCTGGCCCAGCACGCGGGCCTGGTCGCGATGGACTGCCGCGAGGAGCTGGAAGCCAACATCGCCACCTATGCGCGCAACCGCGCGCTGCTGCTGGATGCGCTGCCCGGCATGGGCCTGGGCCGGATCGCTCCGCCTGACGCGGCCTTCTACATCTATGCGGACGTATCCGAATTCACCGACGACAGCATGGAATTCTGCAAGCAATTGCTGGAGGCAACGGGGGTTGCGACCGCTCCGGGGATCGATTTCGATCCGGTCGACGGACACCGCTTCGTGCGCTTCAGCTTCGCGGTTTCCACGCCCGAGATCGAGGAGGCGATCCGCCGGATCGGCCCGTGGCTGAAGGAGCGCGACCGGCGTCCTGCCGCAGACTAGTCACACCGGCCTTTGCCGCATAGCTTCCCACCATGCACAGATTGCTGTTCCTGTTCGTCCCGCTGGTCTTCACCGTGTCGGCAGCGCCGCCTGCCGTTGCCCAGGTGCCCGTTCAGGCCTTTCAGATCCACGGCGGACACTTGCCCAGCGAGGCGCGCGCAGCCGCGCGGCAGCGCCTTGCCGAGATGCTGGCCGCCGCTCACCAGTGCGGCGGCTGAGGCGTCAGATTTCGACCTGGCTGCCCAGTTCGACCACGCGGTTCGTCGGCAGGCGGAAGAATTCCATCGCGCTCGCGGCGTTGCGCAGCATCCAAGCGAACAGCTTTTCGCGCCAGATCGCCATGCCAGGCTTGGCCGAGGCGAGCAGCGTCTGGCGGGAGAGGAAGAAGCTGGTCTTCATCATCTCGAACGGCTGGCCGCACAGGTCGACCGTCTTGAGCGTGGCAGGGACGTCAGTTTCCTCGAGGAAGCCGAATTTCAACGTCAGGCGATAGAAGCCTGCGCCAAGGTCGATCACGCTGGCGCGGGTCGTGGAGGCCACGAAGGGCACGTCCTGAATCGCCACGGTCAGGATCACCACGCGCTCGTGCAGCACCTTGTTGTGCTTGATGTTGTGGAGCAGCGCCGATGGCACGCCCGAATCGGTGCTGGCCATGAACACCGCCGTGCCCGCGACCCGGGTGGCGCTTGAATGCGCGCTCTTGGCGAAGACCTCGATCGGGATCGAGCCATCGTCCATCGACTGGCGCATCAGCGCCCGCCCCCGCGACCAGGTGGTAAGCAGGGTGAAGATCGCGAAGCCCATGGTCAGCGGCACCCAGCCGCCATCGGGCACCTTGATCAGGTTCGCCCCCAGATAGGCCATGTCGACCACGATGAACACGGCGACCAGCGGCGCGGCCTTCCACACCGGCCAGCGCCACAGGGTCACCAGCACGGCGGCCAGCAGCAGCGTGTCGATGAACATCGCGCCCGTCACCGCAATGCCATAGGCAGCGGCGAGGTTGCTCGACGAACGGAAGAACAGCACCAGGACGATGACCATGATCATCAGTCCCCAGTTGATCACCGGAATGTAGATCTGCCCGGCGGTCGAGGCGCTGGTGTGCTTGATCTGCATGCGCGGCATGAAGCCCAGCTGGATCGCCTGCTGGGTGAGCGAGAAGGCGCCGGAAATGACCGCCTGGCTGGCGATGATCGTGGCTGCCAGGGCCAGGAAGATCACCGGCACCCGCACGGCATCGGGGATCATCAGGAAGAACGGATCCCGGATCAGCTGCGCCGCCTCTGCCGGAGTGTGCGAGAGGACCATCGCCCCCTGCCCCATGTAGTTCAGCATCAGCGCCGGCAGGACAAAGGTCATCCAGCTGATCCCGATCGGCTTGCGTCCAAAATGCCCCATATCGGCGTAAAGCGCTTCCGCACCGGTAACGGCCAGGACGACACTGCCCATGGCGATGAAGGCCCGGAAGCCGTCGGTGATGAAGAAATTGATCGCATTAAGCGGATTGATCGTCTGCAGGATGACTTCCGGCATGACCGCCAGGTGGCTGACGCCCAGCACGGCGAGCGTCAGGAAATAGACGATCATGATCGGCCCGAACAGGCGGCCGACCCGCTCCGTCCCATAGGACTGCATGCCGAACAGCATCACCAGGATCGCCACCGCGATCGGCACGATCCAATCCTTGAACCCCGGTGCAACGTACTGGAGGCCTTCGGTGGCGGACAGCACCGACATCGCCGGGGTAATCATCGAATCGCCATAGAACAGGGCGGTCGCGAACACGCCCAGCAGCACAAACGGCCCGGTCCAGCGCGCATGTTCCGACTTGCGGTTGATCAGCGCCAGCAGGGCCAGGCTGCCGCCTTCGCCCTTGTTGTCGGCCTTCATGATCGTGAGCACGTACTTGAACGTCACCACGATCATCATCGACCAGAACACCAGGCTCAGCACGCCGTAGATGTGGACAGGATCGACATGAATCCCCGGCGCGCCATGGTGCGAGGCGAATGTTTCGCGAAAAGCGTAGAGCGGGCTGGTGCCTATGTCGCCAAACACGACACCGATCGCCCCGATCGCCAGCGGCAGCAGCCGACCATGGTGCTGGCCATGGTGGTGGCCATAGCCGGCGGCGTGCCCCTGATCGGCATCCGGGTTATCGGAATTCTGCACCGCTTCCGTCTGGTCCGCACTGGTCATGCGATGCGCCGTCCCTGGCTATGCTGTGCGGCGCCCTCGAAAGGAGCGGCGGCGACAAAGGCCACGCGCTTAGCAGTATGCAACAGCCCCGGCAACAGCGCCGGTCGAGCCGGAAACCCGGAGTTTCAGCGCGCCTGCGCGGCCTGGTCGCGGGCGGCGATCAGCGCGTCGAGCTGGGCGAGTCGCGCGGACAGGTCCGCGCGCCACGGCGCACTGGTCGGACTGCTCGCCAGCAGCCCTGCCCACAGCGCCCGCCCCTCCTCCATCCGGCCGTTCTGGATCAGGGCCAGGCCCATGAAGAACGGCGGCCCGGGATGCTGCGGATCGGCCAGCGTAGCCCGGCGATAGGCATAGAGAGCTGCAGGCGTGACGGCGCCTTGCGCATGGGCAACAAGGTTGTTGGCAAGCGACAGCCAGGCGTCGGCATTGCGCGGGTCCTGTTCGACCGCGCCCAGCACCACGCCCGCGGCATCGCCAAACTGGCCGTTGCGCGACAGGCCATCCGCGATCACCATCCACTGGTTCACCGCCCCGGCATTATCGCCCCTGGCCAGCTGCTGGCGCGCCGCGATCAGTGCGGCGCCGGAATCCGAAGACTTTTCCTCGACGACCTTGGGAGCGCCCGGTTGAGCCGGACGCGCCTGCAGCGCGAACCCGGCGATGCCAAGCAGCAGCGCGGCGCCGATCGCCTCCCAGCCCTTGCGCGGGGCCCTGAACAGGAAAGCGCAGGCCCCGAACGAGACGAGCGCCAGCAAACCCACCAATACCCAGGTCATTCCGCTCCTCCTCCACGCATCAGCCGGCGGCGCAGGACCATGAAGGCAAAGGCCAGCAGCAGCAGCGGCGCGGCAAACAGCGGCCAGGTGGTCGCGGTCACGCGCGGCGCGTAGCTGACATAGTCGCCATAGCGTTCAACCAGCCACTGCCGGATCGCTTCCGGGTCCTCGCCCGCATCGACCCTGAGCCGCACCTGATTGCGCATGTCGCCCGCAATCGGGGCATCCGAATCGGCAATCGACTGCCCCTGGCATTGCAGGCAGCGCAGCGTTTCCATCAGCGCCTTGGCGCGCGCCTCCTTGGCTGGATCGTCCAGTTGGCGATAGGCATAGGGCGCGGGCGGAAGCTTGTCCTGCGCGCCGGCAGGCACAAGCGCCAGCGCGAGCAGGAGCGCGGCCAGGAACCGGTTCACTGCTCCGCCTCCTTCAGCCGGGCGAGGATCATCTCGACCTGGTCGGGGCGGATCTCGCCGATGTGCTGATAGCGGATCACGCCGCGCGCATCGATGATGAAACTTTCCGGGTAGCCGGACGACCCTAGTGCGAACTGGACCTTGCTCACGTCGTCGGCGCCGATCCGGGCGAAGGGATTGCCGTTCCGCGCCAGGAACCGCTCCAGATCCTCGCGCTTGTCGCGCACGGCGACGCCGTGAATCTCGACCCCGGCACGCTGCAGCGCGGCAAGCTGCGGAGCCTCGACCGCGCAGGGCACGCACCAACTGGCAAAGACGTTGAGCAGGCGCGGCTTGCCGCCCTTGAAGTCGGCAGTGGCCAGCGCGGGCCGTTCGGGGATCGCCTGCGGCAGGGTGAATTCGGGCAGCGGCTTGCCGATGAGCGCGCTGCGCACCTCGCGCTCAGCCGGACGCAGCAGGCCGACCAGGAAGAGGATCACGAACCCGGCAAATACCGCGAGCGGCAACCAGAGCGTCCAGCGGCGCGGAGGCGCAGGCTGGCTCATCGGCCCTGCCTTTCGCGGCGATCGGCAATCTTGTCGCGCGCGAGGATGCGGCGCAGGTCGCTCATCACGCGGCCGATCAGCGCGAGCACGCCGCCCAGCGCGATCAGCAGGCCGCCGTACCAGATCATCGGCACGAACGGCTTCCACCACAGCCGCAGCTGCCAGCGGCCATCCTCGGCCTGCTCGCCCAGCACGGCGTAGAGCTGGCCGTTCCAGCGGGTGACCAGCGCGCTTTCGCTGGTGCCCTGCGGCGGCGCCCAGAACGAGCGCGCCTGGGGGTGGATATCGCGCGCGGGACCATCCTTGTAACGCGCGTCCATATCGGCCTGCAGCGCGGTCCAGTTGGGACCGGCGATCGGCACGACATCGCGCAGGAAGACCTTCCACGGACCGACCTCGACCGTCTGCCCGGCGCGCACCGCCACCAGCCGTTCGGTCGTGAAGGCGCTGTCAGCCGCCATGCCGAACAGCGCGACCGCAACCCCGAAGTGGGCCACCACCATGCCCCAGAGCGGCAGCTTGATGGTCTTGAGCTTGCGCCCGGCCAGCGGCAGCAGAGAGGCCACGGCAAGCCCGGCCGCCAGGGCGAGGCCCAGCACCGGCAGCACACCGACGAACCCGCTGCCGGCGAACCATGCACCGACGCCCAGCGCCAGGAGGCCCGGCACGGCCAGCATGCGCCCGGTCCGCCCCAGCTTGTCGCTGCGCCAGCGCAGCAACGGCCCGACCGCCAGCACCACCAGCATCGGCACGACGAACACGGCGCCCATCGGGTTGAAATAGGGCGGCCCGACCGAAACCTTGAGGCCCATCGCCTCTGCCACCAGCGGATAGAGCGTGCCGATCAGCACGATCCCGAGCGTAGCGGTCAGCATCACGTTGTTGAACACCAGCGCGCCTTCGCGGCTGGCCAGGGCAAAGCGCTCGCCCTCGGTCACGCTGCCTGCGCGCAGGGCGAACAACAGCAATGCAGCGCCGATGTTGATCACCAGCAGGCCAAGGATGAAGCTGCCCCGCTCAGGATCGACGGCGAAGGCGTGGACGCTGGTGAGAATGCCCGAGCGCACCAGGAAGGTGCCGACCATCGACATGGAGAAGGCAACCACGCCCAGCATCACCGTCCAGGCGCGCAGCGCATTGCGTGCCGCCAGCACCGAGGCGGAATGGAGCAGCGCCGTCGCCGCCAGCCAGGGCATCAGCGAGGCATTCTCGACCGGATCCCAGAACCACCAGCCGCCCCAGCCCAGCTCGTAATAGGCCCAATAGGAACCTGCGGTGATGCCGATCGTCAGGAACACCCAGGCACCCAGCACCCAGGGGCGCATCGCCTTGGCAAAGGCCGGACCGACTTGCCGCGTCAGCAGCGCGCCGACAGCAAAGCTGAAGGCGATCGAAAGCCCGACATAGCCGATGTAGAGCGTGGGCGGATGGAACGCGAGGCCGGGGTCCTGCAGCAGCGGATTGAGCCCCTGCCCTTCCGGCGCAGCCGGCGTGAGCCGCTCGAACGGGTTGGAGGAAAGCAGCAGGAAGGCATAGAAACCAAGGCTGACGAAGGCCTGCGCGGCCAGCGTCGCAAGCATGGTCGGCTCCGGCAGGCGACGTTCGACCAGGGCCAGAAACCCGCCGGCCAGCCCCATGATGGTGACCCACAGCAGCATCGAGCCTTCGTGGTTACCCCAGGCGCCCGCGATCTTGTACAGCAGCGGCTTGGCCGAATGCGAATTCATCGCCACCAGCTTGACCGACAGGTCGGTCTGCCAGAACAGGTAGACCAGCGCCGCGAAGGACAGCAGCGCAAGCAGCCCCTGCACTGCGGCGACCGGACGCACCAGCCCCGCCAGCGCGGGATTGCCGCCCCGCAGGGACAGTCCGCCCGCCAGCAGCTGGAGCGCGGCAAGTGCTGCGGCCATCCACAGCGCGGCAAGGCCGAGATTGGCGATCATTGCGTTTCCGCCACGGTCTGGCGGGCCTGGTCGGCGGTCATGTCCTTCATTTCGCGCGGCACGTATTTCTCGTCATGCTTGGCCAGCAGGTTGTCGGCCACGAAAGTGCCATCGGCCCGCAACTTGCCTTCGGCTACGACGCCGGAATTCTCCTGGAACAGGTCGGGAGCGATCCCGCTGAACATCACCGGAATACGCGCCTTGTTGTCCGACACGACGAACTGGATCGTAACGCCGTCCGCCGCGCGCCTGATCGAACCGGCCTCGACCATTCCGCCCAGCCGCACCGCACGGTCGGGGTCAGGCGGGCTCGCGGCCATGTCGGCCGGCAGGTAGAAGAACGAGGCCTGGCTGCGCAGAGCCCAGGTGGCCAGCAGCGCCGCACCGATCAGCGCGGCGAGCGCAACCAGCACGAGCACCAGGCGCTGGTGCTTGGCCTTGAGTCCACCGCCGCTCATCGTTCGCGGCTCCGGTCGCGGCGAGATTCGGCGCGGACCATGCCGAGCCATGCCCACAGCACCATTGCGGCAGTGCCGCCAATCCCCAACACATAGGCCGCCCAGATGAACGGCCAGTGGTCCAGTCCCTCACGCATCGATTGCCTCCATGGCGCGGCGGCGGAGGCGCGCCTCGGCCTGCTGGTCCGCCAGGATCGCCCGCATCCGGATCAGCACCACCGCCCCGAAGATCAGGGAGAAGCCGGCCGAACCCGCCAGCAGCCCCCACAGGAACTCGGGCGCCATTTCCGACTTGCCCGCCGTGATCGAAGGCGGCTGGTGCAGGCTGTTCCACCACAGCACCGAATAGTGAATCACCGGGATGTTGACCGCGCCGACCAGACCGAAGATCGCCGGAATGCGCGATTGTCCGTCACCATCGCGGTTCGCGGCATCGCTGAGCGCGATATAGGAAAGATAAAGGAACAGCAGGACCAGCATAGAGGTCAGCCGACCGTCCCACACCCACCAGGTGCCCCAGGCAGGCCGACCCCACAGCGAACCGGTGACAAGGCACAGCGCGCTGAAGAAGGCGCCCGGCAAGGCGATCGCCCGCGCGGCAATTCCCGCCAGCGGGTGCCGCCACACCAGTTCGGTCAGGCTGGCGATCGCAATCGCGCTCCAGCCGCCCATGCCCAGCCAGGCCGCAGGAACATGGACGAACAGGATCCGGACGCTGTCGCCCTGGAGTCGCTCTGCCGGAGCGCCCAGCAGACCCCAGACCAGCGAGGCGCCGGCGAGCACCACTCCCGCGAGCAGCAGGGGCACGGTCAACTGGCGCGCAAGGCGCAGGAAACGGGCAGGATTGGCAAAGCCGTGCATGGAGGATTCGGTATCCCTGAGGATCGCGTGCCATTTGGCAGGAGAGCGCCGTTGGAGCAAGCGCGATCACGCGCGCTTCGCCGCCACCGCAAAATGGCAAACGGGAGAGCCAGCCCGACCCTGCGCAGCGAACTGCAAAAGTGGAAGAAATGGGGCGATCGATGGGGTTCGAACCCACGACCTCCGGTACCACAAACCGGCGCTCTAACCAACTGAGCTACGATCGCCACACCCTGCGCACCGCAGTGCGGCAAGGACAGGCGCGGCCTCTTGCACAGCCGCCGGAGGAATTAAAGCGAAATTTGCGGCAAGGCCGCCGCGCGGGGTTCATCGAGCGCAATTCTCGCTGGATTAGGGCTGGCATCAGGCAATTGTTAACGGCGTCCCGATAGCGATTGTTCATGGCTCCGGACGATTCCGGATTGGAGAGACAACAAATGGTCGCGAAGCTGAAACTGGGACTCTCCCCCGCTGAAACCAACCGCCCCCTGACGCGCAGGGGCACCCGCCGCCCCGCCAGCAGCCTGGTGCTGGTCACGTCCTCGCACGGCGATCGGGCAAAGGCCGTGCTGCGCGACATCTCGATCTATGGCTGCAACCTGGTCAGCGAGGACGGCTGGCTGCGGGTGGGCATGTTCGTCGGCATCAGGCTCTCGCCCGAACGGACCGTCCAGGCGATCATCCGCTGGTCGCGCGATGACACCTGCGGGGTCGAATTCCTGCGCCCCATCCCCGATGCCGAGGCGGACGAGCTGTCCGGCACCTGGTAGGCGCGGATCGCTGACCGGAAACGAAAAGGGCGGCCCCGCGGGGCCGCCCTTCGTGTTTCAGCGTGCGGGACGCGATCAGCCCTTCTTGAGGGTGAGGCCACCAAAGCGCTTGTTGAACTGAGCGACGCGGCCGCCCTGATCAAGCTGGCGGGTGCCGCCGGTCCACGCCGGGTGCGACGTCGGGTCGATTTCAAGGGCCAGCGTGTCGCCTTCCTTGCCCCAGGTGGAGCGGGTTTCAAACACGGTGCCGTCGGTCATCTGCACCTTGATCATGTGATAATCGGGATGGATATCGGCCTTCATCGCACTGTCTTTCGCTGTTGGCCGGTTCCGACCGGCCTGGAAGAGGAAGGCGCGCGCTTAGCCGCAGCGCGCCGATTTGTCCAGCCTTCAGGAATCCGCGATCATCGCCGTGAACTGGACGTCGCAGGTAACCTTGCCGGCAATCGAGGCCTTGCCCCAGAACTTGCAGACCCGGGCACGCTTCTGGAGGAAGCCGACCTCGAGATCGAGCAGGACGCCCGGTTCGACCGGCGCACGGAACTTCGCCTCGTCGATCGACATGAAGTAGACCAGCTTGTTCGATCCGGCGAGGTCCAGAGTCTCGATCGCCAGGATCGCCGCAGCCTGGGCCAATGCCTCGACCTGCAGCACGCCCGGCATGATCGGACGTCCGGGGAAGTGCCCCTGGAAGAACTGCTCGTTGAAGCTGACCGCCTTCACCGCATGGATGCGTTCGCCCACGTCCAGCGTGAGCACCCGATCCACCAGCAGCAGCGGGTAGCGGTGCGGCAAGGCGCCCAGGATCTTGACGATGTCATAGGCGGGCGCGGCCGGAGCCGCGCCCTTTCCTTCGGTGCTTTCGTTCATCGCTGGCCCCGGTGCGCTTGCTTAGCGGCCGTCCGGCTGCGGACCGGCCGGACGCGGCGCGGCGGCGGGCGCGGCAGCCGGAGCGGCCGGAGCAGTGGCAGCCTTCTGGGCAGCGGCCTGCTGTTCGCGGGCTTCACGGACCTCGCGAGGCATCCAGCCCTGCGGCGGGACGATCTGCGCGTTCGGGATCAGCACGTTGAGTTCGGTCACGATCTCGTCGGTCAGCTCATAGGCGTTCGCGCGGGCGATCACCGTGCCCGGCTGGAGCAGCAGCGAAATGCGGTGCTTTTCCATCGCCTTCTGGACGGCGGCATCGAGCTTGTCCTCGATCTGCTCGCGGACATAGGCTTCCGACAGGGCCGGCGGCATCAGGATCTGCTGGATTTCTTCCTTGCCGCGTTCCTGCAGCTGCTGGATCGTCTGGGCCTGCTGCTGCAGCGCCGGGACGTTGGGCTTGGCCGCCGCGCGATCGGCGTTGAACTTGTCGATCAGCGGCTTGAGCTGGGCATCAAGCGCCGCGCCGCGAGTCTTGGCATTGTCGAAGTTCGCCTTGTAGGTCACCGGGCGCTGCTGCGCGGCCAGGCGGTAGGCGTCGGTGTTGGCGACAGCGGCTTCGAGGTTGGCCACCGCGAGCCCGGCGACGATGTTGCCAGAGGTGGCGGCAGGAGCAGCGGCGGCGGCAGCAGCCGCGGCCTCGGCTTCGCGATCCTTCTTCGACTTGGCCAGAGCGGGCTGGGCGGCCAGGGCGAGCACCATGGCAGCGCCGAGCAGCGTCTTGATACGGGTGTTCATCAGAATTGGGTTCCCACGTTGAAGGTGAAAGTCTTGGTGTCGTCGCCGTCCTTCTTCAGCAGGACATGAGCGAAATCGAGACGGAACGGACCGAACGGCGAGTTCCAGTTGAAACCGATGCCGACCGACAGGCGCGGGCTTGCGGAATTGCCCTTGAACACTTCCTTGAACGGCGGGATCGTGCTGCCCAGCGCGGTGTTGTTGACCGTGCCGGTGCCCAGGCAGGCAGGCGGGTTGGGATTGACCGGGTTGGTCACCTGCGCAACCTGCGTGGCGGTGCAGACGTTGTTGACCAGTTCCGCCGCGTTGATCTGGGTGTAGAGCCGATTGCCGGCCGTATCGCGGGTCGGGACGAAGATACCGTTCGGGAACGGGCTCGACTGCTCGATCGGCGGGGTGATGCCCCAGACCGAACCGATATCCATGAAGATCGACGGACGGATGCCCAGTTCGCGCGCGCCCGAACCCAGCGGGATTTCGAGCTCGACATGGCCGAGGTAGTAGTACTTGCCGCCCAGCGCGTCGTCGACGACCTTGTTGCGGTCGGTAACGATCACCGGGTTGCCGTTGCCATCATCGGTGATGAACTGGCGCAGCACGCGCGGGCCAACACCGCGGATGTCGAAGCCACGAATCTGCGGCTCGCCCAGATAGAAGCGGTCGGTCAGCCGCACGCTGTCGATCCCCTGCGCGGCATTGCCCCGGTTGTCGAACGACTTGATCGCGCCGCCTTCGCCGCGCAGCGAGAAGATCCAGCCCTTGCCCAGCGGCCAGTACTGCGCGGCATTGGCGCGGACGCGGCCATATTTGACCGAGCCGCCCAGCCCCGCGAACTCGCCGGTGATCGACATCGACCGCCCGCGCGAGGGGCGCATGCGGTTGTCGAGCGAATCGTAGATCAGCGACAGGCCGAGGATCGAACTGGTCCGCTTGCCCAGCGCGTCGCACAGGTAGCGGCCCGCGATCAGCGGATCGCACTCGAATGCCGGCGGGTTGAGCCGGTCGGAGAAGTACTGGTTCTTGTCGACGGTGATGTCGTCGATGTTGAACGTGTAGCTTGCCACAGCCGAGACATATTCCGTCAGCGGCAGGCCCATGCGGACCTGCGCGCCGGTCTGGGTCTGGCGATACAGCGTGTTGCGGTCTGCATTGGCGTAGTTGAAGCTGTTGTAGTCGCGCCGGTAGATGTTCACGCCCATAGAGACGTTGCGATCGAACAGGTACGGCTCGGTGAAGCTGACCTCGGCGCTCTTCGAATATTGCGAATAGCTGATCGACAGGCCGACGGTCTGGCCGCGCCCGCGGAAGTTGCGCTGCTGGACCGAGCCCTGGAAGATCAGCTTTTCAAGGCTGGAGTAGCCCGCCGACAGCTGCAGTTCGCCGGTCGGCTTTTCCTCGACGTTGGCTTCGAGCGCGATCCGGTCGGGCGTGGAACCCGGCTTCTGCTCGATCTCGAACTTCTCCTGGAAGTAGCCGAGCGAGTTGATGCGGCTGGTCGAGCGCTTGACCTGGAGCGAGTTGAACGCGTCGCCCTCGGCAATGCGGAACTCGCGGCGCACGACCTTGTCCTGGGTCAGCGTGTTGCCGTTGACGTCGATCCGCTCGACGTAGACGCGCGGCGCCTCGGCGATGGTGAAGGTCAGGCCCATGGTAAGCTCTGACTTGTTGCGCGCATAGTCCGGCCGCACGTCGGCAAAGGCGTAGCCGAAGGTGCCCAGCGTTTCGTTCAGCTTGTCGATCGTGTCTTCGACCTGCTTGGCGTTGTACCAGCTGCCCTTCTTCATCGGCAGCTGTTCGGCCAGGCGTTCGCCGTCGAAGTCGCGCAGCTGGCTGTCCACCTTCACGTCGCCGAACTTGTAGCGGTCCCCTTCCTCGACCACGTAGGTCAGGATGAAGTCCTTCTTGTCCGGCGTCAGTTCGGCAACAGCCGAGACGATGCGGAAGTCGGCATAGCCCTGGGTCAGGTAGAACTGGCGCAGCTTCTGCTGGTCAAACGCCATCCGGTCAGGGTCATAGCTGGTACCCGAGCTGAAGAAGCGGAACATCCGCGCCTGCTTGGTCACCATCTCGTCGCGCAGTTCGCCGTCAGAGAACTTGTCGTTCCCGAGGATGTTGATCTGGCGAACCTTGGACTTGGGGCCCTCGGTGATTTCGAACACGATGTCGACGCGGTTCTGGTCGAGCATGACCATCTTGGGCTCGACGCTGGCGGCAAAGCGGCCCTGGCGCTTGTAGAGCTCGATGATCCGCGACACGTCGGCGCGGACCTTGGAACGGGTGAAGATCTGGCGCGGCGACAGCTTGATTTCGGGGAGGATCTTGTCCTCCTTCAGCCGCTTGTTGCCTTCCAGCACGATGCGGTTGATGACCGGGTTTTCCTTGACCTCGATCGTCACCGCACCGCCATCGTTGCGGATCTGGACGTCAGCGAACAGTTCGGTCGCGAACAGGTCCTTCAGCGCCTGGTCGGCGGCCTGCTGCGAATAGGGCTGGCCCACGCGCAGCTTGATGTAGGACCGGATCGTGTCGGGTTCGAGGCGCTGGGCGCCCGCCACGGTGATCGACGAGATGACCGCCGGGACTTCAGGCGCCGGAGCCGGTGCTTCCGCAGGAGCGGCGGCCGGGGCGGCAGGTGCGGTCTGCGCCTGGGCGATTGCCGGAAGGCCGGCCAGGACCGTGCTGCCCATAAGGACAGTGGCCAGGCGCAGGGCCCGGCGGGCATGGTCGTGGTTTTCCAGGGTGGGTCGGTTCATCGGCACGGTCGTTCCCGTTATTGGTCGGCGCGGGGCGATCTTGCCCGGACAGGGCTCCCCTCACCTTTGCAGATATGACGCTGCCCTCTGCCCGATGCGCATCCGCCGATCAAGCACAGTCACTGCGCCGTCACCAGTTTTCCCGGTTTCACGGGGGCAACTGGCACGCTCGCCTAGTTGCCGGTTGGCAGCAACGAGACGATGTCGTTCAAGGTGACAAACAGCATCAGCGCCAGCACGAAAGCCAGCCCGGTGCGGAACGCCCACTCCTGACTGCGGAGCCCGAGCGGCCGGCGGCGGACTGCTTCCGCCGCGTAGATCGCCAGGTGCCCGCCGTCGAGCGTGGGGATTGGCAGGAGGTTGATGAATGCCAAATTAATTGAGATCAGCGCCGCGAAACCCACGAAATCAAGCCATCCGCGCTGCAGCTGCTCGCCCGAATACTTCGCGATCTTGAGCGGTCCGCCCATCTCGTCGACGCTGCGCTCGCCGGTCACGATCTGCTTCAGCCCGATCGCCATGGTCCGCACGATGCCCATGCTCTGGTCGAAGCCGGTGGAAAAGGCCTCGACCGGGCCCACGCGCACGAATTCCAGCTTGGTCGAACGCACGCCGAGCAGGCCGCGCCGCATCTCGTTGCCGAACTCGTCCTTTTCGACCGAGACCGCGAGCTTGACCGGATAGCCCAGCAACTGCCCGCCGCGCTCGACTTCCACGGTCACGGCCTTGCCCGGATAGATCATCACGTTGTCGGCGATGTCGCGGAAGGAATCGATCTGCGTCCCGTCGATCGAGACGATCCGGTCCCCCTCGCGCATGCCGGCGGCCTGGGCCACCGATCCCGGCGCGAAGCCGCCAATCACGGCGGAGGCCTGCGGCACGCCATAGGCCATGTTGAAGGCGGCGAAGATCGCGACAGCCAGGAACAGGTTGGTCAGCGGCCCGGCGAGCACGATAAGCGAGCGTTGCCACAGCTTTGCGCCAGGGAACGTGCCCTTCAGCTGCTCGGCGCTGGCACCGGCCAGTGCCGGATCGGGGGCGCTGACGGCGTCCATGTCGCCGGCAAACTGGACGTAGCCGCCCAGCGGCAGGGCGCAGAGTTTCCAGCGGGTGCCGCGCCGGTCGGTCCAGCCGACCAGTTCCTTGCCAAATCCGATCGCGAAGGCATCGGCACGCACGCCGAACAGGCGGGCCATCAGGTAGTGGCCAAGCTCATGCAGCAGCACCAGCGGGCCAAGCACAAGCAGGAAAGCACCGATCATCATCAGGATCGAAGGGGACTGGATCAAGTCAGGCCAACTCCAGAAGGGCGCGCGCGCGCTCCCGCGCCTCGGCATCGAGGGCGATCACATCGCCCAGCGACACGGGATTGGCAGGAACATAGCGCGACATTAGTTCCTCGACCATTACCGCGATCCGGGTGAACGGCAGGTGTCCGGCCAGGAAGGCGGCTACCGCCACCTCGTTGGCGGCGTTGAGCACCGCCGGGGCCGCCCCGCCCGCCTCCGCCGCCGCGCGGCACAGCCGGGTGGCGGGAAAGCGCACTTCGTCGGGCGCACGGAAAGTCAGTTCGCCCAGCGCCGCCAGGTCGAGCGGTTCGCACGGCGTATCCATCCGCTGCGGCCAGGCCAGGCACGAGGCGATCGGCACCCGCATGTCGGACGGACCAAGCTGAGCCAGCGTCGAGCCGTCGCGGTATTCGACCATCGAATGAACCACCGATTGCGGATGAACGATGATCCGCAGCTTATCGAGGCCCACCGGGAACAGGTGATGTGCCTCGATAAGTTCGAGGCCCTTGTTGAACATGGTCGCGGAATCGACGCTGATCTTCGCGCCCATCGACCAGTTGGGGTGCTTGACCGCCTGCCCCGGCGTTGCGGTGGCGAGCTGTTCCAGGCTCCAGTCACGGAACGGACCGCCGCTGGCGGTCAGCGTGATCGAACGGACGTGGTCATAACTGTTGCCCGCAAGGCATTGAAAGATCGCGTTATGCTCGCTGTCTGTTGGCAGCAGGGTTGCGCCGTGACGGGCGACGGCAGCCGTCATCACCTCACCGGCGGCGACCAGCGCTTCCTTGTTGGCGAGCGCGATGGTGCGGCCTTGCTCGATCGCGGCCATGGTCGGCGCAAGTCCGGCGCAACCGACGATCGCCGCAACGGTGATGTCGGCCGGACGCTGCGCGGCTTCGACCAGCGCCGCCGCCCCGCCCGCAGCCTCGATCCCGCTTCCGGCCAGCGCCTCGCGCAGCGCTGGCAGTGCGGCTTCGTCAGCAACGACGGCAACTTCGGCGCCGAACTCACGGGCCAGCTTCGCCAGGTCCGCCGCGTTGCCGTTGGCCGTCAGGGCTACGACACGCCACCTGTCCGCTTCTCGCCGGATCAGGTCGAGAGTCGAGGCACCAATCGAGCCGGTGGCGCCGAGCAGGGTGAGCGAACGCACGGTCACAGCAGCGAACCGATCGCCAGCATCACGACCATGGCAAACAGGATCGCCAGCAGCCCATCAACGCGGTCAAACACCCCTCCGTGCCCCGGAATCGCGCGGCCCGAATCCTTCACGCCGGCCCGGCGCTTCATCCAGCTTTCAAAGAAATCGCCGGCCTGCGCGATAACCGCAGCAGCCATCCCGAACCCCAGCATCCGCGCGCCATCCTGCGCCATTGCTTCACTGAAGCAGACACCAGGCGAGATGGCATCGGTCATGCCGCAGTCAAGGCTGCGAACCGCCAGCAGCGCCAGGCTCGCACCGAACATGCCACCGCCAAGCCCTGCCCAGGTCTTGGACGGACTGATTCGCGGCGCGATCTTCGGCCCGCCGATTGTCCGGCCAGCGAAATAGGCGCCGACATCCGTGCCGATCACGGCCAGGACGACATAGAGCACCGGGACCACCGATTGCGGCCCCGCGTTGCGCAGGTAGAGCAGCATCGCCGCCGCAGCGCCGACATAGACCATCCCCGCAACGATCCATGCTGCCGCCTGTATTCCCGAGGCGAACTTGAGCGCAAGCGCGCGCCATTCCCACAGCACGCCCAAAGCCACGGCCATGACGAACAGCATCCAGACAGTCCCGCCCAGCCAGAGCGCCGTACCTGCCACTCCGACCATGACCAGAGCGGAGACCGTCCGTACGCCCAGATCGGACTTTTTCGGATTGCTCTCAACGCCCGCCATAGCGGCGCTCCCGTTGCGCGAACTCCGCGAGCGCCGCTTCAAGGTGCGCGGACGTGAAATCGGGCCACAGCACATCGGTGAAGACCATTTCGGCATAGGCCGCCTGCCACAGCAGGAAATTCGACAGCCGCACTTCGCCGGAGGTGCGGATCAGCAGATCGAGCGGCGGCAGACCCGCGGTATCGAGCTCGGCCTCGATTGTCTCCGGCGTGATCGGCCCCTTCGCGGCGGCCTTCGCGGCAGCCCGGGCGATCTCGTCCTGCGAGCCATAGTTGAGCGCGACCACCAGCGTGGTGCCATCGTTTCCCGCTGTGCGGGCCAGAGCGTCTTCGATCAGGGCAACAAGGTCAGGGGCGAGAACCGTGTAGTCACCGATGATCCGCAGCCGCACGTTATTGGTGACGAACTCTTCCAGGTCGGCGAGGATGTAGCGCTTCAGCAACCCCATCAATGCCGAAACCTCGTCCTCCGGGCGGCGCCAGTTCTCGGTCGAAAAGGCGTAGAGCGTCAGCGCCTCCAGCCCCATCTCTCGCGCGGCGCGGACCAGCTTGCGCACGGCCTCGACCCCCCGCTCGTGGCCGACCACGCGCGGCAGGTGGCGCTTTTTCGCCCAGCGGCCGTTGCCGTCCATGATGATGGCGACGTGGCGGGCCTTGCTCATCGCGCCTGCGCTCCCAAGTCCCCGGCGCGCACGTTCCTGGCCCGCAGCCGGATCACTTGCCGAGGATTTCCTGTTCCTTCTGCGCCGCGATGGCGTCGGCTTCCTTGATGATTTCGTCGGTCAGTTTCTGGACCTCGGCCTCGCCGCGCTTGCGGTCGTCTTCCGAAATTTCCTTCTTGTTCTCGTCAGCCTTGAGATTGTCCATCCCGTCGCGGCGCACGTTGCGGATCGCGACGCGGGCCTTCTCGGCATAGGAATGCGACAGCTTGGCCAGTTCCTTGCGGCGTTCCTCGGTGAGATCCGGGATCGGCAGGCGCAGGGTCGTGCCATCGTTGATCGGGTTGAGGCCCAGGCCGGCCGAGCGGATTGCCTTTTCGACCGGCGTCACGTTCGACTTGTCCCACACCTGCACGGTCAGCATCCGGGGCTCCGGCGCGGACAGCGTCGCCACCTGGGTGATCGGCATGTGGCTGCCATAGACCTCGACCGTGATCGGCTCCAAGAGCGCCGTATTGGCGCGACCGGTGCGCAGGCCGGAGAGATCGTGCTTGAGCGATTCGACGGCGCCCTTCATGCGGCGCTCGAGATCGGCCTTGTCGTACTTGGCCATGGTTCAGGCTCCTTTCTGGACGACCGTCTGCGTGCCCTCGCCCACGAGAACGCGGGCAAGGTTGCCCTTCTCGCGGATCGAGAAGACGACGATCGGAATCGAATTGTCGCGGCACAGCGCCACTGCGGAGGCATCCATCACCTTTAGATCGCCTGCCAGGACCGTGCCGTAATCGACGGTATCATAACGCTTTGCCGCCGGATTGGTCTTGGGATCGCTGTCATAGACCCCGTCGACGCTGGTGCCCTTGAGCAAGGCATCGCAGCGCATCTCAGCCGCGCGCAGGGCAGCGCCGCTGTCGGTGGTAAAATAGGGGGCGCCGACGCCGGCAGCGAAGATCACCACCCGGCCCTTCTCAAGATGCCGTTCGGCACGCCGGCGGATCACCGGCTCGCACACCTTGTCCATCTCGATCGCCGACTGGACGCGCGTCGGCACGCCGAGCTGTTCCAGCGCATTCTGCATCGCCAGCGCGTTCATCACCGTGGCGAGCATGCCCATGTAGTCAGCCTGGGCGCGGTCCATGCCCTTGGCGGCGCCGGCCATGCCGCGAAAGATGTTGCCGCCGCCGATCACCAGGCAGATTTCCAGCCCCGAATCCTTCGCCGCCTTCACCTCGCGCGCGAGTTCGGCCACGAATTCGGGATCGATCCCGAACTGCTGGCTGCCCATCAGCACTTCGCCGGACAATTTCAGCAGGATGCGCTTGTAGCAGGGCTGGCTCATGGATCGGGATATCGCTCTCGGCAGGGGTTTGGGGGGCCTTATACTTTCGGCCCGATGATTCCAAGCACAGAGCAGGCGTTCAGCACGCCTGCACGGCATTTGCGCGCAGCCTGCAACGAAAAGGGGCGCACCCTGCGGCGCGCCCCGATTCCGTGCCGTCCCGGGTATCCCCGAAACGATGTCTGGCTCAGTTCAGGCCGGCAGCCGCCGCGACTTCCGCCGCGAAGTCGGATTCGACCTTCTCGATGCCTTCGCCCAGCTGGAAGCGGACGTAGTCCTTGAGCACGATCTTGGTGCCGGCGGCCTTGCCCGCGGCCTCCACGACCTGGGCAACCGGGGTCTTGTTGTCCATCACGAAGACCTGGCTGAGCAGCGCGTTGTCCTTGGCGAACTTGGCGGCAGCGCCGTCAGCACGCTTGGCGAGGATCTCGGCGGGAATTTCCTTGCCGGTCTTGGCAGCTTCCTCGGTCGCCTTTTCAAGGGCGATCTTGCGTTCGCGCTCCAGCACTTCGGGGTCGAGATCGTCGGCCGACAGGGCCATCGGGAAGGCAGCGGCGATGTGCATCGCGATCTGCTTGCCCAGCGGCTCCAGCACGTCGGCACCGGCTTCGGATTCCAGCGCGACCAGCACGCCGATCTTGCCGAGGTTCGGCGCGGCGGCGTTGTGCATGTAGGGCACGACCAGGCCGCTGGAGACCGAAACGGTCTTCATGCGGCGAACCTGCTGGTTCTCGCCGATGGTGGCGACGTTGTTGGTCAGCTTGTCGGCAACGGTGCCGCCATCGGGATAGGCAGCCGCCTTCAGCGCCTCGACGTCATCCGAAGCTGCGCCCAGCGCGACTTCGGTGGTCTTGCGCACGAAGTCCTGGAACTGGTCGTTCTTGGCGACGAAGTCGGTTTCCGAGTTCACCTCGACGGCCACGCCCTTGGTGCCGGAAACGGCAACGCCGACCAGGCCCTCGGCCGCGGTGCGGCTGGACTTCTTGGCGACGGCAGCCAGGCCCTTGGCACGCAGCAGGTCGACCGCGGCTTCCATGTCGCCGCCGGTCTCGTCCATCGCCTTCTTGCAGTCCATCATGCCGGCGCCGGTGCGCTCGCGCAGGTTCTTCACGTCAGTGGCGGTATAGGCCATTGAACTGGTCCTTCTGAATGATCACGGGTGCCGGACGCATGCGCCCGGCACCCTGCAATGATATGACAACCGGGCCTCAGGCCTCGGTCGCGGTTGCCTCGGCCGGGACTTCGACCACGGCGGCCTGCTCGACCGGGGCTTCTTCCATGGCGCCGATGTCGACACCCGAATCGACCACGGCCTCGCGGTGCCCCTTGGTCGCGGCCTGGGCCACGGCTTCGCAGTACAGGCGGATCGCGCGGCTAGCGTCGTCGTTCGCCGGGATCGGGAAGGCGATGCCATCGGGCGAGACGTTCGAATCGAGGATCGCGACGACCGGGATGCCCAGCACGTTGGCTTCCTTGATCGCCAGCTCTTCCTTGTTGGCGTCGATCACGAACATCACGTCGGGAATGCCGCTCATGTCGCGGATGCCGCCCAGCGACATTTCCAGCTTGTCCCGCTTGCGGGTCAGGTCCAGCACTTCCTTCTTGGTGAGGCCGGCGGTGTCGCCCGACAGCTTCTCTTCAAGCGCCTTCATGTGCTTGATACGGGTGCTGACGGTCTTCCAGTTGGTGAGCATGCCGCCCAGCCAGCGGTGGTTGACGTAGTGCTGGCCGCACTGGCGCGCCGCCTGGGCGATCGGATCCTGCGCCTGGCGCTTGGTGCCGACGAACAGGACCTTGCCGCCCGCGCGGACAGTGGCGTCGATGAAGTCCAGCGCGCGCGCGAACAGCGGCACGGTCTGCGACAGGTCAAGGATGTGGATGCCGTTGCGGGCGCCGAAGATGTACGGCTTCATCCGCGGGTTCCAGCGGTGGGTCTGGTGGCCGAAGTGGGCGCCAGCCTCGATCAATTGCTGCATGGTGACGACAGGAGCCGCCATAGGACATTCCTTTCCGGTTTCACCTCTGGGAAGCTGGAACCGTGCGGATCAGCCCGCTGCGGCACCGGTATGTCAGTGCTTCCCATGTGGATTTGCCTGCGCGTCACGCACCGCCGGGAACCGGCAGATACGCCCGCAGACCGCGCGCCCTTAGACGAGGCCCTGCGAGGAATCCAGCGGAAAATCGGCCGGGACCGACGACGGATTTCCGTGACGCTGCATTTTGCCGCTTGACGCGATGGAACAAATATAGAACACAGTCGTCATTGGAACGGAATGGGAACGAAATACCTCATCCCGCTGTTATCCACAAGGTCATACACAGCCTGTCCGCAGGTTGCCGCACAAGAGGAATCGCATGATGCTCAGCCTTGCCCTCGCCGTCTCGTTCGTTTCCAGCGCCCTGTTCGCCGCGGCGGTCATCGGAGTTTCGCTGCATCATGCGGTGAAGCAGGTCGCGCCGCTGCGCCGCGCGCTGGCCGAGTGCCCGCCGACGCGCGGCTATCGCTACCGCGTGATCGAAACTGTGGTGATCAGGGATGGCGGCAAGGTGCTCGCCCTTCCCGTCAGGCAGCGCCGTCCTGGTCCGGCGGCGACGGACGGGCTGCGCGCTGCCGCTTGATCCGCCAGTACATGGCCACGCCCACCGGCAGGATCGCCAGGTAGACAACGCAGATCGCAACCAGTGTCCACCACGGTTCGGTCAGCAGGGCGGCGCCGACCAGGCCGAAGAAGGCGATCATCTCCAGCCGCACGTGGCGGCGCGGCCGCAGCTTGCCCCAGCTGAGCGTTGCAACGCTGGAGATCAGCAGGAAGGCCATCGCCGCCAGCCAGCCGCTGACCAGCAGCGGATTGCGCAGCAGCTCGATACCCGACACGAACCACAGGTACATCGGCAGGAACACCAGGCCGGCGCCAACCGGGGCGGGAACCCCGGTGAGGAATCCGGCCTCCTTGCGCGGCTCATCCGCCATGTCGATCCGGGCATTGAACCGGGCAAGGCGCAAGGCACAAGCGATCGCGAAGGCCAGCGCCGCGAACCAGCCCAGGCGCGGCAAGTCCTGGAGCGACCAGAGGTAGAGGATCAGCGCCGGGGCAACCCCGAACGAGACGTTGTCGGCCAGACTGTCGAGCTCCGCACCGAAGCGCGATTGAGCCTTGAGCAGCCGCGCAATGCGGCCGTCGATCCCATCGAGCATCCCGGCCAGGATCACGGCCAGAACTGCCTTTTCCCATTCCCCGGCAATTGCGAAGCGGATCCCGGTCAGCCCTGCGCAGAGCGCGGCCGCCGTAATGGCATTGGGGACCATCGCACGCAGCGTGAGGCCGCCCGGCAGGCGCCCACGCGCGGACTGGCCCGCTTCGTCGGTCACTGGCTGATTCCCTCGATCAGCGGCTGCTGGCCGATTTCCGCCAGCACCGTTTCGCCCGCCACGATCTTTTGGCCCATCAGCACGCGCGGCTCGGTTCCGGCGGGCAGGTAGACATCAACCCGGCTGCCAAAGCGGATCAGGCCGATCCGCTGACCGGCGGCGAGCATGTCACCCGGCTTGACGAAGGGCACGATCCGCTTGGCGACCAGGCCGGCGATCTGGGTGAAACCGATCTTCAGGCCGTCCCCGCGCTCGATCAGCAGGTGCTGGCGTTCGTTCTCCTCGCTCGCCTTGTCGAGGCCCGCGTTCATGAACTTGCCGGGGATATAAACCACGCGGCGGACCGTGCCGCCGATCGGCGCGCGGTTGATGTGGACGTCGAACACGCTCATGAAAATGGAAATGCGCGTGACGACCTGCGGTTCCAGCCCGGGCGCCCCGGTGCCGTCATCCAGCACCAGTTCGCGCGGCGGTTCGACCTGCTGGATCAGCGTAACCATCCCGTCGGCGGGGGAGACGATGTACTTGTCACCCTGCGGCGTCACGCGCAGTGGATCGCGGAAGAAGGCCAGGATGCCAAGGGTCAGCGCGCCCAGCGGCCAGGCCAGCGTTTCCCACGCGAAGAAGGCCGCTGCCCCGCAGGCAATCGCCGCCGCAATCGCGAACTTGTGGGATTCCGGATGGAACGCAGGCCAGTGCCAGCCCGCTTCGCCGCGCCCGCGATTGTCGAGAATTTCGCCGGCCATGTCAGGCAACCTTTCGCACGAAGACCGTGCCGGCCGAATAGCCCGCGCCGAACGAGCAGATCACGCCGGTGTCACCGGGCGCCAGATCCTCGCTGTGGAGGTGGAACGCGATGATCGAACCCGCGCTTGAGGTATTGCCATAGGTATCGAGCACAGTCGGACTTTCATCATCGTTGGCCTCATGCCCCAGCACGCGCTGGGCAATCAGGCGGTTCATTCCCTGGTTGGCCTGGTGGAGCCACAGCCGCCGCAGCGCGCCTTGCAGCCCGAGCCGGTCGGCCTCCTCGGCGATCATGGCGGCGACCATCGGCACCACTTCCTTGAACACCTTGCGGCCTTCCTGGACAAACAGCTTGTCGGCCGCGCCCGCGGTTTCAGGCGTGGCCCGGTTCAGGAAGCCGAAATTGTTGCGGATATTGTTCGAGAACACGGTCTTCAGCCGGGTTCCGACGATTTCCCAATGCCGCGGCGGAGCCATTTCGACCGCCTCCACCAGCACCGCCGTGGCGACATCACCGAAGATGAAATGGCTGTCCCGGTCGCGCCAGTTGAGGTGGCCCGAGCAGATTTCCGGGCTGACCACCAGCACCGAGCGGGCATGGCCGGCCCGCACATAATCGGCGGCGGTCTGGATTCCGAAAGTCGCGGAGGAGCAGGCGACGTTCATGTCAAAGGCAAAGCCCTCGATCCCCAAGGCCGCCTGGATCTCGATCGCCATGGCCGGATAGGGGCGCTGCATGTTGGACGCGGCGCACAGCACGGCATCGACATCCGCCGCGTCGCGCCCGGCCCGCGCCAGCGCATCGCGCGCGGCGGCAACGCCGATTTCGGCGAGAACCGAAATCTCCTCGTTCGGCCGCTCCGCCCAGCGCGGGGCCATGATCGCGGGGTCGAGGATCGGCGCCTTGCTGATAACGTGGCGCGCCTTGATGCCGCTCGCCTTCTCGATGAATTCGGCGGAACTGGGCTGCAATTCGTTTACCGTCCCAGCCGCGATCTCTGCCGCGTGATCGGCATTGAACCGCGCGACATAGGCGTTGAAGCTCTCCACCAGTTCCTCGTTCGAGATCGAGTCCGGCGGCGTGTAGAGCCCGGTGGCGGAAATGACGGGGACGATTTCGGTCATGGCGTGGCGGTTTAGTGTCCCGGGCGGGTTGGGACAAGCTTTGCTGCCGTGAAAGCCGGGGGAAGAAGGCAGGGTGGTGGACAGGGCTAGATTCGAACTAGCGTACGCTTGCGCGGGCAGATTTACAGTCTGCTGCCTTTAACCACTCGGCCACCTGTCCACACCTGCTTTGCCGGTGGCGGGTCGCCCCGCTTTCGATGGCCCCAGAAGGGCCGCTCCGGCCGAGGGAAGCGCGCCAATGCCGAAGAGTGTCTTGCCTGTCAATGGGGTGACTGGCAGGGAGCGGCGATGAAACAGGAAATCTTGACATGACCCGCCGAAATGACAGCAAACCCTCACGCGCACTGCGTGGCCGTGCGGGCCGGATGCAGGGCGGGCGCGGCTCGGGCCGGGCCAGCACCGGCGCGGTGCGGCTGTGGGGCCGCCACGCGGTGGAAGCCGCGCTGAAGAACCCTGAGCGCAATCACCGCAAGCTGTGGGCAACGCGCGAAGGCGTGGCCTCGCTCGACGGCGAATTGCCGAGCGATTTCCCGGTGGAATGGGCCTCTCCTGCCGATCTCGCCCGCCTCGTCGCGCGCGACGCGCCGCACCAGGGGCTGGTGCTGGAATGCGACGCGCTGGAGGACGTGTTCCTGGAAGACGTGCTGGACGGCGATGCCGCGCGGCCTGTCGTCGTGCTCGACCAGGTGACCGATCCGCATAATGTCGGCGCGATCCTGCGCTCGGCAGCCGCCTTCAACGCCTGCGCGATCGTCACGCAGGACCGCCACGCCCCGCCCGAATCGGGCACGGTCGCAAAAAGCGCCTCGGGCGCGCTGGAAGTGGTGCCGTGGGTGCGGGTGGTGAACCTGTCGCGCGCGCTGGAGGAGATTGCCGAGGCCGGGTACTGGCGAATCGGTCTCGACGGCGCGGGCGAGCATACGCTGGGCGAAGCGCTGCCCACAGGGCCGGTCGCGCTGGTGCTTGGCGCCGAGGGCGACGGGATGCGCCACAACATCACCCAGCACTGCGACGCCCTGGCCCGCCTGCCGATCAGCAGCGCGATCGAAAGCCTCAACGTGTCCAACGCCGCCGCAATCGCGCTGTATGCCATTGCCGTCCGGGAGACTGCCGAATGACCAGGCCGCTTCGCCGCTTCGCCGCTGCCGGACTGGTCGCGGGCCTGAGCCTGCTGCTTGCCGCCTGCCTGATCTCGCCGGGGAAGTTCACCTCCGCGCTGGACCTGCGCAAGGATGGACGATTCGCCTATTCCTACCAGGGCGAGATCTACATGCTGGGGCTCAGCAAGCTGGCGGAGATGGGCGCGAAGGCCGATGCGGCGAAGGAGTGGGAAGCCCAGCCCTGCACCAAAGACGACAGCATGGACGAGCGGCCCTGCACCGCAGACGAACTCGCCCAGCAGAAGTCCGACTGGGAAACCCAGCGCGCCGCGAAGGCCGAGAAGGACAAGAAGGACGCCGAAATGGCCAAGGCCATGATGGGCGGCATTGACCCTTCCGACCCCAGGGCCGCCGAGGAATTCGCATCCCGCCTGCGCCGCCAGGCGGGGTGGAAGAGCGTGGTCTACAAGGGCGATGGGATGTACGTCGTCGACTTCGCGATTGCCGGACGGATCGACCACGACTTTGCCTTCCCCACGATCGAGCGCTTCCCGATGGCCAACCCCTTCGTGATGGTGAACCGCCGCGCCGATGGCACGGTGCGAATCGACGCGCCGGGCTTTGGCCCCGCCGGCAGTGGCGGCGGCATGAACAGCTTCGCGCAGCTTGCGGCGCTGGGCGCGATGTCGGACAAGGGCGGCGAAGGCAAGGACGCACCCAAGCTGCCGGTGCTGGAAGGCACTTTCACACTCACCACCGACGGGCAGATCCTGGCCAACAACACCGACGAAGGCCCGGTTGCCGGACCGACCGGCAGCCGCCTGGAATGGCAGGTAAATGCGCGCACCACCGCCGGGCCGACCGCGCTGGTGAAGCTGGGGAACTAGAAAAACCCTGCCGGGAAGGCTAGGGCGCGGGATATGGCCCACGATGTATCCCCGCTCGCCCGCCCCTTCCCCGCCCTGCCCGCAATTGCCGGGGTAACTCCGCGCGTTGCCCGCGCTGGGTACAAGGACTGGGGCCGCTGCGACCTGACCTATGTCGAACTGGCCGAAGGCACGGCCGTGGCGGGCGTGTTCACCCGCAACGTGTGTTGTTCGTCCGAAGTTGAACTCGGCCGCGCCAATGTGAAGCAGGGGCGAGCGCGGGCGCTGGTGGTCAATGCCGGCAATTCCAACGCCTTCACCGGCTATCGCGGGCGCGAGGCGGTGGAAGCGATCATGACGCAGGTCGCCGGGCAGCTGGGCTGCCCGCAGGAACAGGTCTTCGTCTCGTCCACCGGGGTGATCGGCTTGCCCCTGCCCAAGGACAAGGCCAAGGCCGGCATCGAGGCCGCGCTGACCGCCGAGCCGTGCAGTTGGGAAGAGGCCGCCAACACCATCGGCACGACCGATACCTTCGCCAAGGGTGCGATGGCCACAGCCGTGGTCGGCGGCAAGACCGTGACGCTGGCCGCGATCATCAAGGGCAGCGGCATGATCGCGCCCGACATGGCGACCATGCTGGGCTATATCTTCACCGATTGCGCGATTGCGCCGGGATACCTTCAGGAACTGTTGTCAGCTGCGAACCAGCGGACCTTCAGCTGCATCACGGTCGATTCGGACACCTCCACCAGCGATACCGTGCTGGCTTTCGCCACTGGCCAGGCGGGCAACCAGCAGATCAACTGCGGGGGCTGCCCCGGTGCCGACGCTTTCGCCGCCGCACTGGAGGACGTCTGCCGCCAGCTCGCCCACCTGGTCGTGCGTGACGGCGAAGGCGCGCAAAAGTTCATTGCCGTCACCGTCAGCGGCGCGGTTTCGGACGACAGCGCGCGCCGGGTCGGCCTGTCGATCGCCAACTCCCCGCTGGTCAAGACCGCCATCGCCGGTGAGGACGCCAACTGGGGCCGCGTCGTCATGGCGGTCGGCAAGGCGGGCGAGCCCGCCGACCGCGACCGCTTGTCCATCGGCTTCGGCGGAACCTGGGCCGCGAAGGAGGGCCAGCCGCTGCCCGACTATGACGAGGCGCCGGTCGCCGCGCACCTCAAGGGGCAGGACATCTCGATCGAGGTTGACCTCGGCATGGGCGATGGCCGCGCCACGGTGTGGACCTGCGACCTGACCCACGGCTACATCTCGATCAACGCGGACTACCGCTCTTGACGCGAGGGCTGACGGCACAGGTCGCAGGCATCATGCGCCGCGCGGCCGAGACCGCGATCTTGCCGCGCTACCAGAGCCTTTCCGCGCACGAAATCGACGCCAAGGCGGCGGACGACGTGGTGACGATCGCGGACGAGGAGGCCGAACTGATCCTCGCCGAGGGCCTGTCGGCCCTGCTGCCCGAGGCGGCGCTGGTCGGCGAGGAAGCCGCCCATGCCGATCCCGCGCTGCTGGACCGGCTGGGCGATGCGCTGTGCTGGATCGTCGACCCGCTCGACGGGACCAACAACTTCGCCGCCGGCAAGCCGCCGTTCGGCGTCATGGTGTCCCTGGCCGAAGCGGGCGAGACGGTCGCGGGGTGGATCTACGATCCGCTGTCGGGCCGACTGTGCCATGCCCATCGCCACCACGGCGCATGGATCGGCGAGGACCGGGTTCAGGCCCGCACCACCGGGGCAAAGCCGCCCATCGCCGCCATTTCGCTGGTCTTCATGGACCCGGAGCGGCGCGAGGCGGTGAAGCGCGGGATTGCGCCATTCTATAGCCTGGTCGACATTCCCCGCTGCGCGGCGGAGCAATGGCCGCGCCTGGCGCTGGGGGTGAACGACCTGTCGATCTTCGAGCGGACGCTCGCTTGGGATCACGCGGCGGGGGTGCTGTTCCTGAATGAAGCAGGCGGCAAGGCGGCGCGGCCGGATGGACGGGCGTATCGGGTGGACGAGGCGCATCTGCCTGGGCTGCTGGGTGCAGCCAGTCCGGCCCTGTGGGATGAGCTGGCCGGGCGGATGCAAACGCTCGGCGCATAGCCGCCGATCGGCAATTTCCCCTCCCGCAAGCGGGAGGGGAGAATGGGGGCACCGGCCACTTTGCGGCAGTGGTTGTCTTAGAGGACTGACTCCAGCCAGCCCTTGAGCTGGCTCTTGGGCGCGGCGCCGAGCTTCTGGGCGACCGGCTCGCCGTTCTTGAACAGCACCATCAGCGGGATCGACTGAACGCCGTACTTGGTGGCGATGTCGGTGTTTTCCATGATGTCGACCTTGGCGATCGTCACCTGATCGGCCAGTTCATCGCTGATTTCCTCCAGCGACGGCCCGATCATCTTGCACGGCCCGCACCAGTCGGCCCAGAAATCGACGAGGACGGGCTTGTCGGAACCGAGCACATCGGCGGCGAAGCTGGCATCGGTGACGGCTTTGGTGGCCATGGGAATCTCCTTGAATTGCTGTCTGTCAATCTAGGCCGCGCGGGGCCTTTGGCAATCGCCGTGGGTCAAAAGGATTCCTGCGCTGCGGTCAATGCCTGCTTGTGGACGGCCAGCAGATCGGCCGGAATTTCCAGCAACATCGGCACCTGCGTATAAAGCAGCGCGGCCTCCACCGTGCGGCCCGGATAGGCCGCTTCCAGCGCGGCGGCATAGGCCGCCATCTGCCGCAGGATCGCGACCGGCACTTCGTCCAGCCCGGCGGGAGGACGCCGCGCGGTCTTGAAATCGACCAGACGGATGCGCGCAGACTCCACCAGCAGGCGGTCGATCGTCCCGGCGATCACCTGCCCGCCGACCGTCGCGGCGATCGGCACTTCGGCCAGCGCGGCGGGCGAGAACAGGTCGGCCCAGGCCTTGTGTCCAAGCACCGCCAGCGCCGCCTCGGTCATCTCCGAACGCGCCGGGGCAGCCAGGTCGGCGGCCGAACGCGCCAGCCAGGCCTGCGCCGCCGTTTTGCGCTCGGCCGCGGGAACATCGGGCAGGCGTTCCAGCAGCTTGTGCATCAAGACCCCGCGCCGCGCGGCCTGCGCGCGCGCACCGGGCGGCAGCGGCGGATCGGGCGACAGTTCCTCGCCCAGTGACGAGGGCGCGAGCGGGCGCGGCGGGCGCGGCTCGGCGGCGACCGGCGTTTCCAGCCACGGCGGCAGCAGCGCGAGGCGGCCGGATTCCGGCGCCTTGGCCGCCGGAACATCGCTCGGCGCGGCGCCGTGTTCCAGCCGCGCGCCCCACAGCGGATCGTCGATCCACTCGTCTTCCATGAACAGGCCTTGCAGCCGCGCATACCAGCTGTCGGGCGCGGGGGCCTTTTCCCGCCCGCTCAGCGCCCCGGCGATGAACAGGGCTTCCTCGGCGCGGGTCATGGCGACATAGAGCAGCCGCCAATGTTCCTGCCGCTCCTCCGCCTTGGCGCGGGCCTCGGCCTCGGCGATGCGGCCCAGCTTTTCGCCCTTGCCCAGCGCCGGGAGCGGGATCAGCCGTGCCGGGTCCAGCGGGTCGGCCAGTTCCAGCGGGCTGGGACGCGACTTGTCGGGATCGTCGGCGGCATCGGCCAGGATCACGATCGGCGCCTGCAGGCCCTTGGAGCCGTGGACGGTCATCACCCGCACCTCGTCCGCCGCCTGCCCGGCCTCGCGCTTGAGCTCGCCCTCGCCCGCGTCGAACCAGCGGATGAAGGTATTGAGGCTCGGCACCTCGTTGGCGGCAAAGGCGCTGGCGGCGTTGAGCAGTTCGTCGATCGGATCGTTCGCCTCGTGCCCCAGCCGCGCCACCAGCGCGCGGCGGCCCTGCCACGGCCCGACCAGGATCCAGTGGAGCAGGTCCTGCGGCGTATCGTAGTCCGCGCGGGCCAGCAGTTCGAGCAGCCGGGCCATGGCCGTGTCCACCACCCCGCCGCGCTGACGCCGCAGGTGGCTCCACAGCGGCACGCCCTCGGCGCGGTAGCCGTGGGCCAGCAGCTCATCCTGATTCCAGCCGATCAGCGGCGAAACCAGCAGGCAGGCGAGGTTGAGATCGTCGAGCGGCTGGGCGGCGAACCGCAGCGCCGCCATCAGATCACGCACCGCGAGCGGCGCGGCAAGCCGCAGGCGGTCCACCCCCGCCACCGGCACCCCGGCGGCGTGGAGCCGCGCGACGATCAGCCCGGCCAGTTCCTTGCGCTTGCGCACCAGCACCATGACATCGCCGGGACGGGCGCGGCGCCTGGTGCCCTTTTCCAGTGCGTAGCCGTGGTCCATCCAGTGGCGCACCTGCCGCGCGAGCTTGTCGGCCAGTTGCCGGTCGGAGCGCGAAAGCCAGGATTCCTCGCCCTCGTCGTCGGCCTCTTCCTGGTCTGCCGCTTCGCCGACCACGCGCCACAGGGAGACGAGGCCGGGGCGATCCTCGCCGGCATGTTCGACCTTCGGATCGGTCAGCCCCAGGCTTTCCGCGCCGATCCGGCCGATCGCCATGTCGACGAATTCGAGGATCGGCTGGGCGGTGCGAAAGCTGGTGCCAAGGCCCAGTTCCTGCAAGCTGCGGGCCTGCGCGCGGCGATCAAATGCCAGGACGTTGCCGGCGATCCCCTGCATAGCGGCGCGGACGCGCTGGCGCGCGGCCTCGAAGTTCTCCGGGCTGGTGCCCTGGAAGCGGAAGATCGCCTGCTTGTAGTCGCCCACCACGAACAGGGTGCGCAGCTTGTCGCCATGCGCGCCCTCGCCCGCGAAGAAATCGCCGGTCAGCGCGAAGATGATCTGCCACTGCGCGGCGTTGGTATCCTGCGCCTCGTCCACCAGCACGTGATCGAAGCGGCGGTCGAGCTTGTAGCGGATCCAGTCGGCCAGATGTGACTTGTCGAGCAGGGCGGCGGCGCGGCGGATCTGGTCGTCGAAATCGATGTAGCCGCCGCGCAGCTTGGCCTCGTCCCACATCCGCGCGAACTTGCCGCCCAGTTCGAGCACCGGGGCGAGGAATGCCGCAAGTTCCAGCATCGCCCGCCGCTCGCGCACCGCCATCAGGCACTGGCGCACCGCCTCGCCCGCCTCGGCAAAGTGTTCCTCGAACTTGGCGAGGTAGCGCAGGTTGCGAAGGTTATCCTCCTTGGTGAACAGCGCATCGTAGAGCGTATCGAGCAGGCCAAGGCGCGTGTCTGCATCCGCCGCTTGCCACGTCGCAATCGCTTCGCGCGGGGCATTCGCGCTGGCGGCGCTCCACTGGCGGTAGGCGGAATGGAGGCATTCCAGTGCATCGCCATCGAACGCGTCATCGCCGCACAGCGGGGCAAGGTCCGCTGCGCTGGCATCGCTCGGCAGGCCCAGCAGCTGATGGACGCGCGGCAGCATCGGCGCCTGCCATGCCCCGGGGCCTTCCCACGCCTCGCGCGCTTCGGCGCAGCGCAGCAGGTAGCCCTCGACCGCATCGGGGCCGAGCCGGATCGAAAGCTGGGCCAGCGCATCGAGCGTGGCGACGTCGTTGCCGCGCTCCGCCTCGACCAGCAGGCCCGCCAGCACTTCGCGCAGCAGCAGGTCGCGGTCGCGGTCCTCCATCGCCTTGGTGCCGGGGACGAGGCCCGCCTCGTGCGGGAATGCCGCCAGCAGCCACTGCGCAAAGGCGTGGATCGTATCGATCCTGAGGCCCCCGCCCGGGCAATCGAGCACGGCGGCAAACAGGGTGCGGGCATGGGCCAGGGTATCGGGGCCGATGTCTGCGCCGATCGCGCCCAGTTCCTTCGCAAGCTCCGTTTCGCCCAGACGCACCCAGCGGGCCAGCACCTCGTTGATCCGCGCCGCCATCTCGGTCGCGCCGGCCTTGGTGAAGGTGAGGCACAGCACTTCGGACGGGTTGACCCCCGGCTGGAGCAACAGCCGCAGCACGCGCGCGGAAAGCACCTGGGTCTTGCCGGTGCCGGCCGAGGCGGACAGCCACACGACCTCGCGCGGATCGACTGCGGGCTGCTGTTCGCCGGTCAGCGGGAAGAGCCGTTTGCCGCTCATGCCGCCCCCCCATCGCTGCGCCCGCGCGCCTGCCATTCGTCAAGCCGCATCAGCTGGTCGTACTCATTGTAGCCATAAAGGTCGGGCTGGAGGCTGGCGGCGAAGGGCTCGTCCCCCAGGATGAAGCGGGCGATTGCCTCGTCCAGCTTGGCGGCGCTGGCATCGAGGAAATCCTCGCGCTCCAGCCCGTCGGCGCGGTCGGTCTTGAAGGGCGCGAAAGTGTAACCGAACACGCCCCCCTCGGTGCGCGGGCGCTTGGCGAGCGACCAGTATTCGAACCATTCAGGATCGCCGGAAATATCCGGAAAGCCGCCTGCCGCCGCGATCAGGCCGATCAGGCCGAGTTGCAGCGCGAAGCCGTCCTTCACCCGGCGGCGGCTGGGCGGCGCGCCGGTCTTGTAGTCGACGATGGCGAGCGTGCCGTCGCCCATCCGGTCGATCCGGTCGGCCTGCCCGTGGACGCGCACGCCGCGCACCCGCATTTCGCCCTTGATCTCGGTCTTCAGCACTTGCCGGCCATCGCTTGCCTGAGCGGCGATTTCCGCGTCGATCCATTCAAGCGCACGTTCGAGGCGCGGCCACCACAGGCTGCGGACCAGCGGATGGGCCTGCATCACGGCCAGTTCCTCGCTCGCCCGCGCCAGCAGTTCGCCCGCGCGCCCACCCGCCTTGTGCCATTCATCCAGCACCTTGTGGACGACCGTCCCCTTCCACGCGGCGGTCGGTTCCGCGTCCAGCGGATCGAGCACCCGCAGCCGCAGGATCGCGCGGGCGTAGAACTGGTAGGGATCGCCCAGCAGACGGTCGAGCGCGGTGACCGCCAGCGGCACGTCGCGCTGATCGCGGGTGGGATCGGGCGTCGGGCGCTCGGCGGCGGGCACCTTGCTGCCCTTGTCGATCTCGCGCGCCAACTGGACTGCCTCGACCTCGCGGTGACCTTTGGCCAGCTCGCCCAGCATGGCCTCGACCCGCAGCACGAAGCGGCTGGGGATTACCGGCCCGCCCTCGTCGCGCCGCGCCCAGCTCAGCACCACCTGCGGCGCGCCGAGCGCCCCGGCGAGGTCATGCGCGGCAAGGCCGATGCGGAATTCCCCGCCCGGCACGCCCAGCGCGCGCAGCACGGCGGGCGGCAGCAAAGGTTCCGCGCCGGGCGAACCGGGCCAGGTGCCCTCGGTAAGGCCCCCGCAGATGACGAGGTCGGCGCGGCTCATCCGCGCTTCCAGCAGGCCGTAGACCGCGATGCGCGGATGGCCGCCCCACGGCGGACGCACGGCCTGACGGTCCATCGCATCGCGCAGCACGGCGGGCAGGTCGGCAGGTGTCAGCCGGGTTCCCGCCGCTTCGGCCGCGCCGCGCAGTTCCTCCACGAAGGACGCCAGCGCGCGGCCATCGGCGCGGCCCCACAGCGCCTCTCCGCACAGCGCCTCGCCCGCTGCGGCCAGACGGTCCAGCACTTCGTACAGTTGCACTTCGCCTGACAGATCGAGCAGCGGCGCCAGCACTGCCTCGATGCCCTGCCACCATTCGACCAGCGCCTCGCTGCCCTCGCGTTTCGCCAGCCGGGCGATGGCGGCCTGCAAGGCCGGCAAGCCGGGCGCGGGACGCGGGCCGCGCAGGCGCAGGTCGAGCGCGCGAACATGGTCGAGCCAAACGGCACGCCCCTCGCCCGCCGCGACCAGCGGATGACCCAGCAGGGCCAGCAGCGGCACCGGCGCGGCCGACTGGGCCACCACTTCGGCCAACAGCAGCAGCACCCGCCCCGCCGGGGTGAGCGGCAGGGCAGTCCCCGCCGAATCGTCGGCCTGGATTCCCCAGCGTCTGAGGTGCGATATGACCCGCCCCGCCAGCCCCCGATCCGGCGTGATTACGGCCACGCGGCGTTCCGGCACTTCCAGCGCCTCGCGCACCAGGATGGCGATGGCCTGGGCCTCTTCACCCGGGTGGGCGCTTTCCATCAACCGCACGCCCGACAGGCGTCGACGATTGGCGGGCAGGTCGACCCAGCGGGCGCTGGCTGCGGGCGGCAGGAACAGGTTGGAGATCGCGTGGCTGCGCTCCGGCGGCGCGGCGGACAGGCCGGCGCGGTGCCAGGGGTCCACCTCGTCGCGGTGGATGCCCATCCGGTTGAGCAGCAGCTTCAGGTGGTATTGCGGATGGGTCACCGCATCGCGGCTGCCAAAGGGCGGCTCGCCCAGGCCTGGCGCGATCCCGGCGTGGCCCAGCGCGTCCCACACCTCGGCGTCCAGCGACAGGTCGAGATCGGGCAGGATCACCGCCCCGCGCGGCAATTCGCTGACCACCCGCAGCAAGCCGGCGAGCGCGGGCGAGGCGCTGGTGATCCCGGCGGCAACGATGGGATGGGGCGGCGGCTGCGCGCGCCAGCGCTCCGCCGCGTGGAGGAACAGGGCATTGCGCCGCTCGGGCGCGTCAACTTCGCCGCGCTGGGCAAGCTCCGCCAGCCAGCGCGCCTGAACCCGCGCGAACTGGCGGGTGCTCTCGCGCCAGTGGTCGGCCAGTTCGCCGACGATATCGGCCACCCGGTCGGTCAGGAGGTCTCCCAGCGCGATCCCTTCCACCGCCAGCCGGTCCATCGTCCGCCCGGTCTCGAATGCCAGGCGCAGCAGGCCAGGAGCCTTGGGCGCGTCCTTGCCCATTTCCTCGCGCAGCAATTCGGCCAGGCGCAGCCAGCGGTGGGCGGGATCGGCGGCGGGCGGAACAGCACTGCCCGCGCCCAGCGGATCGAGCAGCGGCCCAAGCACCTCGTCAAGATCGAGATCGCCCACCACCGCCATCCGCGGCAGCAGCATCCCCCCGCCCGACAGGCGCACGAAAGCCTCGGTCACGATCCGTTCGGCGCGGCGGCTGGGGAGCAGCAGGGTCAGGCGGGCCAGGCCCAGTTCGCCCTCGCCGTAACGCGGGATCAGGCCCGCCACCAGCGCATCCGCAAAGCCGCGGTGCGCGGCGATCGAATAGACCTGCGGGCGGGTGGGCTCAGCCACCGGCGAGCCGTGCCTCGGTCGGCGCCACGGCCTCTGGCGTGCCGACCTCGAACCATTCACCGGTATGGACCAGCCCGTATAGGCGGCCTTCCTCAATCGCCCGCTGCCACAGCACGTTGGTGGAGAACGCCCCCTCGGGCGCATCGCGCAGCAGGCGGTGGGATACGATCTGGATGCCGATGTAGATATAGGGCGCGACCCGGCCCGGCTTGCGGCGGGTGATCCGGCCAGCGGCATCGAGGTGGAAATCACCCGGCCCGGTGTGATGGTGCGCGCGCGGGTGCGGCACGACCAGCAGCAGCGCGTCCATGATCGCCGGATCCCAGCGGTCCGACAGTTCCAGCAGCGCGTTGCGCGGCCCGTCCAGCCAGACATTGTCGCTGTTCACGCAGAAGAACGGATCGGGCAGCAGGGCCTGCGCCTTGACCATCCCGCCGCCGGTTTCGAGCAGCCTGGCCCGCTCGTCGGAAATGATGCAGCGGGGCACGGCGCGATTGCCAAGGTGGGCCTCGACCTGTTCGGGCAGGTAGTGGACATTGACCACTGCCTGCCTCACCCCCGCCTGCTCCAGGTGATCGAGCGCATAGTCGATCAGCGGCTTGCCAGCGACGCGGACCAGCGGCTTGGGCGTGGTCGTGGTCAGCGGGCGCATCCGCTTGCCCAGCCCTGCGGCCATGATCATCGCGGTATCGGATACCAGGGGCTTGCCGCTCACGCCGCGTAGCTCCCCCCGCCGGATTCGCGCAGCTCGGCCGGAATGTTGGCATCGAACCAGGCCGCGACCGGAGCCAGCGCCGGATGGGCGAGATCGCGCTCCAGCAAGGCCCAGACGCGCGGGATGTAGGACAGGTACTTGGGCTTGCCGTCGCGCTTCCACAGCCGCACGAAAATGCCGACGATCTTGGCGTTGCGCTGCGCACCCAGCCGGGCATAGTCGGCCAGGAAATCGCTGCCCGCGCCGGTTTGCGTCACGTAGTAATCGAACATCTCCGCCTCAAGCTGGGGCGAGACGTCGCGGCGCGCATCCTGCAACAGCGAGACGAGGTCATAGGCCGGGTGGCCGACCAGCGCGTCCTGGAAATCGAGCAGGCCCTGCTTCTGGAGCGATCCCAGCAGCATGATATTCTCGGCATGGTAATCGCGCAGCACGGTCACCCCCGGACGCTGGCGCGGCAGCATCGGGCTAAGCGCGGCTTCCCACGCGGCGGTATAGCCGGGTCCGTCGACATAGAGGCTCTGCGCCGGGCAGTACCAATCGACCAGCAGCCGCGCCTCGCGCAGGTATTCCTGCATCGAATAGTCGAGAAACGGCCCCGGCGGCAGGCGGTGAAGCTCGGTCAGGGCGTCAATCGCGGCCATGTAGACCGCGCGTTCGTCCTCGGCCCATTCGTCGAGGTATTCGCGCACCCGGACGTCGCCAAAGTCTTCCAGCAGCACCAGTCCGCGCGCGGCGTCCTCGGCCAGGATGTGCGGTGCGCGCAGGCCGTTCGCGTCCAGCCACTTGGCGGCGCGCAGGAACGGCTGCGGATCCTCGTGCGGGGGCGGAGCGTCCATCAGCATCGCGGTGCGCTCGCCCCGGCGGATGCGGAAATAGCGGCGGAACGAGGCATCGCCCGCGAGCGGTTCGATGACGGCGTCGTTCCAGCCGGCGGTTGCGAGAAAGGCTTCGACGCCGGCGGGAAGATCGCTGCTCATGGCAAGCGCCCTAGCCAATCCGCCCCCGGCTCGACAATGGCAATCCGGCCCGTTTCCGCAGTTTCGATAGTGATCGCAAGGCAGGCGGGCTCATGGGCAAAGCCGCCGGCGTGTTCGGGCCATTCAGCCACCAGCGCCGCGCCTTCGCGGTAATGGTCGAGCCCCAGTTCCTCGGCCTCTTCCGGCCGCTCCAGCCGGTAGAAGTCGGCGTGGACCAGCGGCAGGCGGACCTGCGGCGGATCGTAGGTCTCGATGATTGCGAAGCTGGGCGAAGGCACCTCGCCGTCATGCCCCAGCGCGGCGATGATCGCGCGGGCCAGCGTGGTCTTGCCCGCACCCAGACCGCCCGACAGCGCCACCACGTCGCCGGGGCGCAGACGCGCGGCGATTCGCTGTCCGAAGGCCTCCGTCACCGCAAGGTCCGGCAGGTGGACGTTCACGGCAGCTCGACGATCGCGGCGGTGCCCTGCCCCGGCTCAGACAGCAGTTCCAGCGTCCCGCCGTGGGCCTCGATCAGTTGCCGGGCGAGCGGCAGGCCCAGGCCCTGGCCGCGCTCGATCGTCTGGCCGTCGGTCCCCGGCTTGATCCCCTCAAGCGCGCGGGCGAGCGTGGGTGCGTCCATCCCGGGGCCATTGTCGGAAACGACGATCCGCGCGCGATCCTTGAGGCCGCGCAGTTCAACCAGGATCCGCCCGCCAGGCGGCGTCGCGGCGATGGCATTGTCGATCAGGTGACCGAGCGCGCGCGCCAGCCTTCGCTTGTCGCCAGTGATCCGCCCTGCGCTGCTCGTGCCGCGCAGGTCGAGCGAGAGCCCGCCCTCGCGCAGGGCAGCGGCGCGGTCCTCGACCAGGCGGGTGACGAAGGGCAGCAGTTCGATCTCCTCGCGGGCCAGCGGCAGCAGCCCCGCCTCGCTCTGCGACAGGTCTAGCACGCTCTCGATCTGCTCCCCCAGACGCCCGACCGAAGTGAGGATCGCCTGGACATATTCGCGCCCCTGTTCCGACAGGTCGCCGCCCAGACCCGCCTGGAGCAGTTCGGCAAAACCGCCGATCGAAGTGAGCGGCGTGCGGAATTCGTAGCTCATCGTGGCGAGGAACCGCGTCTTCATCGCGTCGGTCTCCTCAAGTGCCGCGTTGCGCTGCATGAGTGCCTCTTCGGCCTTTTGTGAATCGGTGATGTCGAGCACCGTCAGCAGGCCATTGCCATCGGGCAGCGGCACCCCCGCGTATTCGAGCGTCCGCCCATCGGCGAGCACCGCGCGCCCGCCGGTCTGCCGGCGATCGAGCGTTGCCGCCCGCACCGCATCGCCCACCGCCTTGGCCCGCGCGGGCTTGGCCAGCCGCGCGCCGATGCGTTCCAGCAGGGTCTCGATCCGCGGATGGGTGTCGAGGAACTCCGCATCGAGCCCCCAATCGACGGAAAACCGCCGGTTCCACAGCTGCATCCGACCATCGGGCGCGAACACGGCGACCGATTCGAACAGGCTGTCGAACGTCGCCGTGCGGGTCCGCAGCAGGGTGTCGCGCGCTGCGGAAAGCTGGAGCTGCTCGGTCCGGTCCTCGGCTACCAGCATGATCCCGCCATCGGGGAGCGGCTGGGCGACGATCCGCAAGTGCGTGCCATCGGCCAGGGTCCAGGTTTCCTCCTGCGGGGTGCTGGCGTGGAACCATCCGGCCCGTTCGCGCCGCCAGGCCGGGAAATCGCGGGCTTCCGGCACCCGCCCGCCATCGCGCGCGAGATCGAGCAGCCGCTCGAACGGCGGAGGATCGAGCATCACGGCCGGCTTGAGCGCAAAGATCCGCTGGAAGGGGCGATTGGCGAAAGTCAGTTGCCGCCGGGCATCGAACTGCGCGACGCCTGCCGAAAGCTGGTCGAGCATCGTGCGCTGGGCCTCGCGGAAGGCGCGCAGCGAGCGCGAGACTTCCTCCATTTCCTCGACATCGACGGCGTAACCGGCAATCCCCTCGTCGCCCAGCGGGAGGTCGGAGACCTTGAGCGCGCGGCGCTGCCCACCAATCGTGGCCGACACCATCCGCTCGATCGGCAGGTGCTTCGCGGCGGCCTGCAGCGCCACCTGCCGGGCAGTGAGCCCGTCGACCCGCTCCACCAGCTCGATCCCGTCGGACACCACCTGCACGGCATCCTGGCCCGCGACCGCATCGACATAGGCGTGGTTGACCAGGCGCAGCGCTCCGTCCGGACCGCGAAACCACATCGGCATCGGCGCTGCCTCGATCAGGCCGACCAGCGCGCCGAAATCCTCACGCGCGCGCTGGGCATCGGCGCGCAGCTGCACCAGTTCGCTCTCGCTGTCGGAAAAGTCGAACACCCAGACCAGCGCCGCGCCGCCCGGCGAAACCTGCGGATCGGCCAGATGTCCGCGCAGGGCCAGGCTGCGCTTCGAACCGCGCGGGGTGGCGACCATCCGGAACGGCGCAGCAGTGCGCTGGGTGCGGCGCACCGCCTCGGTCAGTTCGGCCAGTTGCTCGGTGGTCAGGCCCCCGCCCCCGCCGTCGATCCGCCCGCCGTCAAGCTCGGTCAGGAACTGCGGAACCGCATCGAGCCCCAGCCAGTTGGCCAGCCGCTGCGGCGCCTCGATCTTGCCATCGGCCCGCACCAGCAGGGGCAGCGCCGGGCTTTCATCGACCATCCGCCCCAGCCGCCGGACATGGCGCTGGGCAGCCTCGGCCCGACGCTCCCGCCCGCGCGCCCACAGCACCGCCCAGGCCGCGGCAACGGTCCAGGCCGCCAGTAGCAGGCCCAGCAGCACCATGGCGATGGGGGAAAGCGTCATCGCATTCAGCTATGCGCCGGGGCCGGGAATGGCAAGGGCCGGACGGACGCTATGCCCATCCGGCCCTCCACGCGACCCCGGGCCGCGATCAGGTGCTGATCAATAGCGGTAGTGTTCCGGCTTGAACGGCCCCTGCTGGGGCACGCCGATGTAGTCGGCCTGCTTCTTCGACAGGGTGGTGAGCTTCACCCCCAGCTTTTCGAGGTGCAGCGCCGCGACCTTTTCGTCCAGGTGCTTGGGCAGGACATAGACCTTGTTCTCGTAGTCGGCGTTCTTCGTGAACAGCTCGATCTGGGCAAGGGTCTGGTTGGTGAAGCTGCTGCTCATCACAAAGCTGGGGTGGCCGGTGGCGCAGCCCAGGTTCACCAGGCGGCCCTTGGCGAGCACGATGATCTGCTTGCCGTCGGGGAATTCGACCAGGTCGGTGCCCGGCTTCACTTCGGTCCACTTGTAGTTCGACAGGGCGGAAATCTGGATTTCGCTGTCGAAGTGGCCGATGTTGCAGACGATCGCCATCGGCTTCATCGCCTTCATGTGCTCGGCAGTGATCACGTCCTCGTTGCCGGTGGCGGTGACGAAGATGTCGCAGCGCGTCACGGCTTCTTCCATGGTGACTACTTCATAGCCCTCCATCGCCGCCTGCAGCGCGCAGATCGGATCGATTTCGGTGACCATCACGCGCGCGCCGCCCTGGCGCAGCGAAGCGGCCGAGCCCTTGCCGACATCGCCGAAACCGGCGACGCAGGCGACCTTGCCGGCCAGCATCACGTCGGTCGCGCGGCGGATCGCGTCGACCAGCGATTCCTTGCAGCCATAGAGGTTGTCGAACTTCGACTTGGTGACCGAATCGTTCACGTTGATCGCGGGGAACGGCAGCTTGCCGTCCTTGGCGATCTGGTAGAGCCGGTGAACGCCGGTGGTGGTCTCTTCCGACACGCCCTTGATGTGGGCGACCGACATGGTGAGGTAACCCGGCTTGCGCTTGATGAATTCCTTCAGCGCGCGCTGGAACTCGATCTCTTCGGCATTGGCCGGCTCGGGCATGGTGTCCCCGGCTTCAAGCCGCGCGCCCCACAGCGCGAACATGGTGGCATCGCCGCCATCGTCGAGGATCATGTTGGCGGTGCGGCCCGTGCCATCGTCCCAATCGAAGATCGAGCCGACATAGTCCCAGTATTCAGCCAGGGTTTCGCCCTTCACGGCGAAGACCGGAATACCGGCGGCGGCAATCGCGGCGGCGGCATGGTCCTGGGTGGAATAGATGTTGCAGGTCGCCCAGCGGACTTCCGCGCCCAGGTGGACCAGCGTCTCGATCAGCACGGCGGTCTGGATCGTCATGTGCAGCGAACCGGTGATCCGCGCGCCCTTCAGCGGCTGCGAGGCGCCAAATTCGTCGCGCAGGGCCATCAGGCCGGGCATTTCGGTTTCGGCAATGGCGATTTCCGCCCGGCCAAAGTCGGCGAGGCCGAGATCGGCGATGACATAGTCCTTGGCGGCATCGAGCACAGTGGCCACGGGCAAACTCCTGATTGAAAAAGCAGCGGAGGCCGGCCCGGACGCAAGCGGGGCGGCACCTTGGATGGATCCGCCCTTAGCTGCTTGCCGCCCGGGAAGCAAACATAACGATATCTTTATATCCCCTGCGCTGCTGGCCATGACCCAGCCGCAAAACGAAATTCCCCACAGCGGGGCGTTGCCGCCGGCGCCTGCGTTCCTATATCCTGCGACAGATTCGCAAGTGGTGCGAAGACAGGAGACAAGCGATGACCATTGCAGTTGGCGACAAGCTGCCCGACGTGAAGCTGGTTGTACCCGGCGAAAGCGGGCCGGAAGCGGTCCAGTCGGCGGACTATTTCAAGGGCAAGCGCGTGGCGCTGTTCTCGGTTCCGGGGGCCTTCACCCCGACCTGCTCGGCCAAGCACCTGCCGGGCTATGTCGAAAAGGCCGCAGACCTGAAGGCCCAGGGGATCGACGAGATCGCCTGCACCGCGGTCAACGATCCCTTCGTGATGGGCGCCTGGAACAAGGCCGCCGGTTCAAGCGACGTCACCATGCTGGCCGATGGCAACGGCGATTTCGCCGAAGCCCTGGGCCTGACCATGGACGGCAGCGGATTTGGCCTGGGCAAGCGCGGCCAGCGCTTCTCGATGGTGGTCAACGACGGCGTGGTCGAACAGCTCCACGTCGAAGGACCGGGCGAATTCAAGGTCAGTTCGGCCGAATACATGCTTGAACAGCTCTGATCTCTCGGACCTGAACGGCAAAAAGGCCCCCGTGTCGGCTGACACGGGGGCCTTTTTCATGGCCGGTATGGCAGGCGGCGATTAGCGCCCCTGCCCGCCACCACGCCCGCTGAAGCTGCGGCGATCGCCGCCGCCGCGCTGCGGGGCACGACTGCCATCGCCGCGCGGTTCGGAGCGGCGCGGCTGACCGCCTTCGCCCTGACGAACCGGACGGCCTTCGCCGCGCGGAGCGCTCCGGGCATCGCGGCGCGGCGGCTGACCCGCGGCAGGACGGCGATCGCCGGTGCGTTCGGTGCGTTCCGTGCGGTCGCCGCGCTCGTCCGGAGAGATCGCCGGCGCCCAGGTGCTACGCGGTGCGGCGGCATCGCGGTCAATGCGCAGGTGCGCATCGCGCGAACGCCCATCACGGCCCTGCCCACCCGGAGCACGGTTCCCGTTGCGGCCGGAATTGCCGCCGCGCTTGGCGCCTGCACCGGCGCCGCCCCGTCCGCGCGCATCGCGCTCGTCGCGGCGGGCGTCCTGGATCATTTCGGCCGGCTTGCGCACCGGCAGCGGCAGGCGGGCAGCTTCCTTCTGGAAGTCCTCGGGCAGCGGCTGAGGCATCAGCTTCACGTCGGTCAGGCGTTCGATATCGCGCAAGTACGGCTTTTCATCGGGAGCGACGAAGCTGATCGCGATGCCGTCCGCCCCGGCGCGCGCGGTGCGGCCGATGCGGTGGACGTACTGTTCGGGCACGTTCGGCATTTCGAAGTTGAACACATGGCTCACCCCCGAAACGTCGATCCCGCGCGCGGCGATGTCGGTCGCGACCAGCACCGGGGTAGACCCCTTGCGGAAGGCAAGCAGCGCGGCGGTGCGCTGGGCCTGGCTCTTGTTGCCGTGGATCGCGGCGGCGTTGACGCCAGCGGTGGCCAGATGGCGCACCACGCGGTCCGCGCCGTGCTTGGTGCGGGTGAACACCAGCGCGCGGTCGATCGACTGGTCGGCCAGCCCCTGGCGCAGCTTGAGCGTCAGCAGGGCCTGCTTTTCGGACTGGTTCACATAGGTCAGGAACTGGTCGATCCGCTCGGCCGTGCTGGCCTGCGGCGTCACTTCCACGCGCACCGGGTTGGAAATGAACTGCTTGCCCAGGTCTGCGATCGCCTTGGGCATGGTCGCGGAGAAGAACAGGCTCTGCCGGTCCTTGGGCAGCAGATTTGCAACCCGCTTGAGCGGCACGATGAAGCCAAGGTCCATCATCTGGTCGGCCTCGTCGAGCACGAAGATCTCGACATGGCGCAGGGTCAGTGCGCGCTGGTCGATCAGGTCGAGCAGGCGGCCCGGAGTGGCAACCAGCACGTCGCAGCCCGGCACCAGGGCGCGGGCCTGCTTGCCGACGGGAATGCCGCCGAACACGCACTGGACCGAAAGGTTCAGGAACTTGGCATAGCCGCGCATGTTCTCGGCAATCTGGGCAGCCAGTTCGCGCGTCGGCGAAAGCACCAGCATCCGGCAGGCGGCGCTGTTGCGCGGCTTGGGATTGGCGGCCAAGCGGTGAAGCGAAGGCAGCGAGAAAGCGGCGGTCTTGCCGGTGCCGGTCTGGGCAATGCCCATCAGGTCGCGGCCTTCCAGCAGGGCCGGGATCGACTGGCGCTGGATCGGGGTGGGATCGGCGTAGCCCTTGGCTTCAAGCGCGCGCAGCAAAGGCTCGGCAAGGCCAAGGTCGGAAAAATAGGACATGGGAAACTCTCAATATGAAGCGGCGCGCACGCAGCAGTCTGCGCAACGCGAAGCGAGGTGTCGTTCGATGCGACCCTGCGTGAAAAAGGCGGCTTCAGGCGATTGCGGCGACCGTAAGTCCAGGCAAGTCTGGCGTGGAAACGCCGACCTCACGCTACCCGGAACTGCGGCGGGACGAGGCCCGCTCGCCGATCGTTGAAGGGTCAGATAGTGAGCGTTGCAGCGAAAAGCAAGAAAATTACCTGATGGTGCTCAATAGCCCATCAGGCTGAGCACTTCCTTGCGGCTGCGCGAATCCTCGAGGAAGCTGCCGAGCAGGCGGCTGGTGACCATCGAAACGCCGGGCGTCTTGACCCCGCGCCCGGTCATGCAGCCATGCTGGGCCTCGATCACCACGGCCACGCCGTGCGGGTGAAGATTGTCCCAGATGCACTGCGCCACCTCGGCGGTCAGGCGTTCCTGGATCTGGAGACGGCGTGCGAAGGCATGGAGCACGCGGGCCAGCTTGGAAATGCCGACCACCTTGTTGCGCGGCATATAGGCGATCGCCGCCTTGCCGGTGATCGGCGCCATGTGATGTTCGCAGTGCGACT
>CALMJG010000117.1 GCA_937864195.1 uncultured Novosphingobium sp.
AGCAGTTGTTCGACCACTTCACCCGCACCCGCGCGATCCGCCGCTCGATCATCGAGCAAGGCCAGGACGACGACCGGCCCGACTTCGGCCGCAGCGATCACGGGAAGTAAACTACTGAAGCAAGATCACTTAATATGGCTGACAGTCGCTGTAGACCCGAATATCAGCCAGTTCATATTTCTCTTGGTTGCCCTCGGCTAACCACGCTTCGCGTGCTTTACGTGAGGCAGCACAAACGTCACTGCGATCAAGTGCCGTCTTCTTCACCATCTCATATGCGCGCTCTGCACGTTCTCCTTCACTGGGAGAACACGCCGCCAATACAAGCAAGGCTGCGACGCAAGATGTTAGCTTGAACATATCACGACCTTCAAATGATAAGAGTTACTTAGAAAGTACTTGATCACATCGCCTAGATTGTTGCACCATCAGCTGAACAGGAAGATCCCGGCGACGATCCACATCACCGCCGTCGACAGCCAGCCGCCGAAGGCCAGCCGCCGCGAAATCGTCAACTTGCCCATCACCTTGGGATTGCGGGCAATCAGCATGGTCACGACCATCAGCGGCGGGGCGAGCAGGCCATTGACCACGGCGGCCCAGTAGAGCGCCTTCATCGGGTCGATCGCCAGGAAGTTGAGCGCCACCCCGCCCAGCGTGGCCAGCGCAATCACGCCGTAGAACGCCTTGGCCTCGCGCGGCTTGCGGTCCAGCCCTTCGGTCCAGCCGAAAGTCTCGCTTACCGCATAGGCCGCGCTCCCGGCCAGGATCGGCACGGCGAGCATGCCGGTGCCGATGATGCCGATGGCGAACAGCGCAAAGGCCAGGTCACCGGCAATCGGGCGCAGCGCTTCGGCGGCCTGGTCGGCGCTGGTCACGTCATTGATTCCGTGGGCGTGGAGCGTGGCTGCGGTGGCGATGATGATGAACACCGCGACAAGCTGCGAAAAGGCCATGCCGACCAGCGTGTCAGTGCGGATTCGCGCCAGTTCTGCCCCGGCCTTGCGCGGGCTGACCATCAGCGGCTTGACATGGCGGCGGTGGCGCTCTTCAACCTCCTGCCCGGACTGCCAGAAGAAAAGGTAGGGGCTGATCGTCGTGCCAAAGATCGCGACCAGCGCCATGGCATGGTCACGGTCGAAGGTGAAGCTGGGCACAAAGGTGCCGCGCAGCGCCTCGCCCAGCGGCACGTCAACGACGAATACCACGCCGACATAGGCAAACAGCGAAAGCGTCGCCCATTTGAGCACTTTGGCATAGCGGGCATAGCTGACGAACACTTCCAGCAGGACGCTGGCAAGTCCGAACAGGGCGGTGTAGAGCAGCAGCGGTCCTGGAACGAGCAGGTCCAGCGCCGCAGCCATGGCGCCAAGGTCCGCCCCGAGATTGATGACATTGGCGAGGAGAAGCAGCAGCACGACCAGACGCAGCAGCGCGGGCGGATAATGCGTCTTGAGGTTCTGGGCGATGCCCATGCCGGTCGTCGCCCCGATCCGCGCGCAGATCGCCTGGATCGAGGCGAGCAGCGGAAACCCGAACACCATCGTCCAGACCATGCCATAGCCGAATTGCGCGCCGACCTGGCTGTAGGTGCCGACCCCGCTGGGATCGTCGTCCGCAGCGCCGGTGACCAGCCCTGGCCCCAGCACTTCGAACAGGTCACGGCGTTCCTCCTTGGGGATCACGCAGGATCGACCGGGTTCAGGGCATTCAGTGCGGCGCGCACGCGGGCTTCGGCTTCATCGCGCGGCAAGCCGCTGGGGATGACTTCGGAAAAGCGGTAGGTGATCGTGCCCGGGCGCTTCCACAGACGGTGATAGAGCGGCCCGGAATTGACCGCCACTGCCACCACCGGCAGGCCCAGCAGCTTGTAGAGCCCGGCAAAGCCCGACTTCAGCTCCGGCGCCGTCCCGTGCGGCACGCGCGTCCCTTCGGGAAAGATCGCCAGCGGCCTGGCGCCATTGCCCGACCGCTCCTTCGCCGCAGCGATCATCCGGCGCAGCGCCTTGGCGCCCTGGTCGCGCTCCACCGCGACCAGCCCGTAGCGCCCCCCGGCCAAGCCCCACAGCGGGATGCGCAGCAGTTCGGCCTTGGCGAAGACCACCGGCAGCGGCAGCAGGGTCGGCAGGTCGATCGCTTCGAAAAAGCTCTCGTGCTTGACCGCCACCATGACCGGGCCTTCGGGCAGGGCGCCTTCGATCCGCAAGCGTTGGCCCAGCAGCCACCGGGCGCAGACCCGGTGCCATCCCGACCAGGCGTGGACCGCGATGCGGAAGCGGCGCTGGGACCCCAGCAGCAGCAGCACGACCGCGCTGAGCACGATCGGCACGCTGCCACCATAGAAGGCGGCGTAGAACGCAAGGCTGCGCGGAATATCAAGCAAACGGGCCATCATCCCGCCCCTACCGCACGGGCCAGCAGGCGCGCCAGCAACTTGTGGTATTCCAGGAACAGGATCTTGAAGCTGGGCTGCGAGGGCACCGCATCCTCGACGATCGTCACTCCCTCGGGCGCGGCGCGGCGCAGTTCCAGCGCGGCGCGCCGCATGTGCCAATCACTGGTGACCAGCCGCACCGTGCCAACCTTCTCGCGCGCCATCCAGCGCGCGGTTTCAAGCGCGTTGGAGCGCGTGTCGACCGCCTCGAAACCCAGGGTGACGCAGCAGGCCATGCGGGCGGCGGCGACCTTGTATTGCAGCGCGAATTCGTGCGGCCTGACGTCACGGTCCACGCCCGAAACCAGCAGTTCGTCTGCCCAGCCCTTGTCCAGCGCCAGCAGCGCCCGGTCGATCCGGCCCTTGCCGCCAGTCAGCACGACCACGGCATCGGTCCGCTGCCCCCTGGCCGGCTGCGGCAGCATCACCGCGAACCACAGGAAGCCCAGCACCCAGCCCAGCAGCAGGACCGAGGCAAGGCGCCGCAGCAGGCCGCGACCGTCGCTCACAGCATCCGCCGCAGCGCGCGGGTCACGGCGAGGCGCGCGGTGACCATGGCCAGGACCACCCCGGCCAGCGGGATCAGCGCCAGCAGCAGCCAGTCTGCCCAGCCCAGAGCGCCGCCACTGACCAGCCCCGCCCCCAGTCCGGCGAACCGTTCACCCAGCAGCAGCACCGCGGCGAGGCCCAGCGCCAGGCCCAGCGTTCCGCCGCCCGCCGCGTCGAACCCGACGGAGCGCTGGAATATCCGCGCGATCTGGACATCGGTCCCGCCCAGCAGGTGGACGATCTCTATCGTGTCGCGGTTGGCGCCCAGCGCGGTCCGGACCGCCAGCAGCACTGCCGCGCAGGTCGCCCCGGCCAGCAGGCCGACCAGCGCGAGGGCCAGCCATTGCAGCGAATCGATCGCGCCGAACACTGGCCCCAGCCAGCTCGACTGCGCATCGACCCGCGCCGCCGGGGCGACCTGGCGGACCAGCCGCCGCATCGCCCCCAGCGTCTCGCCGTCGACCGGATCGCGCAGCCGCGCATCGACCAGCGCCGGCACCGGAATGTCCTCGTCCCCCGCCGCGCGGGTGCCCAGCCATGGCTCGATCAACCGATCGACCTCGGCCTGCGAGACAGCGTGGGCCGAAGCCACCCCGGGCGTTTCCCGCAGCACCCGGACCGCAGCCTGGGCCTGGCGCGCGCGTTCGACCGGGTTGGCCTCGATCACCTGGACCGTGATCCCGCCCGACAGCTCGTCCGCCGCATTCCGCGCGGTATTGGCAAGCGCCAGGCCCGCAGCCGCCGCGATCACGGTCAGGGCCACCATGATCGCGATGACCCAGGGCATCGGCCCGGCCAGGCGCCCCTGCTGGACCAGCAGGTCATCCCCGCCCGACAGCGAGCGCCAGCCGCGCGTCAGTGCGCCCGGCAGAACGGAAGGGAGCTTGCGCGCCATGGCTCAGACCCTGGCCATGCTGGGCCGGGGCGGATAACGCAGGGCGCCGGTGGGATCGGCCAGCCGCCCCTTGTCGAGCCGCATGATCAGCGAATCGGGCACCTTCTTGAGCAGGTGGAGATCGTGGGTGGCCACCACCACGGTCGTGCCCAGCCGGTTGAGCGCCTCGAACAGGCGCAGCAGCTTGATCGCCATGTCGGGATCGACGTTGCCCGTCGGCTCGTCGGCCACCAGCATGTCGGGCCGGCCGATCACCGCGCGGGCGATGGCGACACGCTGCTGTTCGCCGCCCGAAAGCTGGGCGGGCCGCGCGTGCATCCGCTCGGTCAGGCCGACCCATTCCATCATGTCGGCAACGGGCTTGGCCAGATCGCGCTCGCTCACCCCGGCAACGCGCAGCGGCAGGGCCACGTTGTCATAGGCGGACAGGTGCGGCACCAGCCGGAAATCCTGGAACACCACCCCCAGCCGCCGCCGCAGCAGGGGCAGGCTCTCGCGCGGCATGGTGATCGCGTCGGTCCCGAACATCCGGATCATCCCGCGCGAAGGGCGCTGCGCAAGGTACAGCAGCTTCAGCAGCGAAGTCTTGCCCGCGCCGCTGGCGCCGGTGAGAAAGTAGAAGCTGCCCGGAAACAAGGTGAAGGAAACATCGCTCAGCACTTCGCGGTCGCTGCCATAGCGCAGCCCCACGTTCTCGAAGTGGACGATCTCGCCATCGGCGGTGCTGGTCATCGGGCGCGGGTCATGAAAGGGCGGTCAATCCAGCAAGGTGCATCGTGCCAGGCGGCTATAGCGGCCAATCCATGTGGAAAAAAGGGGATTGGCGGCTTTGTGTGGCGTGCTGGCGCTTGCCGCGATGCACTGCAACATGTTTAACGTATGCGCATGATCATCGCCTGCCCCGCCTGCGCGACACGCTATGTCGTCCCCGATACGGCGATCGGCGTTGAAGGGCGAACCGTGCGCTGCGCCAAGTGCCGGCACAGCTGGTATCAGGAAGGCCCGGAACTGGCGGAGCGCACCGCTCCTCCCGTGGAGTCGGTCGCTCCTGCCGTGGAAATCCCTCCCCCATCGGTGAGCGGGCAAGTCCGCCCCGCCCCGGTCGAGCCTCCTGCTGCCGTGGAAGTTCCGCAGCAGCCCGATCCGGAACCTGAAGCATCGCCGCCTCCTGTTGCGCGGCCCGTGGCAGCGCCCGAACCGGAAGAGACACTGCCCCCGGAAGAGGCGCTGCCCCCGCCTCCGCCTCCGGTCTATGTCGATCCCGGCTTCGAACGCGCCCGGCTGGATGACGGCGGCGACTATTCCAGTTTCGCGCACGAACCGCCGTTCCGTCCCCGCCGCAATCCGGCCCGGATGTGGACCATTGCCGCAATCCTGTTCGCGCTCGCGGCGCTGGGCGCAGTCGGGGCCACTGCGTGGTACGGCCTGCCCAGCTGGATGCCCTTTGCCCGCCCGCTGTTCGCGGAAGCCCAGCCCGGGCTCAAGCTGGACTTTCCAGCCAAGCAGCAGGATCGGCGGCAGCTGCCGGACAATTCCTGGTTCTTCGGGGTAAGCGGTACGGTGACGAACACCGCCTCCACCTCGCGCAGCGTGCCGGCGATTCTGGTGGTGCTGTTCGACAGCCGCAATCGCCAGGTCTACCTGGCCGAGATCCGGGCACCCAAGCGCGTGCTGGCCCCCGGTGAAAGCGTCCAGATCAACGAGGCGCTGGTCCCGGTCCCCAAGGCAGCAGTGCGCGCCAAGTTCGGCTGGAAGCCGGGCTGATCCGGACCGGCCGCCAGACCGGGCCTCATTCGAACTCGACCTGCACCTGCCCGTCGGCACCCCGGGCGACCTTGCGCTCAAGCCCGCCGCGCTCGGGCCGGGGCTGTGCCCGCTCGGCCCGCAGGATTTCGGCCTGGGCGCGCACGACCGTCACTGCCCTTCCGGGCGGAGGCGCCGCAGACTCCGCCGTGACGACCGGCGCCAGACTCGCGGCCAGCAGCAAGGAAGGCAACGCCAACATGGGCCATGATGAGCGCCTTCCGGCTCCGCCGCGCAATCCGGCGAAATGCCTAGTACAGTCAACTTCGGGACATATGTCGCAAGTTTACCCGAGAGAGGCCTTGCAGCCCCCCCGACCCTTTGCTAATGGCCCGCTCCTACCCCCCCGGGGCAGCCCGCGAAAGCGGCCTTCGCCTCGATGATTTAGCGGTCGTGGCGGAATTGGTAGACGCGCAACGTTGAGGTCGTTGTGGGCGAAAGCCCGTGGAAGTTCGAGTCTTCTCGACCGCACCAATCAGTCAGGCAAGGCAACATATTTTCGCCTCCGGGCGTGCCTCGCCCTGCACAATGGCGTAGCTCTGCCGGGTTTGGTGCACATCAGGATTCAGGCGCTCCTGCTCGGTCCAGTCGGCCGGCATGTCACGGATCGTTCGTCTGAAAGCGCGCCCGTGTCGTTTCCCAGTCACGATTCGGACTTCGTTGGTAAACACAAATCGCATCGGCGCGTAACACGGCGCCCCTAACTGCCCCCTCGCAACCAACACCATCCAGGGGGTATAATGCGCACGTTTTCAGTTGCTCTTCTCGCCACCACCGCGCTGTTTTCGCAGCCCGCATTCGCGGCGGAAGCTGCCGATGCCGCTGCGGAGGGCGAGGCCATCGTCGTGTTCGGCAAGGGCGAGACCCGCCAGGTTCAGGAAGTGAAGGCGGACGACATCGCCCAGTTGCTGCCCGGCACCAGCCCGATCCGCGCGATCGAGAAGCTGCCCAGCGTCAACATCCAGTCGGCCGACGCCTTCGGCAACTACGAATGGTCGACCCGCGTCACCATCCGCAGCTTCAACCAGAACCAGCTGGGCTTCAATTTCGACGGCATTCCGCTGGGCGACATGACCTATGGCAATCACAACGGCCTGCACATCAGCCGCGCGATCAGCCCGGAAAACATCGGCTCGGTCCGCGTGACGCAGGGCGCGGGCTCGCTCGGCACCCAGTCGACCAATAACCTGGGCGGCACGGTCGAGACCTTCTCGATGGATCCGCTCGACCGCCTCGCCGTCCAGGCCAACGCGACCTATGGCAGCGAAAACACCATGCGCGGCTTCGTGCGGGTGAACCTGGGCAGCAGCGAAGGTCTGCGCGGCTTCGTGTCCTACGGCTACGGCTCGACCGACAAGTATCGCGGCAACGGCAAGCAAGACCAGCACATGGTCAACGCCAAGCTGGTCGCCCCGCTGGGCGCGGCCACGCTGGACGCCTGGTTCAGCTATTCCGACCGGCGCGAGCAGGACTACCAGGACCTGTCGCTGAACATGCTGAGCCGCCTCGGCTATGACTGGGACAACACCGCGCCCGACTATGCCCGCGCCATCCTCTATGCAGACATCGGCGCGAACCGCGGCGAAACCGGTCTGCCGGTCACCAACGCGGGCGCCGGCACGGTCTATCCGGGCGGCGTGACCAGCGCCGACGATGCCTATTACGACGCCGCCGGCCTGCGCAAGGACACGGTCGCCGCGATCGGCATCAAGAGCCCGCTGGGCGACAATATCGAAGTGTCGCTGCGCGGCTACTACCACCACAACCGGGGCATGGGCCTGTGGGCGACGCCCTATGTCGCCAGCCCCAACGGCACGCCGATGTCGATGCGCACCACCGAGTACGAAATCGACCGTGGCGGCCTGTTCGGCAAGCTGACCTGGAAGACGGACCTCAACACGCTGACCGTGGGCGGCTGGTACGAAACCAACACGTTCAACCAGGCCCGCCGCTTCTACGACTTCAAGAGCCGCACCGAAGCGGGCCGCTCGTTCCGCGAATACCCGACCAATCCGTTCTTCACCCAGTGGGAGTTCGATTTCGACACCAAGACGCTGCAGTACTTCGTCGAGGACCGGATCGACCTCGGCCAGGTCAAGATCAACCTTGGCTGGAAGGGCTTCCGCGTCACCAACGAAGCGACCGCCGTGGTCAAGGCCAGCTTCCCCGAAGGCAAGATCGACGCCACCGACTGGTTCCAGCCGCACATCGGCGCCGTGCTTTCGGTGACTGACAAGGCCGAACTGTTCGCCGGCTTCACCCAGGCCACCCGCGCCTTCGCCTCGGCCACCACCACGGGTCCGTTCTCGACCAACCAGGCGGGCTTCAACGGCATCCTGGGCACGCTGAAGCCGGAAACCTCGGACACCTACGAAGTGGGCGCGCGTTACAACGATTCGCGCTTCAACGGTGTGGTCGGGGTCTACCTGGTCAACTTCCATGACCGCCTGCTGTCGGCCGCCAGCGGCCCCAGCATCGTCGGCAGCCCCTCGGTGCTGCAGAACGTCGGTTCGGTCCGCGCCGTCGGGTTCGAGGCGGTCGGCGATCTCAAGCTTGGCGGCGGGCTGGGCCTGTTCGCGTCCTACAGCTACACCGATGCGACCTACCGCAACGACGTCTACAATCTGTCGGGCGCGCTGCTGGCCGCTATCAAGGGCAAGACCGTGGTCGACAGCCCCAAGCACATGCTGCGCGGCGAGCTGACCTATGACAACGGCACGGTGTTTGGCCGGATCGGCGCCAACTACATGTCGAAGCGCTACTTCACCTATACCAACGACCTGCTGCCGGGCGACGGGCTGGGCTATATCCCGGGCCGCACCGTGGTCGATGCCAGCCTCGGCTATCGCATCACCGACAGGATCGAGGTCCAGGTGAACGCCACCAACCTGTTCGACAAGCAGTACATCGGCACGATCAATTCGGGCGGCACCGGCAATTCGGGCGACCGCCAGACCCTGCTGACGGCGGCCCCGCGGCAGTTCTTCGTGACGCTGAAGGCCGGGTTCTGACCCGGACCGCCAATTGACGGATGGCGGGCGGGACCGGCAGGTTCCGCCCGCTGCTTATCAGGATATGCTGCCGATGACCGCCACCACCCCGCTCTTCCCGCTTACCCGCCGCACCACGCTGGGCGGCCTTGCCGGCGCGGCCACGCTGGCGCTTGCCCCGCGCGCGCTGGCCGCCAGCGAGCCGGACCCGCTGTTCCGGCACGGAATAGCGAGCGGCGATCCCGACCAGACCAGCGTGGTGATCTGGACCCGCGTGAGCGCGGACCAGCCGCTGAAGGTCAAATGGGAAGTGGCGCGCGACGCGGCTTTCACGCAGATTGTCCAGCAGGGCGAGGCGCTGGCCTCGCCCGAGCAGGACCATACGGTCAAGGTGCTGGTGAGCGGCCTGCGTCCCGGCGGGCGCTATCACTACCGTTTCCGCGCGGCGGGCCGGACTTCACCGGCCGGACGCACCCGTACCCTGCCGGTCGGACGGCTGGACCGGCTCGGTATCGCGCTGGTATCCTGCTCGAACTACGCCTTCGGCTACTTCAACGCCTATGACGCGATCGCCGCCGATGCCGGCGTCGATTTCGTGCTGCATACCGGCGACTACATCTACGAATACGGGGCTGACGAATGGGGCGCCGAAACCGCGCGCAAGCTGGGCCGGGTTCACATGCCCGCGAACGAGATCGTCAGCCTTGACGATTACCGCCTTCGCCACGCCCAGTACAAGACCGACCTGGGCGCCCAGGCGATGCACGCCGCGCACCCCTTGCTGGCCTGCTGGGACGATCACGAAAGCGCCAACAACCCCTGGACCGGCGGCGCCCAGAACCACCAGAGCGACAAGGAAGGCGATTGGCAGGAGCGCCGCGCCGCCTCGATCCGCGCCTATTTCGAATGGATGCCGGTGCGCGAACCCGTGCCCGGGCGCAGCCGGATGCAGTTCTGGCGCACCTACCGCTTTGGCGATCTGGCGACGCTCTGCACGCTGGAAACCCGCCACACCGCCCGCGCACAGCAGGTCGATTATCGCACCTGGGAAGGCCGCATCGCCAGCCGCGCCGATGCCGAACGGCTTGAGCGCGAAGAAATCGATGCCGCCGGGCGCACGATGCTCGCGCCGGAACTCGAAGCCGATCTCGACGCCGCGCTGCGCGCCTCGGTTGCGGATCGCCAGCCGTGGCGGCTGATCGGCAATCCCATGCCGATCGCCCGCACGCGGGTGCCGGACGTGGTCGGCCTTGGCCTGATCCCCGACCCGGCCAAGGCTGACAAGCTTTCCGGCGAAGCCCGGGCGCTGGCATGGAAGGGCAAGTGGAACCTGCCGTTCTATCCCGACACCTGGGACGGCTACGAATGGGCGCGCGAGCGGCTCTATGCGCTGAGCCGCGCCGCTGGCGCGGGCGACCTGGTGTTCCTGACCGGCGACAGCCACAGCTTTTGGGCCAATCGCCTGGCCGATGCGGCAGGCCGTCCGGCCGGGGTGGAACTCGGCACCGCCGGGGTCACCTCGCCCGGTGATTTCGTCGAAAGCGGGTTCGGCCCGGAGCTTTCCGCCAGGCTCGACCAAGCATTTGCCGAGCATAATCCCGAGGTCGTCTGGACCGACAACCTCCACCAGGGCTACGTCCGGCTCGACCTGCGCCGACTGGTCGCCCGCGCGGACTTCGTCGCGGTCGATACGGTCATGTCGCGCCTCTACCGCACCCGGCTGCTGAAGCGCTTCGCCATGGTCCGCCGCGATGGCGCGCTGGGACTGACGGAACAGCCGGTCTAGGCACCGCCTGAAGACCGGATCGCCCCCGTGCGGGCCAGCTCTGGCTGGCCCGCCGGAGGGACGGCCGGTGTCGCAATTTCGTCATCGCCCGGTTCGAAAAGTTACTTCGAACCGTCTTCGAACCGTCCCCGTCACGTCATCCGGGCTGCCTAGCAGGCAGTCACGTACACGAATCAAAACGGGGCCTTATCAATGTCTTTCTCCGCTTCTTCCTTCCGCCTGCGCGCCGTACTTCTGTGCAGCGCCGCCGCCCTCCTGCCGTCCGGTCAGGCTTTCGCCGAAGCGGCTGAAGATGCCGGAGAGCTCATCGTCACCGGCGCGCGCCCGATCGCCGAATCCGAATCGGCGGCGCTGACTGTCCAGAAGAACGCGGATTCGCTGGTCACGGTCGCCGCTTCGGACTCGGTGGGCCGCCTGCCGGACCAGAACATCGCCCAGGCGACTGGCCGCCTGCCCGGCGTGGCCGTGGAGCGCGACCAGGGCCAGGCCCGCTACATCAGCCTGCGCGGCGCGCCCAATTACTGGACCACCCTGTCGTTCGACGGGATCAACGTGGTCAGCCCCGAAGGCCGCGACGCCCGGTTCGATTCGGTGCCGTCCGCCATCGCCTCGCAGATTGTGGTTTCCAAGGCGGTGACGCCGGAAATGCCGGGCGAAACGGTTTCGGGCAACGTCAACGTCATCACCCGTTCGGCCTTCGACTATGCGGGTCTGCACTTCGCGGGCAAGGCCGGGATGGGCTTTGCGGAACTCGGCGACCGCAAGGAATACGAAGTCTCCGCAGTCCTTTCCAACCGCTTCCAGGCGGGCGACGGCGAGATCGGCGTGCTGGTTTCGGGCAGCTATTACCAGCGCGGCATGATCACCGACAATTTCGAGACCGACTGGGAAATCCCGCTGCGCGGCGACGGCACCCGGGTCGACCAGCGCCCCGGATATGAAACGCGGTTCTGGGCGCACGAGACGGAAAACAAGCTCTACCGCCTGACCCGCCGCAACTGGTCCGTCTCGGGCCGGATCGACTGGAAGCCGGACGCGGACAACACCATCTCGCTGCGCTCGATCTACACCATCTTCAAGGACGACGAGGCGCGCGACAATTACCGCTTCGACCTCGACGATCGGCAGAACGACCTGGCCACCGGCACCGCCGCCTGCGCTACCACGGTCAACCCCGCCCCGACCACGTCCGCCTATGCCGACGTGTGCAGCGGCAATACGCCGCTGAAGGGCACGATCTACGGCATCGACATCCGCCAGCGCTCCACGCTGCGCGCGTTCCGCCAGTCGATCTTCACCAACACACTGGCGGGCGATCATGCCTTTGGCGATGGCTGGAAGCTGTCGTGGCTGGGCAATCACACCATATCGAAGGACGATCGCTCGGTCGTGGGCGAAGCGAACTGGGACAGCCCATCGACGCGCACTCTGCGTCCGACGGTTGGCTATGACTTCACCGATCCGGGTTACGCGCGGCTGACGCTGTACCGCACGCTCCAGCTGAACAGCCCGACCCGCTACCAGGCAGGCGACGTGGTGACCGCGATCGACAGCTTCACCAAGCCGCTCTCGCAGCTCACCGTGCTCGACGCGGTCGATACGACCAAGGCCTGGACCGGCAAGCTGGTGGTCAGCCGCGAAACCGGCTTCCTGGGCGGCGATGCCACGCTGAAGCTGGGCGTCCAGTTCGACCAGCGCACCAAGACGGTGGACGAGGAACAGATCCTGCTGAACACCGCCGCGCAGTTCACCACCGCCGGCATCCCGACCGATTACGCCCAGTTTTCGCTCGACCAGGCGTTCTTCGGCAAGGTGCCGCTGGGCTATACCTTCCGCTATTTCGACACGGACAAGATGCGCAGCGCATCCGATGCGGCGCGGGCGAACTTCGCCTTCACCCCCAACATCGGCAACATCTATGACGTGCGCGAGCAGGTGCTGGCCGGGTTCCTGATGGGCACGGTCAAGTACGACTGGGGCTCGATCCTGGGCGGCGTACGGGTGGAGCACTTGAAGAACCGGGGCATCGCCACGGGCACGGTTGGCACGGCCACCGGCCTGGTCACCGCCGAGAACAGCCAGACGCTGGTCTTCCCCAGCCTGCACCTCAACTACAACGTCGATGACACCAAGAAGCTGCGCCTGTCGTTCAACAGCGGCGCGGCCCGCGCCGATTATGACCAGCTGCGCCCCAACGTCACGGTCAACGACACCAACCAGACGATCTCCGGCGGCAATCCGGGCGTGAAGCCCGAACGCGCCTATGGCGTCGACGCCTATTTCGAATGGTATCTGCGTCCGCAGGGCTACCTGATGGCGGGTGTGTTCTACAAGAAGGTTGAGGACGTGCTCTATCGCCAGACCCGCACTTTCGGGTCGAACGCGCTCGACAGCAACGGGATCGACCGTTCGGGCTATGCCTTCTCCGGCATCACCAATGGCGGCAATGGCCGGGTATTCGGGCTGGAAGTGGCGGCCCAGCTTCAGCTTGAACCTTGGACGGCCGACCTTGGCCTGCCGGACTGGATGGGCGGCTTCGGCGTGACCGCCAACCTGACGCTCAATGACAGCCAGGTCACCAAGCCCGCGATCGGCGCGGTTCCGGCGCGCAAGGTGCGCCTGCCGGGCACTTCGGATGTGGTCTATAACGTGGGCGCCTATTACGAGAAGTACGGCCTGTCGGTGCGCCTCCAGTACCAGCGCCGCAGCACCTGGATGGACGGCATTGCCGACGACCTGACCGATGCGGGCGACACTTACTGGGCGGCGGACGACGAGCTGGACTTCTCGGCCCGCTATGCGATCAACAAGAACGTCGAGATCTATTTCGATGCTTCCAACCTGCTCAACAAGCCGGGCCGCCGCTATGCCGAACCGGGCAACCTGCTGACCGCCACCGGCACGCCCACCCCGTTCACCGACATCTACACGCTAGAATGGGAGCGCTTCGGGCGCCGCTATTCGGGCGGCATCCGGGTAAACTTCTGATGCTCCGCCGCTCCGCCCTGACTGCCGCCCTGCTTCTCGCAGGCGCGGCACCGGCAAGTGCCGAGACGGTCAGCGTCACCGCCCGGGGCGAAACCGCCCCGGTCGGCACGGCGCAGGCCGACGCGGCTGACGATCCGGCGATCTGGCGCGATCCCCGCAATCCGGCCCGCAGCCTGATCGTCGGGACCGACAAGAAGGCCGGGCTTTATGTCTATGGCCTTGACGGCCAGGTCCGCCATTTCGAAGCGGCGGGCCGCCTCAACAATGTCGACCTGGTCGATACCGGGCGCGGCGGCGTGATCGTCGTCGCCTCCGATCGTAACGACGAGGCGCGCGCCCGGTTGCAACTCTACCGGCTCGACACCCGCAAGGGCGCGCTGCTGCCGCTCGGCGCGGTAGAGGGCGGCGCCGGGGAAGCCTATGGCCTGTGCCTGTGGCGCACCGCCAGCACGCTTTTCGCCTTTTCGGTCCTCAAGGACGGGGCCGTGCACCAGGTCCGCATCGACCTGCCCCGCAAGGCCGCGCCCGCAGGCCGGATCATCCGCACGCTGAAGCTTGCCACCCAGACCGAAGGCTGCGTGGTCGATCCGCGCACCGCAACGCTCTACGTCGGCGAGGAAGCGCGCGGCATCTGGGCATTCGGCGCGAATCCGCGCGCCTCGGCCAGCGGCAAGCTGGTGGCCCCGGTCGATGGCGCCCATCTGGTGGCCGATACCGAGGGCCTCGCGATCCTGCCGCAGGGCCGCCGGGGCGGCTGGCTGGTTGCCTCCAGTCAGGGCGACAATGCCTATGCGCTTTACCGCCTGCCGGACATGGCGCCAGCCGGCCGCTTCCGGATCGCCGCCGGGGCGCTGGGTGCGACGCAGGAAACCGATGGCATCGCCCTTGCCCCCGGAAGTTTCGGTCGGACCTACCCGCAAGGGCTGTTCGTCGCCCAGGATGGCGACAACAGTCCCGCCGCCCAGAATTTCAAGCTCGTTTCATGGCGCGACGTCCTGCTCGCGCTGCGCCGCAACAAGGATTAGCCTGTCATCATGTCGATTTCCCGTCGCCAGTTCGGTCTGGGCAGCATGGCCGCGATGGCCTTTGCCAGTTATGCGCAGCGCGCGATTGCGAGCGCAGGTGCCACCTATCGGAGCGAGATCGCCGGCTATGGCGATCTGCTGCCTGATCCCGCCGGGTTCCTCGATCTGCCGCGCGGCTTTTCCTATCAGGTGATCTCCTCGGCGGGCGAGGCGATGGACGATGGCTTCCTGGTGCCCGACAATTTCGACGGCATGGGCTGCTTCGCCCTGCCCGGCGGCAAGCTGGCGCTGGTGCGCAATCATGAACTGGGCGTCGACTCCGCGCGCAAGGGGCCAACCGGCGGCGATCCGAAGCGCGAGGCGCGGCTGGCGGGGCGCGGCGCCTATGACCGGGCGTCCAGCGGCATGGTCCTGCCCGGCGGCACCAGTACCGTGATCTACGATCCGGCGACCGGGCGGCGTGAAGAACAGTTCCTTTCGCTTGCCGGGACCACCGTCAACTGCGCAGGCGGCATCACGCCGTGGGGTTCGTGGCTGTCCTGCGAGGAAACGGTCGTCGCCGCGCCCGAAACCGGCCGCAGCCACGGTTGGATCTTCGAAGTTCCCGCCGCCCGTCGGGGCCTGGCCGATCCGGTGCCGCTGAAGGCCATGGGCCGCTTCCGGCACGAGGCGGCGGCAGTCGATCCGGTGACCGGGATCGTCTACCTGACCGAGGACCGCGACGACGGCCTGTTCTATCGCTTCATTCCCGACCATCCCGGCGAACTGGCGCGCGGCGGGCGCCTTCAGGCGCTGGCCATCGCCAATGGCATCAGCGACAGCCGTAACTGGTCCGGCACCGGCTTTGCGGCCGGTTCCAGCCACCCGGTCCGCTGGATCGACCTTGCCGAGGTGGAGAGCCCGGGCGACGATCTGCGCCTGCGCGGCCACGCCCTGGGCGCCGCGCTGTTCGCGCGGGGTGAAGGCATCCACCTGGGGCTGGGCCAGGACGGCGCGCGGGAATTCTTCTTCACCTGCACGTCTGGCGGATCGGGCCGCTATGGCCAGATCTTCCGCCTGACCACCGGCGGGGGCAGCGGCGACCGGCTGGAATTGTTCGTCGAATCCACCGATCCGCAGCTGATGGACTATGCCGACAACCTGACCGTCGCGCCCTGGGGCCACCTGATCGTCTGCGAGGACCGGACGGGCAACAAGATCAACCACCTCAAGGGCGTGTCGCCACAGGGCAAGCTCTACACCCTTGCCCGGCTCAATGCCGAGACCGAGCTGGCCGGCGCCTGCTTCTCGCCCGATGGCTCGATCCTGTTCGTCAACGCCTATGCTCCCGGCCGAACCCTGGCGATCCGGGGCCCGTGGCGCTCGGTTTCGGATGCTGCGGCATGATGACTGTTGGTCACGCGGGTGTCATGGTGCTGTAATGCAGGCGTGGCATTCCGCTTGACCGGTTCAGACGATGCGGGGCGGTAATGGAGGTTGGGCAGAAGCTGGCGAAGGCCGATGTGGCAGATAGCTCGCAGCGGTATTTCAACCGCGAGCTGAGCTGGCTGTCGTTCAACCGTCGCGTCCTGGCCGAAGCCTGCAATCCAGATTACCCGCTGCTGGAGCGTCTGCGTTTCCTGTCGATCTCGGGCAGCAATCTCGACGAATTCCTGATGGTCCGCGTGGCCGGCCTCTACGGCCAGGTCCGCCGCAGGATCGAGCAGACCTCGATTGACGGGCTCACCCCCACCCAGCAGCTCGCCGCCATCACTGAAGCGGTGCTGGCGCTGGAGGCTGCGCAGCAGGCCGTCTGGCAGGACCTGCGCGCCAGCCTGGCAAACGAAGGAATCACGGTGCTTGGCAAGCGGCGGGTGGACGCGGAGCGCAGCCGCTGGCTGCGCGCCTTCGTCAACGAACACGTCCTGCCGATCATCACCCCGCAGGCGATCGACCCGGCCCACCCCTTCCCCTTCGTCGCCAGCCAAGGCATCGGCATCCTGTTCTCGCTGGTCCGCACTGCGGATGGCGCGCCGGTGATGGAGATGGTGCTGATCCCCCAGCAACTGCCGCGCTTCGTGCGGCTGCCTGGGGTCGAGGCCAGCTACATCGCGATCGAGGACCTGATCTGCCGCCATGCCAGCCTGCTGTTCCCCGGCTTCAAGGTGCTGGGCCACGGGGTGTTCCGGATACTGCGCGACAGCGACATCGAAATCGAGGAAGACGCCGAGGATCTGGTCCGCACCTTCCGCACCGCGATCCAGCGGCGGCGGCGCGGGTCGGTGGTGGTGCTGCGCCTGCAGGGCGATTTCGACCCGGCGGCAGAGCAGTTGCTGCGCACCCAGCTGGGCCTCGATCACGCGCTGGTGATCGATTCGCCGGGCCTGATCGGGATCGGCGGTCTGGCCGGAATCGTCGAGGAGGATCGCCCGGACCTGAAGTTCGAACCCTACAGCCCGCGTTACCCCGAACGCATCCGCGAACATGACGGCGATTGCTTTGCCGCGATCCGCGAAAAGGACATCGTCATCCACCACCCCTACGAAAGTTTCGAGGTGGTGGTCGATTTCTTGCGCCAGGCGGCCAGCGATCCCGACGTGGTGGCGATCAAGCAGACGCTGTACCGCGCGGGCAAGCAATCGGCGGTGATCGCGGCCCTGATCGCGGCGGCGGATGCCGGCAAGTCGGTGACGGCAGTGGTCGAACTGAAGGCCCGGTTTGACGAGGAGCAGAACCTGCTGTGGGCCAGCCAGCTGGAACGCGCCGGGGTCCAGGTGATCTACGGCTTCGTCGACTGGAAGACCCACGCCAAGGTATCGATGGTGGTGCGGCGCGAAGACGGCGGCTATCGCACCTACTGCCATTTCGGCACCGGCAATTATCACCCGGTCACCGCGCGGATCTATACCGACCTCAGCTTCTTCACAGCCGACCCGCGCATGGGGCGCGATGCCGCACGGTTGTTCAATTTCATCACCGGCTATGTCGAGCCGCGCCGGACCGAACTGCTGGCAATTGCCCCGCTGGGCCTGCGGACTCGGCTGGGCGAATGCATCTCCGCCGAAATCGAGCATGCCCGGGCAGGCAGGCCCGCCGCGATCTGGGCAAAGATGAACTCGCTGACCGACCCGGACCTGATCGAGCAGCTATATGCGGCCAGCAACGCCGGGGTGCAGATCAGCCTGGCAGTGCGCGGAATCTGCTGCCTGCGCCCTGGCGTGCCGGGAATGTCGGAGCGGATCACGGTCAAGTCGATCATCGGCCGGTTCCTGGAGCACAGCCGAATCTGGGCCTTCGCAAACGGCGCGCCCCTGCCCTCGCCCCGCGCGCGCGTGTACATCTCTTCAGCAGACGCCATGACCCGCAACTTCGACCGCCGGGTCGAGGTGCTGGTGCCGATCCGCAACCGCACGGTTCACGACCAGGTGCTGGACCAGGTGATGATGGCGAACCTGCTGGACACCGAGCAGAGCTGGTTGCTGGCCGCCGACGGAACCTACCAGCGGGTCGGCCCGGTCGAGCAGCCCTTCAACCTGCACCGCTATTTCATGACCAACCCCTCTCTGTCGGGACGCGGCGCAGCGCTGGGCAACGGACGCAAGGTGCCAAAGCTGGCGCTGCGGCGCGGAGCCCTTCCAGCCCGCCCAGATCGCGCCCGATCTGGTACACCTGGCGCCGGGCCACTTCCCCATTCCCGCGACAGAATGGCTCTCGAAACAACGGATTAGACATGGCGAGAGGGTCAGCGAGGGCCCGCCCCCCGGGGGCCAGCCCCGGCCCCTGCTCCTCAGGCGAATGCGCTGGCGGGTTCAGGCTGGTCCGCCGATGCCGCTTCCTGGATTGCGGCGATGAACTCGTCGGTCGCGCGCTCCCACGAGAAGGCCGCGGCAAAGGCCGCAGCTGCGACCCTGTCCAGTCTCAGCGCCTTTTCGATCGCCAGCCCAAGATCTTCGTCGAGGACGCCGATTGTTGCCGGCATCGTGCCGTCGGGGCCGCGTCCGGCCCGCCCGATCACGTCCAGCGGGCCAGGAACCGGATAGGCCGCAACCGGCACCCCGCAGGCCAGCGCCTCTACCAGGACAAGCCCGAAGGTGTCGGTCCGGCTCGGGAAAACGAAGCAGTCGGCGCTGCGATAGGCCGCTGCCAGGTCTTCGCCGGTCAGGCTGCCGGTAAACACCGCCTCCGGATAACGCCGCGAGAGGTCTTCCAGGGCGGGACCATCGCCGACGATCACCTTGGTGCCGGCGACCGGGGCGGACAGGAACGCCTCGAGGTTCTTTTCAGCGGCCACCCGGCCGACGCACAGCAGGATCGGGCGCGGCAGCAGGGCCAGATCCTCGTTTCGATCACCCCTTGGGTTGAACAGCCAGTGATCGATCCCCCTGCTCCAGCGCCGCGTCCGGGCAATTCCGCGGCCGTTGAGTTCTGCTTCCAGGCTGGGTGTCGCAGCCAGGACCGCCCTTGCCGGCGCATGGAACCGGCGCAGGATCGGCCAGAACCGTTCGGCGCTGAGCCCCGTCCGGATCGCGGCATAGTCGGGAAAGCGAGTGTGGAACGCCGTAGTGAACGGCACGCCGTGTGCCAGGCACCAGTTGCGGGCGCTCCAGCCGATGGGGCCTTCGGTGGCGATGTGAACCACTTCCGGCCGGAAGGCACCCAGCGTGCGGCGCACGTTGAAGCGCGGCGCCATGGCCAGGCGGATCGAGGCGTAGCCGGGCAGCGGCAGGGTGAGCATCCGCTCCGAAGTGATCAGTTCCACTTCCCAGCCGCGCCGATCGAGTTCGGTCACGGTGGCGGCAAGGGTGCGGACCACGCCATTGACCTGCGGATACCATGCATCGGTGGCGATCGCGATTCTCATTCTGCAAGCTCCATGGCCAGGTGTGCCGGATTGGCGGGGGCAGCCTCGGCGGCCCATTCGACGATCGACATTGCCCCCGCCGGATCCTCGACCAGCGCGGTGCAGCTTTCGACCCAGTCCCCGTCGTTGTAATAGGTGATGCCCGCGATCTGGCGGATCTCGGCGCAGTGGATGTGACCGCAGACGATCCCGTCCATCCCGCGCTCGATAGCCTCGCGCGCGACGGCGTCCTCGAAGTCGCAGACGTACTGCACCGCGTTCTTGACCTTGCGCTTGAGGTGCGCGGAAAGCGACCAGTAGGGCAGCTTCAGCAAGCGCCGGGCAGCATTGACCAACACGTTGGCGCGCAGCAGCACTTCGTAGGCCTTGTCGCCCAGGAACGCGAGCCAGCGGTGATACAGCACTACTCCGTCGAAGCTGTCACCGTGGGTCACCAGCAGGCGGCGCCCGTCGGCGGTTTCGTGGACCGCCTCGAGCACCATTTCGACCCCGCCGAAGGTCATCCCGGCATAATCGCGGAAAACCTCGTCGTGATTGCCCGCAACGAAGATCACGCGGGTGCCCCGGTGCGCCATCTTCAGAATCCGGCGGATCACCTCGTTGTGGGAATCGGGCCAATACCAGCCCTTGCGCAGCCGCCAGCCGTCGACGATGTCCCCAACCAGATAGAGCGTCTCGCACTCGACCGAGCGCAGGAAGTCGACCAGCATGGCGGCATTGCAGCCGCGGGTGCCAAGGTGGACGTCCGAAATCCAGATGGTTCGGTAGCGCCTTTTCGGCCGGAAGCCCTTGGGATCGGGATGGAGCAGCCAGTCCGGGATGCCGAGCCGGGCGGTGAGATCCGCCGCGCCGCCGCAGTCCTGTAATTCGGCGTTGTCCAGCATCGCGCCTGCCCCACTTGCTTTGTGGTCCTGGCATATCCCCGCCACGTTGCGCCTCCGTGACGGCTTGCGGACAGATTGGTTACAGACGCAGCACTGGCGCAGCACAGGCACCAATCGTGCGAGCGGCTCCAGCCGGTGGTAGCAGGCGGATTTCCCCTACGTCGCGCTTGCCCGCTTATATAAGCAGTGTTGACATGCCGGATGAACTTTGACAGCCTCTTGGTAAGCACTGATCATATTGGGGATCGGATGCTGTTTTCTGGGAGGAAAGCGATGTTCTCAATGGCGACTCGCAGCAGGGTTCTCGCGGGGGTTTCCGCACTGGGCCTGTTTTCAGGCCTGGCTCCTGTCACGGCATCCACGGCTTTTGCGGCGGACGAAGACATCGTCGTGACCGCACGGCGGCGCGAGGAGGCGGCGATCGACGTGCCCATCGCGGTCACCGCGATCGACGGCGAGGTGCTGAAGGAACGCGGCATCACCGAAATGCGCGACATCGTGGCCCAGGTTCCGAACGCCGTGATCCAGGACAACCCGGAAAGCTTCAACGTCTTCGTCAACATCCGCGGCATGCGGATCGTCGACGTCCAGGCCGAACCCAACGTCGGGCTCTATCGCAACGGCATGTACATGGGCGGCCACCGCGCCAACCTGGGCGCGCAGGTCGATATCGACCGGGTCGAAGTGCTGCGCGGGCCGCAGGGCGGATACTATGGCCGCAGCTCGATCGGCGGTACGGTCGACGTGGTCTACGCCACGCCCAAGCAGCAGCTGGGCGGCTATGCCAAGGCCACTGTCGGCTCCTACAAGCTGACCAAGCTGGAAGGGGCGGTGAACCTGCCCATCGGCGATTCCACCGCGCTGCGCATCACCGGTTGGTCCTTCAACCAGAGCGAGAGTGAACTCTACAACGAGACGCTGGGCGAATATGTCGGCGCCTACACCGATCGCGGCTTCCGCCTGGGATATGCGGTCAACCTGTCCAACCTCAGCGTGCTGTGGACGGTCGAGAAGCAGCACGCCACCGGCCCGTCGATGCGGACCTACGCGCCGTTCGGCATTGCCAACTTCGGGCCCGTCTCCACGCCCGAGACGCCTGAACTGATCCGCCGCGACACCCGCTCCGACGCGACCAAGGACCAATGGTATCTGGCGCAGGCGATAAAGTACGACGTGGGCGGATCGGAAATCTCGCTCAACACCAGCTACAAGGAATACAAGTTCGATTCGATCCAGGATTCCGACCAGACCGCGATCGGCCCCGAACAGGACAGCCGCGCCCGCCAGACCGGCATCCTGCGCGATGAAAAGACGAAGAGCTGGTTCCTGGAAGCCATGTGGGGCAGCAAGGGCAGCGGTCCGTTCTCCTGGATGGTCGGCGCGTCCTATTTCGACGAAACCTTCGACTTCGCCCGCACCATCACCTCGCGCCGCGTGACGCCCTCCTTCGGCATCCAGACCGCGCTGATCGGCTTCCCCAATGCCGGCACCCAGGTGAAGACCAAGAGCACCGCGATCTTCGTGACGGCGGGCTACAAGTTCTCCGACGCGCTCTCGATCGATGCCGGGCTGCGCTATTCGAAGGACAAGAAGACGCTGGCCTATGCGCAGGGCGTTCTGCCCACCGGCACGGGCAACACCGCACTCGACACCTTCTTCGCGGGCCTGCTGGCGGGGCCGTACCCGACCTACGCCTTCAGTTCCGAACTCAACTTCGAGAACTGGTCGCCCAACGTCAGCCTGTCGTTCAAGCTCTCGCCGGAACTGAACACCTACCTGTCCTATTCGACCGGCTTCCGGCCCGGCGCCTTCAACCTGTCGCCAACCACGCCGCAGACCATTCCCTATGGTCAGGAAACCGCGCAGAACTTCGAAGCGGGGATCAAGGGCAACTTCCTGGACGGCAAGCTGCAGGCCAGCGCGGCGGTGTTCTACATGCGGCAGAAGGACCTGCTGCTGGCGCAGACCACCTCGCTGGGCGGGGTCGACCGCACCTATCTCAGCAATGTCGGCACCGCCAACACCTATGGCGTCGAGCTGGAACTGAACGCGCGGCCGACCGACTGGCTGCAGCTTTCGGCCAGCCTGGGCTGGCTCGATCCCAAGTTCGACGATGCCGTGGCCAACCGGGGCCTGCCCAGCCAGCAGGTGCTCAGCGGCAAGCTGATCCCCTATACCCGGCGCTGGACCGCCAATTTCTACGCCGCCGTCGATGCGCCGGTGACGGACAGCGTGGACTTCGTGGCCTCGGCCGCGCTGCGCTATGAACAGGGCGGCGTGCTGGGCGACTACTACGTGATCGACCCCTATGAGACGATGCACAAGATCGACCTTTCGGCGGGCGTGGTGATCAACAAGAAGATCCGTGTTTCGGCCTATGTGCGGAACCTGGCGGACGAGCACATCTCGCAGTTCTGGTTCTACAATCGCGGCACCAACACGTCCGAGGGGAGGACCTTCGGGATCGACGCTTCGATCCGCTTCTGAGGCGGGGCGCCCCTGCAAGTCGCTTCGCCCCGGCGGGTGACTTGCAGGGGCTGCGCCGAACCTTCACCTTTCATCGACGGATCGGCCGGCCCCCGCGCCAGCCCGGGAGTTCCATGCATGGACCATCTAAGTGTCGGCCCAGCCCAGGCGTAACGCGGACGGCAGCCAGCCGCTCACCAGCGCGCAATTGCTGGCCTTCGGATTTCCGGCGCTGACCCATGCGATGGTGGCATCGCCGGTCTATGCGATCCTCCCCACCTATTATGCCGCGAATACGGCGGTCACGCTGGCCCAGATCGGCACCATCGCCGCTTTCAGCCGCATCATCGATGTGCTGAACGATCCGGTGATGGGGCACCTATCGGACCGCACCCGCACCCGCTTCGGCAGCCGCAAGCCGTGGGTCGTCGGCGCGATCCTGTTCATGGCGATCGCGGTGTTCCAGCTTTTTTCCCCACCCAAGGACGCGACCTGGCTCTACTTCCTGGTCTGGTCGCAAGTTCTCTACACCGGCTTCACCATGTTCGAAGTGCCGCGCTCGGCATGGAGCAGCGAGATCACCCGCGATTACAACGAGCGAGCGCGGATCGGGCTTTACGTGGGCGGCTTCAACATC
>CALMJG010000118.1 GCA_937864195.1 uncultured Novosphingobium sp.
GCTGCCCTCCGAAGGCAGAGGCCACAGGTTCGAATCCTGTCGGGTGCGCCATTTTCTCGGACATCGACGGCAAGGGCGGGTTCAGTGGCCGGCGCAACGCCAACGGCGCTGTCGCTCTCAGCTCCAGCCGCGCTCCAGGAACCGCTGCGCCAGCCCGGCCAGCAGGGCCGCGCCGCGTGGCAGGGCGGATTCGTCGACCACCATCCGTGTCGAATGGATCGAGTGGCAGGCCTGCCAGTCGGCGCCTGCATGGGCGACGCCGAGGAAGAACATGGCGCCTGGCACCTTTTCCAGCACATAGGAGAAGTCCTCCGCGCCCATGATCGGCCGGTCGAGGCGGCGGAAGCCATCTTCGCCGAACAGCGCCCGTGCGGTCGATTCGCCGAGGTCCACCGCGCGCGGATCGCAGATCGTCACGGGGAAGCCTTCGGTCACTTCGACCCGGGCGGCAAGGCCGTGGGCGGCGGCAATCCCCATGGCCACCTGGCGGACGAGATCGTGCAGGCGCATGCGGTGGCGCGGCGAGAGGGTGCGCAGCGTGCCCTTGAGCGAGGCGGTATCGGCAATCACGTTGTGGGCGCTGCCGGCCTCGATCCGCGCGACCGTCACCACCACCGGATCGTGGGCGTCGAACTGGCGCGTGACGAGCGTTTGCAGGGCAGTGACGATCTCGCAGGCGACGGGCACCGGATCGAGCGTCTGGTGCGGCATCGATGCATGGCCGCCGCGTCCTTCGACCACGATGTCGAACTGGTCGGCCGCCGCCATCAGCGGGCCCGCGCGGCCAGTCACCAGTCCGTGTGGCGCATTGGGCATGACGTGGAGCGCGAAGGCTGCATCGGGCAGCGGATCGCCGCCGGTTCCGCCGAGCAGGCCGTCTTCCAGCATGAACCGCGCGCCGTGGAAGCCCTCTTCCCCCGGCTGGAACATGAAGCGCACCGATCCCTTCAGGCCGGTCTGCCGCGCGCACAGCAGGCGCGCCGCGCCGACCAGCATCGCGGTGTGGGTATCGTGCCCGCAAGCGTGCATCGTGCCGGGAATGGTCGAAGCATAGTCCAGCCCCGTCTCTTCCGGCATGGGCAGGGCGTCCATGTCGCCGCGCAGCAGCACGCAGGGACCATCGCCCGCGCCGCCGCGCAGCGTTGCCACCAGGCCGGTGGTCGAAGCGCCTTCGCGCCATTCCAGCGGCAATCCCGCTAGCGCCGCGCGTACCTTGTCGCGGGTCAGCGGGGTGTGCAGGCCCAGTTCGGGTTCGGCATGGATCGCGCGGCGCAGGGCGACGATGTCGCCCTCGATCGCGCGGGCTTCGTCAAGCAGCGAGTCGGTCAGCATGGGCGCGATGATACCCGCGCCGGATTTCCTGTCGAGGTGGCGGCTTGCCGCGGGTCAGGCGCCGATCTTGCCCGCGATCCGCCGCGCCGCCGTATTGTGCATCACCACCGACTGGACCGTCAGCGCGTTGAGCACCAGCGTCTGGTAGACAAAGTAGTACAGCGGGCTGCCCGCCAGCATCGAGATGCCCAGCACGATCGCGCGCGGATTGGGGCCAAGCACCTTGCAGATCAGCAGCAGCGGCGGGCTGGCCGCGCGGACGGCGGCGGCAATTTCGTCGAGTCGCGCTCGGTCGCCGCTGGCCGCATCGACCGCCGCGTCGATGCGCAGCGCGTGGGGTGTCATGCCGCTGGCAACGCCCAGATAGGCGGAAACCAGCGCCGAAAAGCCGCTCTTCGCCGTCGCCGAATCGGCATTGCCGTGGGAATGGCGCAGCCACGGCGTGCCATAGACCCACCACTGATATTGGCGGCGCTGGACCTCGACGTGGTTGGACTGGACCGCGTGGCTGATCCCGGCCGCCAGCATCCACCACCAGCCGGCGCCGCCCATGCTGCGCGACAGCAGCCAGCCGAGCACGAGATAGAGCACGACGTGGCTGAGATAATCGCACAGCCCGTCCACCATTTCCCCAACCGGGCTGGAACGGCCGGTCAGGCGGGCAAGATCGCCATCGGCACCGTCGACCACGTGCCAGCCCATGTGGAGCGCCATGCCCAGCACCGCGCTCCACGGGAACCACGGCTGGGCATAGGCGGCGGCGGCGCTGATCACCATCATCGCGCCGAACACCGAGACCATGTTGGGGGTCAGCGGCGTGCGGGCCAGCTGCCGCGCCAGCTGCCAGGCCAGCGGGTGGTACAGATAGTGGTTCAGGGGGTCCTGCAGCTCACGCGGGCGCTGCGGACGCTGCGGCGGTGCTGCAAGGCGCTGCGCGGTGCTTGCCATCTGGCGTTCGTTTCCCTTCCAATCCGTGTCGCGGGGCTTTAAAGCGGGGGCCGACGATTGCAAAGCGAAGCTTTGTGGTGCAGGACGCAATTGGGGTTCCGGCGCCGGGCGAGATCGCATGGCGGCCGTTCGAACCGGGTCCTAGCCCGCTAAGCAGCTTGACGCGCGACAAGCGACCTGCTTTTGGCGGACGATTCCAAATGGACCCGGGGGAAACCGTAATTCCCTGACGCTCGGAAGGACAGAACTGTAATGAAGCCTATCAAGGTCGCCATGATTGGCGTGGGCAATTGCGCCAGCTCGCTTGTGCAGGGCGTGGCCTATTACCGCCAGAACAATTCCTCGCAGGGCCTTATCCACGACAAGATCGGTGGCTATGGCGCGGGCGACGTCGATTTCGTGCTGGGCGTCGATGTCGATGCGCGCAAGGTCGGCAAGGACATTTCCGAGGCGATCTTCGCCGCTCCCAACAACACCAAGGTGTTCCAGCAGGACGTTCCTGCCACTGGCGTCAAGGTGATCATGGGCCGCGTGTCGGACGGCGTTGCCCCGCACATGACCACGGTCGGTGAAAAGGGCTTCATCGTTTCCGATGCGCCGGAAGCGACCAAGGAAGGGATCGTCCAGGCGATCAAGGATTCCGGCGCCGACGTGCTGGTCAACTTCCTGCCGGTCGGTTCGCAGAACGCGACCGAATTCTACATGGAATGCGCACTGGAAGCGGGCGTTGCGGTGGTCAACTGCATGCCGGTGTTCATCGCCAGCCGCCCGGAATGGGAAGCGAAGTTCCGCGCCAAGAACCTGCCGATCGTCGGTGACGACATCAAGGCCCAGGTCGGCGCGACGATCGTCCACCGCGTCCTGTCCAGCCTGTTCGCCGCCCGCGGCGTGACGGTTGAGCGGACCTACCAGCTCAACACCGGCGGCAACACCGACTTCATGAACATGCTCGACCGCCAGCGGCTGGGCAGCAAGAAGGAATCGAAGACCGAGGCGGTGCAGGCCATGCTCGCCCAGCGCCTCGAGGACGAGAACATCCACGTCGGCCCGTCGGACTACGTTCCCTGGCAGAAGGACAACAAGCTGTGCTTCCTGCGCCTTGAAGGCCTGCAGTGGGGCAACGTGCCGATGGAACTGGAACTGCGCCTTTCGGTGGAAGACAGCCCGAACTCGGCGGCCTGCGTCATGGACGCGATCCGCTGCGCCAAGGTCGCGCTGGAGCGCGGCGAGGGCGGGGCCCTGATCGGTCCCTCGGCCTACTTCTGCAAGCATCCGCCGCAGCAGTTCAGCGATGACCTTGCCGCCCAGATGGTCGAGGAATACATCAGCGACACCGCGCTCGCGGCGGAGTAATCCACCGCATCATGCGCATTGAAGCGGCGCCGGTCGGGCTGACTGACCGGCGCCGTTTCGTATCTGGACACAGCCGGAGCCATCATGGACGCCCTGATCATCGCCGCCGGGTTCGGCAGCCGCCTGCGCGACATTTCCGATTCGAAGCCGATGACCCCGATTGCGGGGATCCCGCTGCTCGAACTCGGCGTGCGTCAGGCGAAGGCGGCGGGTGCGGAGCGCGTGGTTGTCGTCACCGGGCACGAGGCGGACCGGCTGGAGGCGGCGCTACCCACGCTGTCGGAGCGCGCAGGAATTCCCGTCGTGGCGCAGCGGGTGGAGGACTGGTCGAAGCCCAACGGCTGGTCGGTCATGGCCGGGGCCAGCGTGATCGCGGGCGACTACCTGCTGATGATGTCGGATCACATCTTTTCCGATTCCATCCTGACGCGGCTGGCGCGGCAGGGCGGCGCGGATCGCGGCGTGACGCTGGCGATCGACCGCCGGGTCGACAGCCCGCTGGTCGATCCCGACGACGCGACCTGGGTCAAGCTGGACGGGCGCGGTTTCATCCGCGCCATCGGCAAGACGATCCCCGACTACGATGCGGTCGATTGCGGCGCTTTTCTGGCCACGCCGGAACTGACCCAGGCGATTGCCGCCGCGATTGCCGAAGGCAAGGCAGGCAGCCTGTCCGAAGGGATGCAGCGGCTCGCCGATGCCGGCCGCGCGGCGACCATGGAAATCGGCGGCGCCTGGTGGCTGGACGTCGATGATCCCAAGATGCACGCGCTGGCGGAGGCCGAGGCCCCCGCGCAGCTTACCGGCATCTACGCGGCGAAATAGCCCTTACGGGTACTTCATCGTCACCCGGGTGGTCAGCCCGCTCTTGGGCACCGCGAGGCGTACCGACTTGAAGGTCGGCAGCCCGGCCAGGGTCGCCGGATTGTTCGAGAAGCCATAGCCTTCCGCCGGCAGGCCCACGCCGGTTCGGTCAAACTTTCCGTCGCGGTTCTCGTCATGGTAGAGCGCGAGGGCGTAGACGCCGGGCTTGGGCACGAAGATGCAGGAACGGGTCACGCCGGTCGAGGCATCGGTGCGCCCGACATAGAGCGAGCCGCGCTTGACGAGGAACTTCGAGCTGTCGTCGGCATAGAGCGTGACCGCGATCACGCCGTCACCATTGCGCACGCCGCTGACCACCACGTTGAGCCAGGTTCCGCTGGCCGGGCCTGTGCAGCCCGGCGGCGGCGCGGGCTGCACATCTGCGGCCGCGGGAGCGGCGATCAAGGCTGCGGCGGCGGCCAGCAGCGGGGCAAGCGAAGCTGCGGCGATCGAACGTCCGGGCAGTTTCATGGGCATTGATCCTGGTTGTTGGGGGAGCGCAGCAATGCGCGTTCACCATCGGTGCTTGGTGCCCCTGTGCGATTCGCGCTCTGAATAGATAGTGAATTGGGCGAAAATGGGATGCAACCCCCGCGTCAGCACTCGCGGACTTCGATTGCGGCCACCCGCCCCTGTTCCAGCCTGGCCTCACGGTCGGCCAGGGCCAGCAAGGCGCCGCGATGGCAGATGATGACAATCGTCATGCTCCCGCGCAGCCGCTCGAGCGCTGCGGCGATCGCCGTTTCGTTGTCCGCGTCAAGCGCGCTGGTCGCCTCGTCGAGGATCAGCAGGGCGGGATCGCGCAGCAGCGCGCGGGCCAGCATCAGGCGCTGCCGCTCTCCGCCCGACAGCCGCTGCCCGCCATCGCCGACCAAGGTTTCCAGCCCTTGCGGAAGGGTATGGACGAAGGTTGCCGAAGCGTGTTCGAGCGCGGCGTGCAACCGCGCCTCGTCCGCATCAGGCGCGGCCCACAGCAGATTCTCCCGCACCGTAGCCGTCAGCAGCACCGGGTCCTGCTCGACATAGGCGACCCGCTGGCGCCAGGCACGGCGGCTGGCGGGATCGAGCGGCACTCCGTCAATCGAAACGCCGCCATCATCGGGCGAGATCAGCCCGGCCAGCAGATCCGCCAGGGTGCTCTTGCCCGCGCCAGATGGTCCGGTGAGTGCCAGCACCTCGTGCCGGGCGAGGGTCAGGGTTATCCCGACGAGCGCGGGGCGCTCCTGCCCATCGAAACGTACGGTGACATCGGCCAGCGCGATCTCGCGTTCGAACGCCGGGGGGGCGAGCCCCGGCACGGCGGGTTCACGCGCGGCTTCAGCGCGCTCGATCAGCGCCACAGCGGCATCAAGCGCGGGCCGCGAATGGCGCCAGTGCAGCCATGCCTGGTGCAGGCTGCCCAGCAGCGGCATGGCCCGGGCGAAAAGCGCCACCGGCGGAAGGATCGCCGCTGCCTGCGCCCCGCCCCGGGCCACAGCCAGGTACACCGCCACGGCGAGCGCAAGCCCCCCGCCGATCTGGAGCATGGCCTGGGCAAGCCCCTGGTCCTTCAGAAAGGCGAGTTGCAGACGGCGCATGGCGGCAAGGCCAAGGCTCATCCGCTCGGATGCCTGGCGCTGGCCGTCCAGCAGCTTGATCGCCCGAACTGCCGCCAGTCCTTCCGAAAGGCTGCCATGGACTTCGGCATAGGACCGGCTGAGTTGTTCGCCGACCGACTGGGCGCGGCGCCGAAGGCCCGAATAGGCCAGCAGCACTAGCATGGCGCCCGCGCCGCCCGCCAAGGTCAGGACCGGCGAGATGGCAAGGGCTGCAAGCCCTACGCCGCCCAGCGTCGCAACGATCGCCATCGCGGAAAAGGCCTGCTGCATCCCGAACCCGATCCGGTCGGCATCGGAAATCAGCAGGCTGGCATTCTCGGTCCGCCGGAAGGATTGCAGGGTGCGCCAGTCGCAATCCAGCAAGGCCCGCCAGGCCCGCATCCTCAGGCCATCGACCAGCCGGGATTCGACGTGCTGCACCATCAGGCCGCGCGCCTGGATAATCACCGCGCGCAGCCCGAGGAGAGCCACGAACAGGGCCAGCAGCGGGCCGATGCCCTGCGGCACGTGGAGCGCGCGGAGCAGCATCGAAAGCCGGCTTGTCCCCGGATCGGCATCCAGCGCTTCCAGCAGCGGTACCAGCAGCAGCAGTCCCAGGCCTTCGGTCAGCGCGGCCAGCAGGATCAGGATCGCCAGCAGGGCAACCGCCGGGGCCAGGCCCTGCGCCATGACCAGACGGATTGGGCCGGTGGCAGAGCTGCGCGCGGAAGGGGGATCAGAAGTCATTCCGGCCTTCGGCATAGCCGATGAAGCTGGCCGCCGTCAGCGCTCGCGTGATGCCGAACGATCGCGGCAGGGCATCCACCGGATCGTGGGCTTCCAGTTCGGGCCAGTTTGTCAGCAGGGCGTCGATCCGCGCCAGATCGACTGTCTTCGCCAGAAAGGGATGGTCGCGCAGTCGCGCGGCGTATTCCGCCAGCTCACCGCGCCGCGCACCAAGCCGCATCTGCCAATCGGCGTGCTGCATCCCGTAGTAAGGATTGGTCCGCTGGGCTTCGGGCATGATGCCCTTGCCCAGCTGCCGGGCGAGGCGGCGATGTTCGCGCCCTTTCACGAACTGGTCGGTTGGCAGGCCAAGGCAGAACTCGATCAGGGGCCGCCATGCTGTAACATCCCGCCGCCGCATCCCGTAGAGCCGTTCGAACCCCAGGTCGAGGTCCTCGCCGCTATCGGCACTGTGCCAGACCCGCATGATCCATTCCCGCCGCGACCGTGGCTGGCGATAGCTATCGGCCAGGCGGTGGCCACGGCGGCGGCGATGGTCGGCCCGTGCCTGAGGGGTTAGCAGGCTCAGCAACTGCCCCTTGTCGCCCATGCCGGGGTTGGCCAGATCGCGCACTCGCCTGCGCAGGGCGGGTGTCAGCAGCGGCAGGCCGACGTGGGCCAGAAGCTTGCGTCCCAGCGAACGCGGATCCCCCGGATGATTGCGCACCGCCGCAAGTAGGCTGGGCCATCTGCCGCGGGAAAACAGCTCTACCGGATACCACTGGGCCGAATTGCTGAAGGTGAAATTGCCGTGATCCGCGTTCAGCACCACGTCGCAGCCCGCCTGCCGCGCGGCCTCCCATGGGCCGTGCAGTATGCCGACATTGGCGATATTGGCGGTCGGCGCGTCGCAGGCCGCGTATAGGTCGCGCAGGCGGTAATCGAAGTCATGGCCTTCCGAGGCCGGAAAGTGGGGGTCAAGACCCGGGTGCATGGCGGCAAAGGCGCGCACGAATTCGCGTTCGTCGGCGAACAGGTCGCTTCCGGGTGCTGGCTTCCATGCGGCCAGCGGGCCGAAGGTGAACGATGGCAGGCGCTTTCCGGTGGGCATCTGCCGCAGCAGGGCGTCGGCAACGATCGCGCTGTCCAGCCCGCCGGACAGCAGCAGGCCGGGGCGCCGGCAATGGCCAAGCGCGACCTGCGCGGCGCGGTCGATCAGCTCGCGCGCCGCTTCGACATAGTCGGCATCGCTCTTCAGGCGGACGGATTCGACAGCGGTCGGATCGTAGAACCGCGTTTCCTCCCAGCCGTCATGGCCAAGCACGATCCGCGTGCCCAGCGGCACCCGGCCAATGCCTTTGTACCAGCCGGAAGGTTCCCCGTCATGATGATCCTGGGCCAGCTGGTCAGCGAGGTAATCGTAATCCACCTCGCGGGGGACGCCCGCCGCGAAAAGCGCGCGCAGAACGCTTGAGGCCATGCGAAGCGGGCCGTGCGCCGCGAAGTGGAGCGGGGGGGCGCTCCACGGAGAACGCACGAGGCGCAAACGCTCGCCCGGAAGCACGGTTATCGCGCAGTATGAACCAATCAGATGCCGGTCGGCTTCGTCGCCCCAGGCCTTGAAGGCACAATCATAAAGCGCGTCGTCGGGAGTATCCGAGGGCAACCCCAGCCGGCTCGCGATTTCATCGCGATTGTCGAGCCAGCCATAAACCGCGCTGGCACTGCCGACATGACAGCCGCTTTCCCCGGCACTCAAGGCTGCCAGATCGGCCAATTCGCAGCCAAGCTGCACCCGCCAGCGCACCGGACGCCGGGAGGTCCATGCCAAAGCCGCCCCTATCCGCAGGCGATTCTCAGGCGAGGCGACCCTACAGACAGCGGCAATCACTTGCCGTTCATACTCAAACCGGAAAAATCAGGACTTGGAGTTCGGCCCACCTTCGGTGCCTGAACCCCTCGGCCCAGCCACGTCCTTCAGCGTGCCCAGCTTTTCGAGCGTCGGCTTGTTCCATGCTGGGGTGCTGTGGTTGGCGGAGTTCATCGGGAAACCTCGGGCAAGGATGGTGAAAAATGCGGAGCTCAAGGACGCTCTTACCATTGCCTGGGAGTCGCTTGCAAGTCGCAACGCCGCATGAAGCGAATTTAGGGGAGCCGGGCCAGTTCGTGCCACGGTCCGGCCAGGGCGCCCAGCACGACGGTGCCTCCGCAGTCGATCCAGGCATGGAGCGCGTCGGCTTGGCCGCGTTGACCGGCAGGCCGGATCGCGATTACCAGATCGTGAGGAATATCGCTGTATTTCAACATGATGGACAGCGCAATCGCCTGCGGCAGGCAAAGCGCTCCCCACGGCAGGCGGGCGGCGGCGCGTTCTACGTGGATCGCCAGGCGGCGCGCTTCGTCCTGCTGGGCGGCGGTGCATTCGCCGGCCAGCCCCAACCGGCGGCGCCAGCGGGGCAGGGCCGCGATCCGGATCAGGGCCTGCGCGCCGACGATCAGCACCAGCGCTGCAAGGGTGCGGCCGCGCAGCCGCCAGGTCGAATCAGCCCTCGACAAGGCCCGCGGCGCGCAGCTGGGCCAGGAAAGCGTCGAGATCAGCCGCGATCAGCGCCTCGTCCTGCAGGAACTGCGCGGCCAGGTCCGCCAGCACCTGATCGCGGCCGCGGGTGCCGTCGATCAGCTGCCAGATCGCGGCCGCGCTGCCGGTGAGCGAGAAAAACTCTCCGCTTTCCAGATGCATGACCACGATCTCATCCTCGATCGCGGTCTCGTTGAAGGCGGCCATGCGCTTGGCTAGCGGCTGGGTCATGGCAGCGAATCCTCGGCAATTCGGCGGGACATGGCGGCAATCCCTTCCATGAAACGGGCGGGATCGCGGGGGCGGGTGAAGCGTTCCATCGGGATCCGTGCGGCAAGCCCGGCAAACAGCGTAAACCGCGCCGAACGGTCAAGGCCACGCGCCAGGGCGAAGAGGTCCGCCGTGTAGTGATCGTCCCCCAGCAAGGCAATCCGTTCACCGGCACCTAGCGGCTCAAACTGGCACACCGCGCCTTCTGCGAGCACCGAGAGCCGGGCGAGCGGCAGGACTTCGCGCAGATGCCCCGCAGGCGGCGATGCATAGTGCTTGCCAGTCTCGGCGCCGACCTCTTCCTCGGGAACCGAGCCGGTCAGTTCGAGCGCCTCGCCGGTCAGCTTCAGCCGCTTGTGGCCGGGCAGGCAGAGCACGCGGTCCGGCTCGGACAGGTCGAGCAGCAGCGTGTCATCCGCGAACAGCGGCAGGCCGTGCTGCCCCAGCCCCGCGGCGAGAGTCGACTTGCCGGCGCCGCTCGGGCCGGTGAAGGCATGGACCCGGCCTTCGTGCGCGATCGCGGAGGCGTGGATCGGCATCAGGCCGTTGAGGCTGGCGATCGCGGCATAGACGCTGCCGTTGAACCACAGCATCTCCTCGTTCGGATCGGCATCTTCGGGGCGTTCGATGATCACGCCTTCGCCCCGGCGGTAGAGATAGGCGTGGTCGCTTTCGGTGCGTAGCAGAAAGGCATCCCCGGTGATCGCGAATCCCCCGCCCGCGACCGGAATGCCATCGAGGTCCGGCGGCACCGTGCCGCGCCGCCACACGGTCTCGCGGGCCATCAGCGCCTGCGCGGGGTGAAGGGAATGCGGTTCGCCCATCGGCCGGGCAATGCCCGCTCTCCTCCCCACCGTCAATTGCGGCGCAATAGCGGCGGGGCGGTGCTGACGCGCGGTAAATTCCAGATACCATGTGGAAAACCGCCACTTCACGCCTTGTCCCCCCGATTCGCGCTGGGTAAGCCGGCCTTAGGGAGCCCTAATAGACGCCATGGCTGCACCGCTGATTTCCCCTTCCATCCTTTCCGCCGATTTCGCCCGGCTGGGCGAAGAAGTGCGCGCGATCGACGCGGCTGGTGCGGACTGGATCCATATCGACGTGATGGACGGCCATTTCGTGCCCAACATCACCATCGGCCCGCAGGTGGTGAAGGCACTGCGCCCCCATACGGCCAAGCCGTTCGACGTCCATCTGATGATCGCTCCGGTCGATCCCTACCTGCAGGCCTTTGCCGATGCGGGGGCGGACATCATCACCTTCCATCCCGAGGCTGGTCCCCACGCCCACCGCACGGTCCAGGCGATCCATGCCCTGGGCAAGCAGGCCGGCGTCTCGCTCAATCCCGCTACCCCGGCCAAGATGCTCGACTACCTGTATGAGGAGATCGACCTGGTCCTGGTGATGAGCGTCAATCCCGGCTTCGGCGGGCAGAGCTTCATTTCCAGCCAGCTGCGCAAGATCGAGGCGATCCGCAAGTCGATCGACAAGACCGGGCGCGACATCCGGCTGGAAGTCGACGGCGGGGTCGATGCCGCCACCGCGCGGCTCTGCGTCGACGCCGGGGCCGACGTGCTGGTGGCCGGTTCCGCCAGCTTCAAGGGCGGACCCGATCATTACGCGGCCAATATCGCCGCGCTCAGGCAGGCGGGGTGACTGGGCGGTGGATGTCCTGTCCTCCACGCGCAACGGCCCGGCCGATGCCAGCAGTGAAGAGGACGGCCGCGCCATCCCCCTCCCCGGTGGTCACGAGGAAGGACTGGTGACCCAGGCTCCCGCCGGTGAAGCCGCACCCGCGCCGCAGGGCGAACTGGTCGAGCCGGGCCGGGCCCTTGCGCTTGCCGATTTCTCGCCGCCATCTGTCAGCGCGGGCGAGCGCTTGGTGCGGCTCGCCTACAGCCTGGGGATTTCCGGTTCGGCGCTGACTGCCCCGTTCCGCAAGCCCGCCAAGCCCCGCCTGCTGGCGACGGTTGCCAATCCGCTGCCGGGCAGCAAGGTGGCAGGCACCGCGCTGCGCGCCGGGCATTTCCTGGTCCACGGGGTCAAGGCGCCGATCGCCCAGATCGATTTCGGTGGCGCCGCGCGGATGGCCCCGCCGCTGGAGCGGGTGGCTCATTCCTTTTCGTGGCTGGCCGATCTTGAGGCCAGCGCCCCGCGCGAACAGGCCGCCCCGGTGGCCGAACGGATCATCGCCGCCTGGCTTTCCGCCAATGCGAAGATTCCTTCGCGCCCGGGCAAGGGTCCGGCCTGGAGCGTGGCGAACGCCGGGACGCGCGAGCTCAACTGGCTGGTCCATGCCCCGCTGATCCTGTCCGGCACCGACAAGGCGCTGCGGGCGAAAGTGCTCACCACCCTTGGCGAAACCGCCCGCTGGCTTGATCGCAATGTGGGCCGCGCCGAGGATCCGCTGGGCGAAGTCGCCGGCTGGTGCGGGATCGTTGCCGCCGGTCTGCTGCTGCCCGATGGCAAGCCGCGCCGCCTTTACGGAGAGGCCGGACTGATCCGCGCGCTGGGCGAACTGGTGGGCGATGATGGCGGCGTGCTGTCGCGCAGCCCGCTGTGCCAGATGGAGGCGATCAGCCTGCTGGTGCGGCTGCGCGCCTGCTATCACGCATTGCGGCGCGATCCGCCGCAGGCGCTGGAGGCGATCCTGGCCCTGCTGGTCCCGCCGCTGCTGACCCTGGTCCACGGCGATGGTTCGCTGGGTTCGTGGCAGGGTTCCTGGGCGATCGACGCGGCGGAACTGGCCGCGCTGGTTTCGGCCAGCGGTGTGCGCACCCGCCCGCTGCGCGACGTGCGCCAGTGGGGCTACCAGCGGGTCACCGCGCAGAAGGGCCTGCTGCTGTTCGACGGCGCGCCGCCGCCGCTGGCGCGCCATGCGCGGGGCGGCTGCGCCTCTACCCTGGCGTTCGAATTCAGCCACGCGGGCCAGCGGATCGTGGTCAACTGCGGCGGCGCTTCCTGCGCGGGCGGGCTGGTGCCGGTGCGGCTGGAGCAGGGCCTGCGCGCCAGCGCCGCCCATTCGACGCTGGTGATCGACGATGCCAATTCCACCGCCGTGCTGATCAACGGCCGGATCGGCAGCGGCGTGTCCGAAGTCGAGATCGACCGGCGCACGCAGGTATCGGAAAAAGGCGCGGGCGCGACCCGGCTGGAGGCCAGCCACAACGGCTATGCCTCGCGCTATGGCCTGACCCACCGCCGCATCCTGATCCTGCGCGACGACGGCACCGAACTGCGCGGCGAGGATCTGCTGGTCCCCTCGGGCGGCAAGGGCAAGAAGGGCAAGGTCGGCTTCGCGATCCGTTTCCACCTTGGCCCCGGGATCGACGTCGGCCTGTCAGAGGACGGACAGGGCGCGGGCCTCGCCCTGCCCGATGGCTCCTACTGGCAGTTCCGCTCGGGCGGGGGGCAGGTCACGGTCGAGGAAAGCCTGTGGGTCGATGGCCATGGCCGCCCGCAGCCGGTCCAGCAGCTGGTGCTGCAGGGCCTGGTTTCACGCGGGGGCGGCAATTTCGCCTGGCTGCTCAAGAAAATGGGCTGATTCGGGCCGTTCGGGCCGCATCAGCCATAGCCAAAATGCGCAAAGTCCCTATGGGGACGCCAAGCACTTTCCACCACGCGATTCCGGGGTTCCCAACCGATGTCCGATGTCACCATCCGCCGCGCGCTGCTTTCCGTGTCCGACAAGACCGGCCTCGTCGAACTGGGCCAGGCCCTGGGCGCCCGGGGCGTTGAACTGGTTTCCACCGGCGGCACGGCCAAGGCGCTGCGCGATGCGGGCCTGAGCGTGAAGGACATTTCGGAACTGACCGGCTTTCCCGAAATGATGGACGGGCGGGTCAAGACGCTGCACCCCAAGGTCCACGGCGGGCTGCTGGCCGTGCGCGACAATCCGGAACACGCCGCCGCCATGGCCGAGCACGAAATCGGCGCGATCGACCTGGTGGTGGTCAACCTTTACCCGTTCGAGGCAACCGTGGCCAAGGGCGCGGAGCGTGACGAGGTGATCGAGAACATCGACATCGGCGGCCCCTCGATGGTCCGCTCGGCGGCGAAGAACCACGCCTATGTGACGATCCTCACCGATCCTGCCGACTATGCCGGCCTGCTGGCCGAGCTGGAGGCAAAGGACGGCGCGACTTCCTATGACTTCCGCAAGCGACTCGCCGCGCGCGCCTTTGCCGCGACGGCGGCCTATGACGCGATGATCAGCCAGTGGTTCGCCTTTGCCGATCAGCAGCAGACCTTCCCGGAAATGCTTGCGATCACCGGCGCCCGCCGCGAGGAACTGCGCTATGGCGAGAACCCGCACCAGCGCGCCGCGCTCTACATTCCCAAGGGTCCGCACGCCAAGGGCATTGCCCAGGCCGAGCAGCTGCAGGGCAAGGAGCTGTCCTACAACAATTACAACGATGCCGACGCCGCGCTGGAACTCTGCGCCGAATTCCGCGGGCAGGATCCGGCGGTGGTGATCGTCAAGCACGCCAATCCCTGCGGCGTGGCGCAAGGCAAGACCCTGCTGGAAGCCTGGCAGGGCGCGCTGGCCTGTGACGACGTTTCGGCATTCGGCGGGATCGTCGCGGTCAATGTCCCGCTCGATGGCCCCACGGCAGAGGCGATCTGCGAGATTTTCACCGAAGTCGTCGTCGCCCCGGCGGCGGACGAGGCGGCGCGCGCCGCTTTCGCCCGCAAGAAGAACCTGCGCCTGCTGATCACCGGCGACCTGCCCGATCCGCGCCGCAGCGGCCTGGCGGTCCGGCCCATCACCGGCGGCCTGCTGGTCCAGACCCGCGACAACGGGGCGATCACGCTGGATGACCTCAAGGTGGTGAGCAAGCGCGCACCGACCGATCAGGAACTGAAGGACTGCCTGTTCGCCTGGACCGTGGCCCGCCACGTCAAGTCCAACGCGATCGTCTATGCCAAGGACGGCGTCACCGCCGGGATCGGCGCGGGCCAGATGAACCGCCGCGATTCGAGCCGGATCGCGGCGATGAAGGCGGCCGAAGCGGCGGAGAAGTTCGGCTGGGCCAGCGCCCGCACCGTGGGCAGCGCCGTTGCCTCCGACGCGTTCTTCCCCTTTGCCGACGGCCTGCTGGCGGCGGCCGAAGCGGGTGCGACGGCGGTGATCCAGCCGGGCGGATCGATGCGCGACGCCGAAGTGATCGCGGCGGCGGACGAGGCCGGGCTGGCCATGGTCTTCACCGGCATGCGCCACTTCCGCCACTGATCGCTGAACGATCGGGCGAAGCGATTCGTCGCAGCCGCAATGCGCCTCGGCGCGTTGCGGGGCACAGGCCGGCAATGTTCACTCGACAGTAAGTGATTTCTCGGCAGGAAGCGGCCACGATTCGTCAACACCGCTACCGTCTGGAAATTCGCGCATGGGCCTGTTCAAACCCGATCTCTTTCGCTCTTTCGCAGTCGGGTTCGTGCTGGGCTCTGCGGCGATCGGCGGGCTGCTGGCGCTGAACGCGGGCAACGATCTGAAGGTGATCCCGGCGGCCCAGGCGGCCCCCGCCCATCTCGACCGGACGCTTGCTCCCTCCGACGCCGCTCCGGCGGTCGCAGCGGCGCGGTGAAGGGCCACTTCGCCGCCGCCCTGGTCCTGGCGCTCTGCGCCGCCTGCATGCAACCTGCCGAAGCGCGCGCCGTCCTGGCGCCCGTGCCCGCGCGCACTGCCAGCGAATCCGAAGGGCTGAAGCGCGCGGTCTTCGCGGGCGGCTGCTTCTGGGGCGTGGAAGGCGTGTTCAGCCATGTGAAGGGCGTGACCGGCGCGGTTTCCGGCTTCCACGGCGGTTCGGGCAAGACGGCGAAGTACGACCGGGTGAAGCAGGGCGACACCGGCCATGCCGAAGTGGTCGAGGTAACCTACGATCCGCGCGTGGTGCGGTATGACCAGCTGCTGCGGATCTATTTCTCGGTGATTGCCGATCCCACCCAGCTGAACCGGCAGGGGCCGGATACCGGCACCCAGTACCGCACCGCGCTGGTCCCGTTGTCGGAAGAGCAGCGCCTGGTCGCCAGCGCCTATATCGCGCAGCTGCGGGCCACGGGCCTCTGGAAGCGGCCGATCGTCACCCGGATCGAAAGGCTCGACCGGTTCTACCCGGCGGAGGCCGAGCATCAGGACTTCATGGCGGTGAACCCGAAGCATCCCTACATCGTCGCCTGGGACGTCGCGAAGGTGCGGGCGCTGAAGGCCCTGTTCCCCGCGCTCTACCAGCCGCGTTTCACCAAGGGCTGAGCCGGGCCGATCAAGCCGGTACGCGCGGGCGCGATTGCCCCGGCGCGCGGCTCGTCCTATATCCTTGTCATGGCGGCGCAACACCATCACCACGAACATTCCGGCGAAAGCCTGGTCGATGCCGCGCGCCACGCGCTGACGGGGGCGGGCGAGCAGTGGACCGGGATGCGCGGCGAAGTGTTCGATGCCCTGGCCGATCAGGAACGCCCGGCCTCGGCCTATGACATCGCGGAGGCGGTTTCGCGCGCGCGGGGCAAGCGGGTGGCGGCCAACTCGGTCTACCGCATCCTCGACCTGTTCGTGAAGGCCAACCTTGCGCGCCGGATCGAAAGCGCCAACGCCTATATCGCCAACCCCCATCCGGGGTGCCGGCACGATTGCATCTTCCTGATCTGCGATTCCTGCGGCCAGGCCAGCCACCTCGACGACGACCGCCTGACCGGCGCGCTGGTCCAGGCGGCGCGGACCGCCGGGTTCGACGATATCCGCCCCGTGGTCGAACTGCGCGGGATCTGCGCGGCCTGCGCCTGATCTGCGCCGACCCTGCACTATAGTGTCAATCGACACCGTTATTCCATCTGTGTAAGGCATTTGCGATGAGCCCAAATCCGGCCACTCCCCTGCTCGACACGGTTTCGACCCCCGACGACCTGCGCAAGCTCGCGCCCGGACAGCTGCGCCAGCTGGCCGACGAACTGCGCACCGAAATGATCAGCGCCGTCGGCCAGACCGGCGGGCACCTTGGCTCCGGCCTTGGCGTGGTCGAACTGACCGTCGCGATCCATTACGTGTTCAACACGCCCGATGACCGGCTGGTGTGGGACGTTGGCCACCAGGCCTATCCGCACAAGATCATCACCGGGCGGCGGGACCGGATCCGCACCCTGCGCCAGGGCGGCGGCCTGTCGGGCTTCACCAAGCGCAGCGAGAGCGAGTACGATCCGTTCGGCACGGCGCACAGCTCCACCTCGATCTCGGCGGCGCTGGGCTTCGCCGTGGCTAACCAGATCGCGGGCAAGCCCGGCAAGGGCATCGCGGTGATCGGCGACGGCGCGATGAGCGCGGGCATGGCCTACGAGGCGATGAACAACGCCAAGGCGGCCGGCAACCGCCTGATCGTGATCCTGAACGATAACGACATGTCGATCGCGCCGCCGGTCGGCGGGCTTTCGGCCTATCTCGCGCGGCTGGTGTCCTCTCGCCCGTTCCTGGGGCTGCGCGACATTGCCCGCAAGCTCTCGCGCCGCCTGCCCGAACCGCTCCACCGCGCCGCCAAGCGCACGGATGAGTTCGCGCGCGGCATGGCGATGGGCGGCACCCTGTTCGAGGAGCTGGGCTTCTACTACGTCGGCCCGCTTGACGGGCACAACCTCGACCAGCTGATCCCGATCCTGGAAAATGTCCGCGATGCCGCCGAAGGCCCGTGCCTGATCCATGTCGTGACGCAGAAGGGCAAGGGCTATGGCCCGGCCGAATCCGCCGCCGACAAGTACCACGGCGTCCAGAAGTTCAACGTCGTCACCGGCGAACAGGTGAAAGCGGTCGCCACCGCCCCGGCCTACCAGAACGTGTTCGGCGAAACGCTCGCGGACCTTGCGGACAAGGATCCGGCGATCTGTGCGATCACCGCCGCCATGCCTTCGGGCACCGGGGTGGACAAGTTCGCCAAGCGTCACCCGGACCGCTCGTTCGACGTCGGCATTGCCGAACAGCACGCGGTAACCTTTGCGGCAGGCCTCGCCGCGCAGGGGATGCGCCCGTTCTGCGCGATCTATTCGACCTTCCTGCAGCGCGCCTATGACCAGGTGGTCCACGACGTGGCGATCCAGAACCTGCCGGTGCGCTTCGCGATCGACCGCGCCGGGCTGGTCGGTGCGGACGGCGCGACTCACGCTGGTTCGTTCGACATCACTTATCTGGCCAGCCTGCCCAACTTCGTGGTCATGGCCGCCGCTGACGAGGCGGAGCTGGTCCACATGACCTATACCGCCGCGCTTCATGACAGCGGCCCGATCGCCTTCCGCTACCCGCGCGGCAATGGCACGGGCGTGGCCCTGCCGGAAGTTCCGCAGCAGCTGGAAATCGGCAAGGGCCGGGTGGTGCGCGAAGGCACGAAGGTTGCCCTGCTATCGCTCGGCACCCGCCTTGCCGAAGCGCTCAAGGCCGCCGATGCCCTGGAAGCGCGCGGGCTTTCGGCCACGGTGGCCGACCTGCGCTTTGCCAAGCCGCTCGACACCGACCTGATCCGCCGCCTGATGGCCAGCCACGAAGTGGTGGTGACGATCGAGGAAGGCTCGATCGGCGGGCTCGGCGCCCATGTCCTGACCATGGCGAGCGACGAGGGGCTGACCGATGCGGGGCTGAAGATCCGCACCCTGCGCCTGCCCGACCTGTTCCTCGACCATGACAGCCCGGACAAGCAGTACGACCTTGCCGGGCTCAACGCCCCGCAGATCGTCGACACCGTGCTGCGCGCGCTGCGCCACAACTCCGCCGGAGTGGAAGAGGCGCGCGCGTGACACGCGCGGCGCTGCGGCGCCTGGGCATCGGAACACTGGCCGGCGTGGCCCTGGCTTATGGCGCAACAATCCCGGCGCTCTATGCGGCGCAGGACGGGCTGCTGTTCCCGGCCCCCGGCTCGCCCGTAGAACTGCCCGATGGTTATGACGAGATCAGCCTTGCCACCGCCGATGGCCTGCAATTGCGCGCTGCCTGGCGCCCCCCCCGGGCGGGCCGTCCGGTGGCGGTGTTCTTTCACGGCAACGGTGACAGCCTGAACGGCGCGGCGCGCGCCACCCGCGCGCTGGCGGGCGCCGGCTACGGTGTCATGCTGGCCGAGTACCGGGGCTATGGCGGCAATCCGGGCCAGCCGGGCGAAGCGGGGCTCTATGCCGATGGCCGTGCCGCGCTGGCCTGGCTGGCAGGCAAGGGCGTGGCCGCAAACCGGGTGGTGCTGATCGGCAATTCAATGGGGTCGGGCATCGCTACCCAGCTGGCGCGGGAAACGCCGGTCGCCGCGCTGGTGCTCGTATCACCCTATACCAGCCTGCCGGACCTTGCCGCGCAGAAGCTGCCGCTGATCCCCGTGCGCTGGCTGGTGCGCCACCGCTTCGACAATGCGGCCAAGCTGCCGCACATCGCCGCGCCGGTGCTGATCCAGCACGGCACGGCGGATACGATGATCGCGCCCAGCCATGCGCAGGCGCTCGCCGCAGCCCGGCCGGACGTGCGTCTGGAACTGCTGGCGGGGTTGAATCACGATCTGGCCTGGGCCCCCGCCGCGCAGGAGGCGCAGCGCGTCTGGCTGGATGCCGTGCTTCAGCCCAGCCAGCGCCAGACCCCGGCGGGGATATAGACCAGCCAGACGTGCGCCCAGGTGGCGCCCAGCCACAGCAGAATGCCGCCCAGCCACGGCAGCCATCCAGCCGAGAGCAACCCCAGCGGTCGCGGCCAGTAGCTGGTCTGCGCCTGCCACACCTGCCAGGCGCCGCCCATCAGCACCTGCTTCTTGCGGTCCTGCAGGTGCGATCCGGCCAGCGCGAGCAGGATGAACGATCCGGCCAGCACCAGGGTGCGCGGGTCGGGGCGGACCAGGATGTGGGCCATGCCCCACAGTGCAATCGCCCACATCATCGGATGGCGGGTAACGTGGAACACGCCGTGGACCCCGCGCGCGGCGTGCTGCGCGGCATTGGGCGCGGGCAGCGCCGGGTTGCCCATGAAACTGCCCAGCAGCAGCACGCTGGCGATCAGGGTCAGCAGGCTCGCCAGCGCCCAGACCGGATCGGACGTGCCGTTCCACAGCACGGTGCCCTCCGGTCCGATGGCGAGGAAGGCCATGACCATCCAGCCCAGCGAGGCGAAGGCGAACAGCGAATAGACTCCCTGGAACCCGGCGGGGCCGACCGCCGCGACAACGCGGGAGCGCAAGGGGTGAGAGAGCACGAAATGGCTACCGACGAAGGCGGCGGAGGCCGCGATCAGGCTGACAAGCTTGGCATCCATGCTCTCTCCCCCTCTGTTGAACGCTCCTACCAGTCGTAGGCCTTGGGCAGGCTCCCCTCGGTGGGTTCGCGGTAGCGATCGCGCAGGCGCGTCTGGTGGTTGTCGAGCGGCTGCTCGACCCCGTCGATGAACACGCGCACCGCGCCGGATTTCAGCTCCAGCGGATCGCCGTCCCACACCACCACGTCAGCGGCGCGGCCAGCCTTGAGGCTGCCGAAGCGGTCGCCCAGCCCCAGGATCTCTGCCGGACCGGAACTGATTGCGGCAAAGGCCTTGTCCCACGACAGCCCCTTCGCTTCCGGCAGCTTGTTCAATGCGACAAGGTTGCCGGCATATTGCGGGGCATAGCGCGGCTGGTCGAAGAACGCGCCCAGCGCCACCTTGACCCCGCCCGCCGCCATCCGCCCGACGTTCGACTGGGTCGCGCCAAGCCGTTCGAAGCTCTGCGGCAGGTCGCTGAGCGGGGTGGCGATCACCGGCACCCCGGCGGCGGCGATCTCGCTGGCCACGATCCAGCCCTCGGTTGCGCCGACCAGAGTGAGCTTCAGCGCCGGGAACTCCGTGCGCAGGGCCAGGGCCATGCGGATGTCGGCGGCACGGTCGGCCCGCACGTAGAGCGGCTGCCTGCCGGTGACGACCGGGATCAGCGCGGCCGCATCGGTGCGGGTCAGCAGCACGTCGTCGCGCCGCGTGCCCGCAGGCGCGAGCGACAGTTCGCGCGCTTCCAGCAGGGCGTTGCGCAGCTCCGCCAGCACGGCGACGCGGCTGCCGCCCGCAACCTGCGCTCCGGCCTCGCCCAGATCGACGTACTGGAAGGCGCGGGCCTGGACCACGGCGCGCGGATCGGCGCCAAGGTCGATCACCGCGCCCTGCCCCCGGAAGATGCCCGAAGTGCCGAGCGGGGCCACGGCGGCGCGGGTCACCCCGCCAGCGCGGCTGATCGCGATCGGCTGGGCAGAGGGGTTGATCGCGGGCGCAATGTCCAGCCCGGCGCTGAACGGGGCCTTGCGGGCATCGCTGTCGTTGCTGTCATCGACCGCCTCGACATCGACGAGGCCAAGGTCGGTCACCGCGACGACCAGCCCCGGAGTGACCCAGCGGCCGCCGACGTCGATCGGCTTGAGGTCGGCGGGAACCGCGACCCCGGCCCCGGCGGCGACAACCTTGCCGCCGCGCACCACGACGGTGCCATTGTCGATCGGGGGCGTGCCGTCACCGATCACCAGGCGGGCATTGGTCACGGCCATGTCCTGCGCCAGGGCCGGAGCGGCGGAAGCGAGCAGCGCGGCAAAAGCCGCGCCCATCAGGCGGGGCGCGCTCATTTCACGTCTCCTTCACCGGGCTGGCCAAGCTCGAAATCGCTCACCGGGCGGCGCTTGCGATCGTTCGCGTCGAACAGCAGCGCGCCATCGACCCAGACCTTCTCGGGCCGGGAATAGACCGACAGCGGATCGCCGTTCCACAGCACCACGTCGCCCATCTTGCCGGCCTCCAGGCTGCCGGTCTGCGCCTCGATCCCCATCGCCTTGGCGGGATTGGAGGTCAGCCAGCGGATCACTTCGGCGTCGGGAATGTCGATCCCCAGTCGCCGCGCGTCGCCCTGGGCCTTGGCGGCTTCCTGGTTGAGGCGCTGGATGCCGTTCTCGTCGTCCGAATGGATCACCACGCAGGCGCCGGTCTTGTAGAGGATGCCCGCGTTTTCGGGGATCGCGTCATAGGCTTCCATCTTGAAGCCCCACCAGTCCGCCCAGACCGCGCTGCACACGTCGTTTGCACGCAGCAGGTCGGCGATCTTGTAGCTTTCCACCGCGTGGTGGAAGGTGGTGACCTTGTACCCGGCCTCCTTCGCCATATCGAGCACCAGCGCCATCTCGTCCGCGCGGTAGCAGTGGTTCTGGATCAGGATTTCCCCGTCCAGCACCCCGGCCAGCGTCTCCATCTTGAGGTCGCGGGTCTCCAGCTTGCCCTCGTCGCGCTTGCGGCGGTATTCCTGCGCCTTGATCCAGGTCTCGCGGTTGACGGCGAAGTTGCCCATGCGGGTGCTGGGCATCCGCCCCTTGGCGCCATAGACGCGCTTGGGGTTTTCGCCGCAGGCCATCTTCAGGCTGTAGGGCGCAGCCGGAAACTTCATCCCCTGCACCGTGCGCGAGGGCACGTTCTTCAGCGTCACCCCGCGCCCGCCCATCAGGTTGCCGCTGCCGGGCAGGATCTGCAGCGCCGTGACGCCGCCATTGGCCAGCGCGCGGGAAAAGCCCGGGTCCTGCGGCCACACCGAATGCTCCGCCCAGACGTTGGGGGTGGTCGGATCGGTCATCTCGTTGCCGTCGGAATGGGCCTCGACCGCCGGGCTGGGATAGTCGCCCAGGTGGCTGTGGATGTCGATGATTCCCGGGGTCACGAACTTGCCAGCCGCGTCGATCCGCAGCGCATCGCCGGGTACGTCGAACCCGGCGGCGCTGGCGCCCACGGCGGCGACCTTGCCATCCCGCAGCAGCAGCGCGCCGCGATCGATCCGCCCGCCCTTGCCGTCATAGATGGTCGCGCCGGTGATCAGCACCGGCTGGCCGGGATAGGGACGGTAGGTGGAAGGATAGGGGTCCTTGTTGAACTCGCTCGCCGCCTTGCTCGCGGCGCTGGGTTCCTTCTTGTCCTTGGCCGCGCCGGGGACGGTGCTGATCGCCAGCACCGCCGCCGCGCCGCACAGGAGGGTACGGATCGCGCGCATCAGGCCTTCTCCCCCGCCGCATTGTCGTCCAGCGTGTCGAGGTGCATCCAGCTCTTGACGATGCGCGACAGCAGCAGGACGACGACGGCCGCGCCGATCGAGATCCAGCCGAACATCTCGTAAATCTGCAGCAGCTTTTCCTTGCTCATCTCGCCGCCGTGCCCGCCAGTCGCCTCACCGATCTTGCCGGCAACGAAATTGCCCACCGCCGTCATGTAGAACCAGGCGCCCATGATCAGCGAGGCAAGGTACTTGGGCGCAAGGCGGTTCATCGCCGACAGCCCGACCGGCGAGAGGCACAGCTCGCCCATGGTGGCCAGCAGGTAATAGAGGAACACGAACAGCACCGGCGTCATCGCCGCGACGCCAAAGGCTTCCGCGCCCCAGACCAGCACCAGGTTGGCCAGGCCCATCTGCGCCAGCGCCAGGCCGAACTTGGCCGGGGCCGAGGGCTCCTTGCCGCGCCGGCCCAGCCACTGCCACAGCCCGGCGAACAGCGGGGCGAGCAGGATAATGTAGATCGGGTTGATCGACTGGAACAGCGAGGCCGGAGCGTTGCCGCGATCGACGTAGCGATCGGTGAACAGGCTCATCGAACCGCCCGCCTGTTCGAACAGACCCCAGAACAGCGGGTTGAGGCTGATCAGGAACAGGATCGCGAACATCCGCTCACGCGGTTCCTTGGGCAGCTTGAAGGTTTCATAGAGGACATAGCCCAGCAGACCGACGCCCGAAATGACCAGCAGGCCCTGGATCACCGACTGATACTGGACCAGCGCCCAGATCACCGCAACCGCGGCAATGCCGATGCCATACAGTGTCATCTCGCGCGACTTGGCAAGCGGGACCGGAGCCTCGCCCGCGCCGCGCAGCGCGCTCTTGCCCAGCACGAACACGATCAGGCCCGCCAGCATGCCGATGCCCGCCAGGCCGAAGCCATAGCCCCAGCCGATGGTTTCACCGAGATAGCCGACGAGGATCGTGCCGATCGCCGCGCCGACGTTGATGCCCATGTAGAACACCGTGTAGGCGCCGTCGCGGCGCACGTCGGTCAGCTTGTAGAGCTGGCCGACCATCACCGAGATGTTCGCCTTGAGGAAGCCCGAGCCGACGATGATGAAGGCCAGCGCCGCCCAGAACACGTTGATCGCCGCGTCGGACTGCCCGCCGTTGCCCTCGACCGCCATCAGCGTGTGGCCGATCGCCAGCAGCAGGCCGCCGAACAGCACCGCCTTGCGCTGGCCCAGGTAACGGTCGGCCAGATAGCCGCCCAGCACCGGGGTGATGTAGACCAGGCTGGTATAGGCGCCATAAATCAGGTTGGCCTTGCCATCGCTGAACAGCCAGTGCTTGGTCAGGTAGAAGATCAGCAGCGCGCGCATGCCGTAGTAGGAAAAGCGCTCCCACATCTCGGCGAAGAACAGCATGTACAGGCCCTTGGGATGGCCCGCGAATTCCGGTTCCTTTTGAATCGAGATCTTTGCCCCGATCGCCAGGAACACGCCGAGCACGACGACCGCGATTGCCGCGATCCAGTCCGCCTCGTTCCAAAGCGCGAAATCTTTCATGTAAGCTCCCCGAATGGCTGCGGGCACCTGCTTGCGCGGCGCTCCGAATGGCGCGGGAGACTAATGCCGATTTCGCGGCTGTGAAGGGAAATTCGTTGCATTTGTTCCTTTGTTGCGCGGGAGGGGTGGTGTTGCAAGGACAGGGCGGACGCCCTGTCCTCACCGCTGCGAGGCGGAGAAAGACTCCCGCACCGCCGTGAGGCGGACCAACCCCTCACCGAACCGGCTATTGCCTGCTGCGCTGTATTATGGCACTGCGGCACCATGCCCG
>CALMJG010000119.1 GCA_937864195.1 uncultured Novosphingobium sp.
ACACGATCAACTTCGGCCCGCAGCACCCGGCCGCGCACGGCGTGCTGCGCATGGTGCTGGAGCTGGACGGCGAGATCATCGAACGCGTCGATCCGCATATCGGCCTGCTGCATCGCGGCACCGAAAAGCTGATCGAGCACAAGACCTACCTGCAGGCACTGCCCTATTTCGACCGGCTCGACTATTGCTCGCCGCTCGGCATGGAGCACAGCTATGTGCTGGCGGTGGAAAAGCTGCTCAACGTCGAGGTGCCGCTGCGCGGCCAGTACCTGCGCGTGCTGTTCGCCGAGCTGACCCGCATCTGCAACCACATGCTCAACATGGGGTCGCATGTCATGGACGTGGGCGCGATGACGCCCAACCTGTGGCTGTTCGAGATTCGCGAGGACTGCCTCAACTTCTTCGAACGCGCTTCGGGCGCGCGGATGCACTCAGCCTGGTTCCGTCCGGGCGGCGTGCATCAGGACGTGCCGGAAAAGCTGCTTGCCGACATCGGCGAATGGCTCGACACGCGCCTGCCGCAGCTGTTCGAAGACGCGATGAGCCTGGTCATCGACAACCGTATCTTCAAGCAGCGCAACGTCGACATCGCCGTGGTTTCAAAGGAGGATGCGCTGGCCTGGGGCTTCTCTGGCCCGATGATCCGTGCCGCCGGCATTCCGTGGGATCTGCGCAAGAGCCAGCCCTACGATGTCTATGACCGCATGGAATTCGACGTTCCGGTCGGAACCCGCTCCGATTGCTATGACCGCTTCATGGTCCGCGTCGAGGAAGTGCGCCAGTCCGCCCGGATCATGAAGCAGTGCCTGCGCGATATGCCAGGCGGCCCGGTTTCCAGCCTCGACCGCAAGGTCGTTCCGCCCAAGCGCGCCGAGATGAAGCAGTCGATGGAAAGCCTGATCCATCACTTCAAGCTCTACACCGAAGGCTTCCGCGTGCCGGAGGGCGAGGTCTACGTCGCCACCGAAAGCCCGAAGGGCGAATTCGGCGTCTATCTGGTCTCGGACGGGTCCAACAAGCCCTACCGCTGCAAGATCCGCCCGACCGCCTTCAGCCACCTTCAGGCGATGGATTTCATGTGCAAGGGCCACATGCTGCCCGACGCGACCGCCATCCTTGGCGCGATCGACGTGGTGTTCGGGGAGTGTGACCGCTGATGTCCCGCCCGCTCCAGATCGCGACCCAGATGATCGCCGCCTACAATGCGCAGGACGTGGATACCTACGTCTCCTACATGACCGACGACGCCTGCGAGGCTAACTATCGCGGCGACGTGGTGCGTGAAGGCAAGGAAGGCACGCGCGCAGGCCTTGCCGCCGCTTTTGCCAGGTGGCCGCAGAACCGGGCCGAGATCAAGGACAGCCAGGTGATCGGCAACTACGTCCTGTTTCGCGAGCACGTCACACGCGGCCCCGCGACCGACGGATCGCCGCTGGTCGAGCCGTTCGACGTGATTGCAGTCTATTCTTTCGAGGGCGACAAGTGCTCTCGCGTGGAGTTCATCCGGTGAAGTTCAGCGATCTCGAATCTGTGAGGGCGATGATCGCGCTCACCGGCCTGGTGCTGGTGGCGGCGTGCTTCGTCATGCTGTGGCAGGGCTATCCGGGCGAGGAGAACGTGGCGCTGACCGCGGCGGGCCTCGCCGGTTTCGAACTGTTCTTCTTCGCGCAGGACATCTCCAAGCGCTGGAGGCGCCGCAATGGCTGATCGTCATCTCGAACCCGATACCCCCGAGCTGCGCGCGCGCTGGGGCAACTTCGCCTGGACCGCCGAGAACGCGGCCAAGGCAAAGGAAATTGTTGCCCGCTATCCCGACGGACGCCAGCGTTCGGCAGTGATGCCGCTGCTCGATCTGGCCCAGCGGCAGGTCGGCGCGGAAACCAACACCCAGGGCTGGCTGCCGATCCCGGTGATGGAATATGTCGCGGCCCAGCTCGACATGCCGATCATCCGCGTGGTCGAAGTCGCCAGCTTCTACACCATGTACAACCTGGTCCCGGTGGGCCGGTTCCACGTGCAGGTCTGCGGCACCACGCCGTGCATGCTGCGCGGGTCGGACGACATCCTGGCCGCCTGCAAGAAGCGCGGCATGCACAAGGGCCACACCACCGATGACGGCCTGTGGACGCTGACCGAGGTGGAATGCATGGGCAACTGCGCTTCGGCGCCGATGGTCCAGATCAACGACGACAACTACGAGGACCTGACCGCCGATCGGCTTGACGTGGTCCTCGATGCGCTCGCCGCCGGGCAGACGCCCAAGGCCGGGACGCAGGAGCCGGGCCGGCACACCGTCGAGCCGCTCGGCGGGCCGACCACGCTCAAGGATATGGTCTCGGCCAACCACGACTACCGGAAGGAGTGGTAAGCCATGCTGGCTGACAAGGACCGCATCTTCACCAACGTCTACGGCTATCAGCCGTGGAACCTGAAGGCTGCCCAAGCGCGCGGCGACTGGGACCAGACGAAGAAGCTGCTCGAGCGCGGCCCGGACGCGATCATCGAGGAGATGAAGGCCTCGGGTCTGCGCGGGCGCGGCGGGGCGGGCTTCCCGACCGGTCTCAAGTGGTCGTTCATGCCCAAGGAAAGCAAGGACGGCCGTCCCAGCTTCCTGGTCATCAACGCCGACGAATCCGAACCCGGTTCGTGCAAGGACCGCGAAATCATCCGCCACGATCCGCACAAGCTGATCGAGGGCGCGCTGGTCGCCGGTTTCG
>CALMJG010000120.1 GCA_937864195.1 uncultured Novosphingobium sp.
TGATACTGCGTGGCGGTGCGCAATTGACTAGCGAAACTCGGTCGCTTCGATCCGCGCCACTTAACTTGTTCTTTGCAATCAATCCTTAGGCCGAATGCGATGAGCCTGCAGGAAAACATCAGTCACCACGCTGCCGAAGGGACCGAGCTTCTCCTTGCGCGCAGCGACTTCCTCGACGCCTTTGCTGATCTGGAAGCCGCAGTGACTCGCATCCTGCGGTCTTGCGGAACTGTCACCAAGGGTGAGCCTTTCAGCCAGAAGGTGAAGGCGCTCAGGACCGCCGACAAGACAACGCTGATCGCCAAGTCCAACCATGCCCAGCGCGACCAGATAGCTGACGAGATTTTCGCCCTTTTGCAAATCCGGGCGGACATCGTGCATAGCCGGATGACGATGCGCATCGTTGATGGAAAGGTCGCGGCATCTTTCCTGAATGTCCACGAAACGGGAGCGCCGTTCCCGCCCTGCCGCCTTCTTTTCCATAGCGAGATCAAGCAGTTGATCGAGATGACCAACCGCCTGACCCAGCGCATCCGTGCACTGAACCGGTCTAATCCGGCTTCTTCGCCACCACCACCATCGCCGGGCGCAAAAGCCGCTCCTTGATCATGTAGCCGGCCTGCAGTTCCTGCAGCACGGTGCCGGGTTCGGCATCGGCGGAGGGCACTTCCATCATCGCCTGGTGCTGGTTGGGGTCGAGCGGCAGGCCCTTGGCGGCGATGCGGGTGATGCCGTTCTGGCCGAACACCTTGTCGAGTTCGCGCGCGGTCGCCTCGATCCCGGCGATGAAGTTCTTGAGCTTGTCGTCCTCGCGCAGGTCTGCCGGGATCGCGTCGAGCGCGCGCGACAGGTTGTCCGATACCGAGAGGATGTCGCGGGCAAAGCCGGTTGCGGCATAGGTGCGCGCGTCGGCCACGTCCTTTTCCAGGCGGCGGCGCACGTTCTGCGTTTCGGCCTTGGCATAGAGGATATCCTGGCGCGCCGCTTCAAGGTCGCCGCGCAGCTGGGCCAGCGCATCGTCCAGCGCCGCACCGGCGTTGTCGAGATCGATCATGTCTTCGGGAACACCGGCCAGTTCAGCCTCGACCGCCGGGTCTGCCTGCGGCTTCTTGTCATCGCTCATCGTAAGTTAAAACCTGTCTATCCGATCAATTTGCCCAGCGACTGGGCGGTGAAATCCACCATGGGGACAAGCCGCGCATAATTCAACCGCGTCGGGCCGATAACCCCCACCACGCCGACCACCCGCCCGTCGCGATCGCGATAGGGCGAGGCGATGACGGAGGAACCGGACAGCGCGAACAGGCGGTTCTCCGAGCCGATGAAAATCCGCGTCGAGTCCGCCTCGCGCGCGGTTTCAAGCAGCTCGGCGACCGACTGCTTGCTCTCCAGGTCGTCGAGCAGCATCCGCACCCGCTCCAGGTCGCTCAGCGCAGTCTCGTCGAGCAGGTTGGACGCGCCGCGCACGATCAGCACGGGCCGGCTGGCCGCGTCCTCGCTCCACACGGCAAGTCCGCGTTCGACCAGGTCGCGGCTGGCGGCGTCGAGCGCGCTGCGGCCATTGGCGATCTCGGCGCGGATCGCGCGGACCGCTTCGGCCAGGGTGCGTCCGCCAAGGTGCGCGGAGATGTAGTTGGAGGCAGCCTCCAGCGCGCCGGGCGGGACGCCCTGCGGCAGTTCCACCACCCGGTTCTCCACTCCGCCGTCGGCCCCCACCAGCACGGCCAGCGCGCGGGTGGCGGACAGCGGAACCAGTTGCAGCTGGGCCAGGCGAGGCTCGCGGCGCGGCACCATCACCACGCCCGCAGCGGCGGACAGTTCGGACAGGATCGCGCTGGTCGCGGTCAGCGCCGCCTCGATCGGGCCGGGCCGGGAAAGCTGGCGCTCGATCGCGGCGCGCTCCTCCGCGCTGGGCTCGGCCACCTGCATCATCCCGTCGACGAACAGGCGCAGCCCCTGTTCGGTCGGCAGCCGCCCGGCGGAAGTATGCGGCGCGGCGAGCAGGCCCAGCCCTTCCAGTTCGTGCAAAACCGAGCGGATCGAGGCGGGCGAGAGGTTGAGCGCCCCGGCCCCGGCCAGGGTCTTCGAACCCACCGGCTGCCCGTTCTCCAGATAGCCTTCCACCACCAGGCGGAAGATTTCCCGCGCGCGGTCGGTCAGGTCTGAGATCGGCAGGCTGTGCATGATGCCCGCCAATGTGGATCGCGGCGGGCGCGAGTCAAGCGGCGCGGCCTGCCGGAGGGACTCGCCAAGCCGCCGCCCCCCTCATAAGGAGGGCCGAATCACACTGGATCTGGAGAACCCCATGCGACCTTCCGGCCGTGCGCCCGACGAGATGCGCGCCATCAGCTTCGAGCCCCACTACACCAAGCACGCCGAAGGTTCGGTGCTGGTCAGCTTCGGCCATACCAAGGTGATTTGCACCGCTTCGGTGGAAGAGCGCCTGCCGCCCTGGCTGCGCGGCAAGGGCGAAGGCTGGGTGACGGCGGAATATTCGATGCTGCCCCGCGCCACCCACACGCGCGGCAGCCGCGAGGCGGCCAAGGGCAAGCAATCGGGCCGCACCCAGGAAATCCAGCGCCTGATCGGCCGCTCCCTGCGCGCCGTGACCGACCTCAAGAAGCTGGGCGAACGCCAGATCACGCTCGACTGCGACGTGATCCAGGCCGATGGCGGCACCCGCACGGCGGCGATTTCCGGCGCCTGGGTGGCCCTGCGCATCGCCGTCGACAAGCTGATGGCGGCCGGCGCGATCAGCGACGATCCGCTGACCCGCAAGGTCGCCGCGGTTTCCTGCGGCATCTTCAAGGGCAACCCGGTGCTCGACCTCGACTATGACGAGGACTCGTCCGCCGACGCCGACGCCAACTTCGTCCTGATCGAGGGCGGCCAGATCGCCGAGGTCCAGGCCACGGCGGAAGGCGCGACTTATGACGAGGAAGGCCTGCTGCGCCTGCTCCGCCTCGCCCGGATCGGCACCGACCAGATCTTCGCGGCCCAGGCTGCAGCGGTGGCGAAATAATGCGGCGGCTGGGCGGCGAGACCCTGGTCATTGCCACGCACAACGCGGGCAAGCTGAAGGAGATTTCCGCCCTCCTCGCCCCCTTCGGCATCGACTGCGTCTCTGCGGGATCGCTCGGCCTGCCGGAGCCGGCGGAAACCGGCACCACCTTTGTCGAGAACGCGCTGATCAAGGCGCGGGCGGCGGCGGAAGGCGCGGGCCTGCCCGCGCTGGCGGACGATTCCGGCCTGTGCGTCGATGCACTCGGTGGAAGACCGGGCGTCTACACCGCCGACTGGGCCGAGCGGCAGTGGTTCGAGGGACCGGCGGGGCGCGACTGGTACATGGCCATGGGCAAGGTCGAAGGCCTGCTGTGCGAGCTTGGGCCGGACACCGACCGTTCGTGCCACTTTGCCTGCGTCCTTGCCCTGGCTTGGCCGGACGGGGAAAGCGCGGTCTACGAAGGCCGCGCGAACGGCACCCTCACCTGGCCGCCGCGCGGGACGATGGGATTCGGCTATGATCCGGCCTTCGTGCCGCTGGGCGACACCCGGACCTTCGCGGAGTTCGATCCGGAAGAGAAACACGCGATCAGCCACCGCGCCGATGCCTTCGCCAAGCTGGTCGCGGAACAGTTCGGTCAGGTTTGACCCCACCCGTCAAACCAAAGTCCGTCGGCGCCGCTACGCTCGCAATGACGATGCGATTGATGGTAGAGCCACCACCATGTCCCGCGCGCTCTACATCCACTGGCCGTTTTGCCTCGCGAAGTGCCCGTACTGCGACTTCAACAGCCACGTTCGTGCAGGGATCGACGTTGACTTGTGGCGCGGCGCGCTGCTGGCCGACATGGCGCGGGAGGCCGGGGCTGGCCCGACACAGCCGCTGACCTCGATCTTCTTCGGCGGTGGCACTCCTTCGCTGATGCCGCCGGCCCTCGTCGGCGCGCTGCTTGACGAGGCGGAGCGCCGCTGGGGCTTTGCCGAAAGCATCGAGATCACGCTGGAAGCCAATCCCTCCTCGGTCGAGGCGGCGAACTTCGCCCAGCTGGCAGGCGCGGGGATCAACCGCGTCTCGCTCGGCCTGCAATCGCTGGAGGACGAGCCGCTGCGCTTTCTTGGCCGCCTGCACGATGCACGCGAGGGGCTGGAGGCGCTGGAGACGGCGCAGCGCCATTTCGCCCGCGTCAGTTTCGACCTGATCTATGCTCTTCCCGGCCAGACGCCGGAGCAATGGTCCGCCCAGCTGTCGCGCGCGCTGGGCATGGGCACTGGGCACCTCTCGCTCTACCAGCTGACCATCGAGCCCGGCACCCGGTTCGAGACGATGGTGCGGCAGGGCCAGTTCCGGCCGCTGGACGAGGATGCCGCCGCCGACCTGTTCGCCCTGACCCGGCAGATGACGCGTGAGGCCGGGCTCCCGGCTTACGAGATCAGCAACCACGCCCGTCCGGGAGAGGAAAGCCGCCACAACCTGACTTACTGGCGCTATCAGGACTACCACGGCATCGGCCCCGGCGCGCACGGACGCCGGTTCGGCCAGGCCACCACCCGCCACCGCAAGCCGGAAAACTGGCTGGCCGCCGTTTCCGAGCGTGGCCATGGCACGCAGGATGAAGTGCCGCTGGGCGCCGCCGAGCAGGCGAGCGAGGCGATGCTGATGGGTCTGCGGCTGGCCGAAGGCGTCGATCTGGCCGCCATAGCCGCGCGTTTCGGCTTTGCCGAGGCGGAGCTGTGCGACCCCGCCAAGTTCGCCTTCTACGCCGCGCAGGGGCTGGTCTGGCGTGAAGGCAACCGGATCGGCGTGACCGAGGCCGGGATGCCGCTGCTCGACGGCCTGCTGGGCGAACTGGTCCCTGCCGCTCTGGTCGAGGCATGACGCGGGCGGACATTCTGGAGGCCTGGCAGGCGTATCTATCGGAAGGGCGGCGGCGCAGCCCGCATACGGTGCGGGCCTATCTGGCCACGGCCGCGCGGCTGCTGGACACGATCGGCGAGGTGGACTGGCCCGCCCTCGCCCGGCTCGATGCTGCCGCCCTGCGCGCCCAGCTCGCGCGGCGGCGGGCGGAGGGGCTGACCAACGTCTCCGCCGCACGCGAGCTATCCGCGCTCAAGGGCTTCATCGCCTTTGCCCGCGGCCAGGCGGGCATGGCCGATCCCGCCCCGCCGCGAATGCGCGGGCCGCGCGTCAAGAAGGGTCTGCCGCGCCCGGTCACGCCTGACGAGGCGGTGAACCTGGCCGCCATGGTCGAAGAGGACGCCAGCGAGGAATGGATCGGCGCGCGCGACCGGGCGGTGCTGCTGCTGCTCTACGGCGCCGGGCTGCGGATCGCCGAGGCGCTGTCGCTGACCGGAGGCGCCCTGCCGCTGGGTGAAGTGCTGGTCGTCACCGGCAAGGGCGCCAAACAGCGCGCCGTGCCGCTCCTCCCGCTGGTCCGCGCCGGGGTGGAGGATTACGTGGCCAAATGCCCTTGGCCAATGGACAGGCAAGCGGCGCTGTTTCGCGGCGCCAAGGGCGGCCCTCTGTCGCCGGGCATGGTCCAGAAAGCGATGGCGCGCGCGCGCACCTCGCTCGGCCTGCCGGCCACGGCAACGCCCCACGCGTTGCGCCATTCCTTCGCCACCCACCTGCTGGGCGCGGGTGCGGACCTGCGCAGCCTGCAGGAACTACTCGGCCATGCCAGCCTCGGCTCGACGCAGATCTACACCAAGGTCGATGCCGCCGTGCTGCTGGACGTCTACCGCAGCGCCCATCCAAGAAGCTAACCGCGCGGCTTCCAGGTAATCACGCGCCAGACGTAGGCCAGAACTCCGACGGCGATGGTTCCGCCGATCAGCCAGTCCATCACCACCCCATATTCCTTGAGGTAGTGCGCCAGCCACTGCCCGCCGCCGATCAGCGCCGCGTTCCAGATCGCCGCCCCGGCGAAGGTGAACAGCAGGAACCGCCATTGCGACATATGGGTGAGGCCCGCCGGCAGCGAGATGATCGTGCGCAGCAGCGGCGAGAAGCGCAGGGCAAAGACAATCCACTGCCCGTGCCGGCGGAAGAACGCGGTGGCGTTCTCGACGTCCTCCCACTCCAGCGTCAGCCAGCGGCCCCAGCGCGTCACCAGCGGTTCCAGCCGCTGATAGCCGAGCTTGTGACCGGCCAGGAACCAGACGTAGTTGCCCAGAGTCGATCCGACCGTACCAACCAGCAAGAGCGGCCAGAAGCTCATCGTGCCACGCGCCACGGCGACGCCGCCCATGCCCATGATCAGTTCGCTGGGGATCGGGGGAAACACGTTCTCGATCACCATCAGGGCGAAAATGCCCCAATAGCCACCCTGCTCGATCAGGTTGACGATCAGTTCGTTCATGAAGATCGGGCCTTAGCCGATCGCCGCGTGGCGGCGCTCGATCGCTTCCCAGATCAACGCGGGCGTATCGGTGCCGTTGAAGCGGTCGATCGCCTGGATGCCGGTGGGCGAGGTGACGTTGATCTCGGTCAGGTACTTGCCGCCGATCACGTCGATCCCGACGAACACCAGCCCGCGTTCCTTCAGCGCCGGGCCGAGCGCTGCGCAGATTTCCTCTTCGCGCGCATTGAGCGTGGTGGGTTCGGCATAGCCGCCAGCGGCCAGGTTGGAGCGGAACTCGCCCGCACCGGGGCGGCGGTTGATTGCGCCGGCGACTTCGCCGTCGACCAGCACGATGCGCTTGTCGCCCTCGCTGATCTCGGGAAGGAACGGCTGGAACATGTGCGGCTCGACCCAGGCGTTGTCGAACAGCTCGATCAGCGCGCCAAGGTTGCTCCCGTCTGCCGGAATGCGCACCACGGCCTTGCCGCCATTGCCGTGGAGCGGCTTCATCACGAGGTCACCCGGGTAACGGGCATGGAATTCGCGCACGTCCTCGATGCGGCGGGCGATCAGCGTCGGCGGCATGAAGTGCGCGAAATCGAGCACGAAGACCTTTTCCGGCGCGTTGCGCACGCTGGCCGGATCGTTGACGACCAGCGTCTGCCCCTCCAGCCGCTCAAGCAGGTGCGTGGCGGTGATGTAGGACAGGTCGAACGGCGGGTCCTGCCGCATCAGCACCACGTCGACATCCTTTACGAGGTCGATCTTGCGGTGTTCCTCGCGGGTGAAGTGGTTGCCGGGTTCGCGCCGCACGGTGATCGGCGCGGCCCAGGCGGTGAGCCGGCCCTGATCGTAGGCCAGGGTCTTCACGTCATAGTGATAGCAGTTGTGCCCGCGCGCCTGCGCGGCCAGCATCAGCGCGAAGCTTGAATCCCCGGCGAGGTTTACGGTCTCTATGGGGTCCATCTGGACGGCGACGCGCAGGCTCATGTCGGGCAGGCTCCATTCAGGAAATCAGGGCGTTCGCCATGTGGCGCGGGAAGCGCCCCGGCGCAAGGAGCAGCACGTCGATCCGCAAGGTATCCCCGGGCCGGGCATGGCGGGCCGCCAGCACTTCGGCGGCGGCGGCGACCCGGCGCAGGCGGTATGGATCGACGGCAGTGTCGAGCAAGTCGGCACTGGAACGCCATTTCACCTCGACAAACGCCAGCGTGCGTCCGCGCCGCGCGATCAGGTCCACCTCGCCGCGCGGGGTCTTGACCCGCCGCGCGACGATCCGCCAGCCCTTGAACCTTAGATACCACGCTGCCAGCGTCTCGCCGCGCCGTCCCCTGGCCTCGCGCTCGGCGCGGCGGTTCATTTCAGTTCCATCGCCCGGGCATAGAGCGCCTTGCGATCCAGCCCGGTCGTCCGCGCCACTTCGGCTGCGGCCTGCGACGGCTTAAGCGTCGCGAGCGCGGCGCGCAGCAGGGCATCGGTATCGGCCTCGTCCGGCGCCGGGGCCTCACCGGGCGGGCCGACCAGCAGCACGATCTCTCCCCTGGGCGGGTGGGCGGCATAATGCGCGGCGATTTCTTCGGGAGAGCCGGTGCGGCATTCCTCGAACTTCTTGGTCAGTTCGCGCGCTACCGCGACCTCGCGGCCCGGTAGCATTTCCCCGATCGCGGCCAGGCTGTCGGCAAGGCGCGGGGCGGTTTCGTAGAACACCAGAGTGGCCTGAACGCCGCCCAGTTCTTCAAGCACCGCGCGGCGCGCCTTATCCTTGGCGGGCAGGAATCCGGCGAAGAGGAACCGGTCGCTGGGCAATCCCGCCAGCGTCAGCGCGACCACCGCCGCACTCGGTCCCGGCAGGCTGGTAACGGCAATGCCCCGTTCGCGCGCCGTGCGCACCAGCCGGTAGCCGGGGTCAGAGATTAGCGGCGTTCCGGCGTCGCTGACCAGGGCCACGGGCTGCTCCGCGGCCATCCCCAACAGGTAATCGCGCGTGGCATCGCTGGCGTGATCGTCATAGCGCACCAGCTTCTGCTTGACGCCCAGATGCTGCATCAGCTTGCCGGTGACGCGCGTATCTTCACAGGCCACCGCAGCCACGGCACGGAGTACCCCGGCGGCGCGCAGCGAAATATCGCCCAGATTGCCAATCGGGGTGGCGACAATATAGAGTCCTGGTTCGAGCGGCTGGTCCATTCCCCCAGCTTTAGACGGCCCGAAGGGAGCGGCAAGGCATGATCGTAAAAGGGCTTTCGCGCCGGGTGCTGGTTGTGGCCAGCCTGGCGGCGCTGGCAGGCTGCCAGGTGGTGCCCAAGGCACCGAAAGGTCCGCCGCCCGCGCCGGAACCCAGCGATGGCCTCCCCGCTGACAAGCAGCGCCACCGGATCGCGCTGCTCCTGCCGATGAGCGGGCAGAATGCCGCGCTTGGCCAGTCGGTCGCCAATGCGACCACCATGGCCCTGCTCGATACCAATGCGCAGACGGTGCGGATCACCTCCTACGATACGGCCGCAGGTCCGGCCGCCGCCGCCGCGCAGGCGCTGAAGGACGGCAACCGGCTGGTGCTTGGCCCGATTTCGTCCGACGAGGTTGCGCCGATTGCCGCCGCCATGCGCGCGAAAGGCGTGCCGCTGATCACCTACAGCAACGAGGCGGGGGTCGCCGCGCGCGATGTCTTCGTGATGGGCAACCTGCCGGAGAATTCGGTCACGCGGACCGTGCGCTATGCCGCTTCGCGCGGGGTCAGGCGCTATGCCGTGCTGTTCCCGAACGGCGATTATGGCGCGCGGGTGCGCGGCGCCTTTGCCACCGCGATCACCGAAGCGGGCGGATCGCTCGTCACCAGCGAGAACTATGACCGCGCCAACACCTCGGTGGTCAGCGCGGCGCGGCGGCTGAAGGCGCGCGGCGGGTTCGACGCGGTGTTGATTGCCGATGGGCCGCGCTTCGCCGCGATGGCCGCGCCGCAGCTGAAGGCACCCGGCGTGCGGATCCTCGGCACCGAGCTGTGGAGCGGTGAGGCTTCGGTTTCCGCCACTCCGGCGCTGCGCGGGGCCTGGTATTCCGCCGTTTCCGACGCGCGCTTCCGCCAGTTTTCGGATAGCTACAAGGCCCGCTTCGGCACCGCGCCATGGCGCAGCGCGACGCAGGGGTACGACAGCGTCCTGCTGACCGTGCGGGTTGCGCGGGACTGGAAGGTCGGCACCCCCTTCCCCACCGCGCGGCTGGCCGACAGCGGTGGGTTTCTGGGGCTGGACGGTCCATTCCGCTTTGCCGCCAATGGCCTTGGCGAACGGGCCCTGGAAGTGCGCGAGGTGCGCGCGGGCGGGGTCACCGTGCTCAGCCCGGCGCCCGACAAGTTCGCGGACTGACGATAAAACTGCGGCCCCGCTTGCGCGGCGGAATCCCGGTGTTCTATAGCCGTTCCCCATGGCCGACGACCTGTTTGACAAGCTCCCCGCCAGCAACGGCGATTCCTACGATGGTTCCGCGATCGAGGTGCTGGAGGGGCTTGAACCGGTTCGCCGCCGCCCCGGCATGTACATCGGCGGCACTGACGAGCGCGCGTTCCACCACCTCGCCGCCGAAGTGCTCGACAACGCGATGGACGAAGCGGTCGCGGGCCATGCCAACCGGATCGAAGTGACGCTGGAAGAAGGCAACCGCCTGACCATTACTGACAACGGGCGCGGCATACCGGTTGACGAGCATCCCAAGTATCCCGGCAAGTCGGCGCTGGAAGTGATCCTCACCACGCTCCACTCGGGCGGCAAGTTTTCCGGCAAGGCTTATGCCACTTCAGGCGGCCTTCACGGCGTCGGCGTCTCGGTGGTCAACGCGCTGTCCACGCTGACCCGGATCGAGGTGGCACGCAGCAAGGAGCTGTTCGCACAGGAGTTTTCGCGCGGGGCCCCGCTCGGCCCGCTCCAGCGCCTCGGCGGCACGCCCAACCGGCGCGGGACCAGCGTGACATTCGTCCCCGATCCCGAAATTTTCGGCGCCGAGGCGAAGTTCAAACCGGCGCGGCTGTTCCGCCTGGCCCGCTCGAAAGCCTACCTGTTCGCAGGCGTCGAGATCCGCTGGAAATGCGCCGCCAGCCTCGCCAGCGAGGATGTTCCGGCAGAGGCCGTGTTCCAGTTCCCCGGCGGCCTGGCCGATCACCTCAAGGAACAGGTCGGCGCGCGCGAATGCGTCACCAGCCAGTTCTTCTCCGGCAGTCAGGACTTTCCGGGGGATGAGCAGGGCCGCGTCGAATGGGCCATTGCCTGGCCGCTGTGGTCGGACGGTTCGTTTTCCTGGTACTGCAACACCATCCCCACGCCCGATGGCGGCACCCACGAAGCCGGCCTGCGCGCCGCGCTGACCAAGGGCATCCGCGCGTTCGGCGAACTGGTTGGCCAGAAGAAGGCCAAGGACATCACGCCCGAGGACATCGTCACCGGCAGCGAGGTGATGCTGTCGGTCTTCATCCGCGATCCCCAGTTCCAGAGCCAGACCAAGGACCGCCTGACCAGCCCGGAAGCCGCGCGCATGGTCGAGAATGCGGTGCGCGATCACTTCGACCATTTCCTCACCGACAACATGGAGCGCGGCAAGGCCCTGCTCGGCGCGGTGATGGAGCGGATGGACGATCGCCTGCGCCGCAAGGCAGAGCGCGAGGTCAAGCGCAAGACCGCGACCAACGCCCGCAAGCTGCGCCTGCCCGGCAAGCTGACCGACTGCACCGGCGAAGGCGGCGGCGAAACCGAACTGTTCATCGTCGAGGGCGATTCGGCGGGCGGCAGCGCCAAGCAGGCCCGCGACCGCAAGACCCAGGCGATCCTGCCGATCCGCGGCAAGATCCTCAACGTCGCCAGCGCCACGGCTGACAAGATCCGCGCCAACAGCGAGATTGCCGACCTCACTCTCGCGCTCGGCTGCGGCACCCGCAAGGACTGCAACGCCGACAATCTGCGCTATGACCGGGTCGTGATCATGACCGACGCCGATGTCGACGGCGCGCACATTGCCACCCTGCTGATGACCTTCTTCTTCCAGGAAATGCCCGACATCGTCCGGCGCGGCCATATCTACCTCGCCCAGCCGCCGCTCTACCGCCTGACCGCCGGCAAGGAGAGCGTCTATGCCCGCGACGATGCCCACCGCGCCGAGCTTGAGGCGGGCCGCTTCAAGGGCAGGAAGGTGGAAGTCGCGCGCTTCAAGGGCCTGGGCGAAATGAACCCGCAGCAGCTGCGTGAAACCACCATGGACCCGGCCAAGCGCAGCCTGCTGCGCATCACCCTGCCCCCCGAGTACGAGGGCCGCGCGGCGGTGAAGGAACTGGTCGACAAACTGATGGGCCGCGACCCCGCCCAGCGCTTCATGTTCATCCAGAACCGCGCTGGCGAGCTTGATCCGGAAATGATCGACGCGTGAGCCGGAATGCTCCGCCAATTTCGGCTTGCCACTGCCGGGGAGCCGACTTAACGCTTAACCGAACGGTTAAATGGACGGGGAGTTCCCATGCGCTTCGAAGGCACCAGCAACTACGTCGCCACTGACGATCTCAAGGTGGCGGTCAACGCAGCGGTGCTGCTGCGCCGCCCGCTGCTGGTCAAGGGCGAACCGGGCACCGGCAAGACCGTGCTGGCCCACGAAATCGCCAAGGCGGTGAACGCCCCGCTGATCGAATGGAACGTCAAGTCGACCACCAAGGCGCAGCAGGGTCTGTACGAATACGATGCGGTCGCCCGCTTGCGCGATGGCCAGCTGGGCGACGAGCGGGTCCATGACATCGCCAACTACATCAAGAAGGGCAAGCTGTGGGAGGCCTTCACTTCCCCCCAGCTGCCGGTGCTGCTGATCGACGAGATCGACAAGGCCGACATCGAGTTCCCGAACGACCTGCTCCAGGAACTCGACCGGATGAGCTTCGACGTCTACGAAACGCGTGAGCGGATCGCGGCCAAGGAACGCCCGATCGTCGTCATCACCTCGAACAATGAAAAGGAACTGCCCGACGCCTTCCTGCGCCGCTGCTTCTTCCACTACATCAAGTTCCCCGATC
>CALMJG010000121.1 GCA_937864195.1 uncultured Novosphingobium sp.
CCGCGATTACAACGAGCGAGCGCGGATCGGGCTTTACGTGGGCGGCTTCAACATCGCCGGGTCGCTGTTCTTCTATGCCGTGCCGATCGTCAGCGGGCTTCTGGGCGGCCATTCGCGGATCGACGGCGGCACCTTGCAGCTGATCACCATGGTCTACCTGCTGCTTATGCCGCTGGGCATTGCCGTGTCGGTCTGGCTGGTGCCGACGGGCGCGAAGGTGGAGCACAAGCAGGCGCGGATCAGGGACGTGCTGGGCACGATCCGGCGTTCCCGTCCGGCGCAGTGGTTCTATTCGGCCTCGATCCTGTGGGGGCTTGGCCAGGGCGTCGTCGTCGGCTGCTCGTTCCTGTTCTACACCGAATACATGCGCCTGCCGGGGCACTACGCGATCATCATGGTCGTGCTGTTCGTGACCGAGATCCTGTCGCTGCCGCTGTGGGCGCGAATCCTGCCCCGCTTCGACCGGCACCGGGTTTGGGCGTTCTGCATCGGCGCGACGGCGCTGATCGGACCCTTCATCCTGCTGGTGCCGCGCGGCGAGGCGGCGCTGCTGCCGGTGCTGTGCTTCGTGGTGGTGCGCGGTTTCCTGACCGCGCCGACCAACTTCCTGCCCGGCGCGGTGCTGGGCGATGTGATCGACCACGACATCCTGAAATCCGGATCGAACAAGGCCGGCAACCTGTTCGCGGTGCACATGGTGCTGGTCAAGATCGCGATGGCGACCGGCGGCGCGGTGGCCTTCAACGTGCTGGACGCAATGGGCTATCGGGTCGGCGCGGCCAATTCGACAAGCGCGCAGACCGGCCTGCTGGTCACCTATTTCCTGATCCCGGCGATTTTTCACATCGCCATGGCGCTGGTTGCCTGGCGCTTCCCGATCGCCCGGCGCGAGCAGCGGATCATCCAGGCGCGCATTGCCCAGCGCAGCGAGCGGCAAGCAGCGAGCGGCGAGGCCTGACCCCGCCGCCCCCGCCAGCGGTCAGATCCGCCCGTCTGGGAATGGCCAGGGCGAAACCAGTTCCGCAATCCGCGCCAGCCGCAGCAGCACGTCGTCGCGGTGGCGCCGCGCGGTCACTTGCAGCCCCACTGGCAGCCCGGCCGAGGTGAAGCCCGCGGGGATCGAGATCGACGGGTTCCAGCAGGCATTGGCCAGCATCCCGAACGGCTCGGCTCCGGTTTCCGAAGCATCGCGCCCGTCGACCACCCTGGGAACCAGCTCGCTGGCACCGTAAGGCGCGCAGGACGTGGCCGGGGAGAGCAGCAGGTCGGTCTGCGTGAACAGGTCAGCCACCTGCCGCTCCAGCAGATAGACCTGCTCCCATGATTGCTTCACGTCGATCTCGTCCTTGCGGGCACGGATCTTGGACAGCAGGCTCTGCACCGGGGCCGAGAGCATGTCGAAACCATCGGGCAGGATGCCGTCGCGCACGAAATCGGCCTCAAGGTTGCTGCCCATGATCGCGCCGAAATGGCGGTAGATGTTGACCGGATGGAACGGCACCTCGCGCACTTCCAGCCGGGCGGCGCGGGTCAGGCGGCTGGCGGCCTCTCGGGCAATCTCGATCACTTCCGGCTCGACCGGGGCATAGCCATAGTCCGGCGTCCAGACCGCGCGCAGTCCGGCAACGTCCAGCGTCTCGATGCTATGCTCGAACGAGCCCGGGAAGGCCGGGAGCGACTGCCGGTCGCCATCGTGCGGCCCGCCCGCGACGTCGAGGTGCCGCGCGGCGTCGGCGGCAGTGCGCACCAGCGCGCCGTGGACCGACCAGTTGGCAAACCCGTTCATCTTGGGAATCCGCCCGTGGCTGGGCTTCAGACCGATGATCCCGGTGAAGGCGGCGGGTTCGCGGATCGATCCGCCCGCATCGGTGCCGGTCGCCAGCGGGACCATGCCCGCTGCCACCGCAGCGGAAGAACCGCCGCTGCTGCCGCCCGGCGTCGTGTCCAGGTTCCACGGATTGCGGGTGGTGCCCCACAGCTTCGAGGTGGTGGCCGAATCCATCCCGAATTCGGAACAGGCGGTCGTCCCCACGATCACGGCCCCGGCCGCGCGCAGGCGGGCGACATGGCGTGAATCCTCCTTTTCGGGGGCGGCATCGCGCAGGAACCAGCTGCCCTGGGTCATCGGGAAGCCCTTGCAGGCCTCCATGTCCTTGACCCCGATCGGCACGCCCGCAAGCAGGCCGGGATCCTCCCCGGCGGCCACCTTGCGGTCGATCTCCTCGGCGGCCTGCATCGCCCCTTCGGCGTCGAGCATGACGAAGGCGTTCACCGCGCCGTTCATCCGCTCGATCGCATCCAGCGAATCGCGCACGCGCTGCACTGCCTTGAGCTGTCCCTTGCGGATCAGGTCCGCGGATTCCACGAGTGTCTGCACTATCGTCACCTTGCCAGTTCGTTGCATTTCAGGGCGGGGCGGGTCTTGCAAGTCTGTCGTCGGCGCGCGGTCGGCGCTGCGGTGAAACTTGCGCCACCAGTGTGAGCATTGTTGACATCAAACGATTCGCCGTTCAACATCCAAAATGATCAGCGATCACATTGAACGAATTGCTGACGCGCAGGACTGGAACAGACTGGTCATGGAGGATTGAATGAGGTCGAAGCATACTATGCGCTCGTCGCTGCTGGCAGCCGTGGCGGTCATGGCACTCGTGGATTGCGCCCCGGCACTGGCGCAGGATACCGCCCCGGCGGAAGGCGCCAGCAATGGCAATTCCGAAGCGATCGTCGTCACCGCCCGCCGCCGCGCCGAAGTACTGACCGAAGTTCCGGCCACCGTCAGCGTGGTCGATGGCGCGATGCTGCGTGACCAGGGCATCTCCAACATCCGCGAAATCGTCGGCCTGGTGCCCAATGCGGTGATCCAGGATTCCGCGAACGGCCTCAACACCTTCATCAACATCCGCGGGATGCAGCTGGTCAACACCCAGGCCGAACCGAACGTGGGCGTCTACCGCAACGGGCTTTACGCCGGCGGCCACCGCCAGAGCCTGGGCGCGCAGGTCGACATCGAACGGGTCGAAGTGCTGCGCGGCCCGCAGGGCGGCTTCTATGGCCGCAGCTCGCTGGGCGGAACGGTGGACATCATCGCCACCATGCCCAAGGCGGAGCTGGGCGGCTATGTCCGCGCTTCCTATGGCAGCTATCGCCGCAGCGAGTTCGAAGGCGCGATCAACCTGCCGCTGTCCGATACCATCGCGGTGCGCCTGACCGGCTGGCACTTCAACCAGACGCGCGGCGAGATGAAGAACGAGACGCTGCAGGAATATATCGGCAAGATGACCGACAAGGGCCTGCGCGGCACGCTGAAGGCCCAGCTGACGCCGGAATTCACCATCCAGGCCATGGCCGAATACCAGGAATACGACGGTCCCTCGCTGATTTCCTTCGCGCCGAACGGGATCACCGGCAACGGCCTGACCTTCCAGCCGTCCAAGAAGGAAACCTTCTCAAAGGTGTTCCGCGACACGCCTTCGGTATCGGCCAAGTCCAACGCCTATTTCTTCCTCAAGGCGGAATACGACGCGGGCTTTGCCACCTTCGCGCTCAACGGCAGCTACCGCGAATACCGCTTCAACGCGACCTATGACCTTGACCAGACCGACCTCGGCCCGCCGTTCAATGTCAAGGGCGTTACCTCGCCGCGCGACAAGGTGGAAGACACCTATGTCGAGGCGCTGATCACCTCCAGCCAGGACGGTCCGTTCACCTGGATGCTGGGCGCTTCCTACTTCAAGGAAAACTACGCCTATGACGTCCACAGCGATTACATCCTGAACGTCGATGCGGTCACCGGCATGCCGCTGGGCCTCGGCGTCCAGTCGATCCCGGTCGGCGCGCCCAAGCCCGGCACCACGATCACCACGGATTCGCGCTCGGTCTTCGCCACGGCAGCCTACGAGATCACCGACCAGCTGACGCTGAGCGGCGGCCTGCGCTACAATTCCGACCGCAAGCGGCTGAAGTTCCTGTCGGGGATCGAACCGATCGCGAATCCGACCCTGGCCTTCGTCGCCAATGCGGCGTTCTCGTCCACTTTCCCGACCTACAACCTCAGTTCGGAAAAGACGTTCAACTTCACCTCGCCCACGGTGACGCTGCGCTACATGCCCAGCAAGAACCTGAACTTCTACGCCACCTACGGCACCGGCTTCCGTCCCGGCGCATTCAACCTGACCCCGGTTTCGGCCGACACGATCCCCTATGACGAGGAAACCGCCAAGAACTTCGAGGTCGGCTTCCGCGCTAGCCTGATGGACGGCAAGCTCGCGATCAACGGCGCGCTGTTCTACATGCCGCAGGACAATGTGCTGGTCACCCAATCGACCCCGCTGGCCCAGTCGTTCTACGCCAATGTCGGCTCCAGCAAGACCAAGGGGCTGGAACTCGAAATCCTAGCCCGGCCGACCTCGTGGCTCAGCGGCGGCGTCTCGCTCGGCCTGCTCGATGCGCGGTTCGACAAGGCGACTGTCAATGCCGGGCGCCCCAATGCCTTCGTGCTGGATGACAAGATCCTGCCCTACACCCGGCGCGGCTCGATCAACGCCATGGTCAACATCGACGCGCCGATGACCGACAGCCTGGACTTCGTCGCCAATGGCGTGTTCCGGTTCGAATGGGGCGGCGTGCTGGGCGACTACGTGGGGGTCAGCAATCCCTATCCCGCCTACAACAAGATCGACTTGCAGGCGGGCCTGCAGCTGCACAACAAGACTCGCCTGACGGTGGGGGTCAAGAACCTGCTCGATGAGCACGTGCCGCAGTTCTACTTCTACAACGGCGCGCAGACGGTCACCCCCGGGCGGACCTTCAGCGTCGACCTGAGCCACCGGTTCTGACCGGCGGCACGGCACACAAGCACGGAGAAACGTTGATGTCGGCTCTTGATGGCAAGGTAGCGCTGGTGACGGCGGCGGGACAGGGGATCGGGCGAGCCATCGCCGAAACCTTCGCCGCAGCCGGGGCAAAGGTCATCGCGGCCGACATCAACGCGGACGCGCTGGACAGCCTCCAGGGTGTCGAGCGGCTGCGGCTGGATGCAACCGATCCGAAGGCGATTGCGGCGGCTGCCCGCGCCCACGGCGATGTCGGGATTCTCGTCAACGCGGTGGGCTTCGTCCACGCCGGAACGATCCTCGATTGCGATCCGGAGGCCTGGGACGCCTCGATCCGGATCAACGTCACCTCGATGTATCACACTATCCGCGCCTTCCTCCCGGCCATGCTGGAGCGGGGCACGGGCGTGATCCTCAACATCTCCTCGGTGGCCAGCTCGATCAAGGGCGTACCCAACCGCTTCGCCTATTCCGCCACCAAGGCGGCGGTGAACGGCCTGACCAAGTCGATCGCGGCCGATTTCGTCGGCCAGGGCATCCGCTGCAACGCGATCTGCCCGGGGACGGTCGAATCCCCCTCGCTGCAGGACCGCCTGCGCGCGACCGGCGATTACGAACAGGCGCTGGCCGATTTCCGCGCCCGGCAGCCGATGGGACGCCTCGGCCACCCGGAAGAGGTCGCCGCCATGGCCCGCTATCTTGCCAGCGACGAGGCCGCCTTTACCACCGGGCAGACCTACATCATCGATGGCGGCTGGGCGAACTGAGCCCGGCCAGCCGCAAGGAAGGATAATCGCGTGAAGTTCTTTCGTCATGGCCCGGCAGGGTCGGAAAAGCCCGGCGTGCTCGACAGCCAGGGCACCATGCGCGACCTGTCCGGTCATATTGCCGATATCGACGCCGCGCTGCTGACGCGCGGACCGGACCTGGGCCTGGGCACGCTCGACCTGCAATCCCTGCCCGAAGTGGCGGCGGGCACGCGGATCGGGCCCTGCGTCGGCGGGATCGGCAAGTTCGTCTGCATCGGCCTCAACTATTCCGACCATGCGGCGGAAACCGGACAGGAAGTCCCGCCGGAACCGGTGGTGTTCATGAAGGCGACCACCGCGATCTGCGGGCCCGACGACAATATCGAAAAGCCGCGCGGCTCCACCAAGCTCGACTGGGAAGTCGAACTCGGCCTCGTCATCGGCAAGCGCGCCAAGTACGTCAGCGAAGCCGAGGCGATGGACCACCTGTTCGGTTACTGCGTCATCAACGACGTGTCGGAGCGCCAGTTCCAAAACGAACGCCACGGCACCTGGGACAAGGGCAAGGGCTGCGACACCTTCGGCCCGATCGGCCCCTGGCTGGTCACCCGTGATGAAGTGGCCGACCCGTGCCAGCTCCACATGTGGCTGGAGGTCAACGGCAAGCGGTTCCAGAACGGCTCGACCGCGACCATGGTCTACAAGCCGGCCTTCCTGATCAGCTATGTCTCGCAGTTCATGACCCTGCTGCCCGGAGACGTGATTTCCACCGGCACCCCGCCCGGCGTGGGCCTGGGCCAGAAGCCGCCGGTGTTCCTGCACGTTGGCGACCGGATCGAACTGGGGATCGAAGGCCTCGGCACCCAGCGCCAGATCGTGGTCGGCGCGGCCTGACGCAGCGCGGCAATGGACGGACGGACCCAAGGGAGCGAAACTTGACCAGTCCGGACAATAGCACCCAGCGGCCGCTTTCCGGAACGGAGCTGATCGCCTTCGGCTTCCCGGCGATGAGCCACGCGCTGGTCGCCGGGGCGGTCTACACCGTGCTGCCGACCCATTATGCGGCCAACACCGCGATTACCCTCGCGCAGATCGGCACGGTTGCCGGACTCAGCCGGATCATCGACGCGCTGAACGACCCGCTGATGGGCTTCCTGTCCGACCGGACGCGGAGCCGCTTCGGCAGCCGCAAGCCGTGGATCGCCGCAGCAATCCTGTTCTGCGTGGCCGCGGTGTTCCAGCTGTTTTCGCCGCCCCGCGACGCAACCTGGGTCTATTTCCTGGTCTGGTCGCAGGTGCTCTATACCGGCTTCACCATGTTCGAGGTGCCGCGCTCCGCCTGGGGTGCGGAGATCAGCCGCGATTACAACGAACGCGCGAAGATCGGGATGTACGTGGGCGGCTTCAACATCGCCGGCGCGCTTTCGTTCTACCTCGTGCCGATTGCCATGGGGATGCTGGGCGGCAGTTCGGAGATCACCGGCGAGACGCTGGGCCTGATCGCCTGGATCTATGCCATCGTCATGCCGGTTGGCATTCTGGCCTGCCTGTGGATCGTGCCGCAGGGGCGCAAGGTGGATCACAAGCAGACCACGCTGCGCGATGTCGGGACAACGATCCTGCGCTCCCTGCCGGCGCGGCGGCTGTTCGCCATCGTCTCGCTGTGGGGCGTGGGCCAGGGCGCCTTCGTCGGCTGCGCCTTTATCTTCTACAGCGGCTACATGGGGCTGGGAAAATCCTTCGCCCTGATCATGGGGCTGCTGTTTCTGGTCCAGGTCCTGGCCCTGCCGATCTGGTCGTGGATCCTGCCCCGGTTCGACCGGCACCGCGTCTGGGCGTTCTGCATCGGCGGCGGCGCGCTGCTGGCCCCGCTATTGCTGCTGTTGCCGCGCGGCGAGGCGGCCCTGCCATGGCTGCTGCCGCTGGTGGTGGCCCAGGCCTTCCTGATGGCTCCGCCCAACTTCCTGCCCGGAGCGGTACTGGGCGACGTGATCGACTATGACACACTGAAAAGCGGAACCAACAAGGCCGGCAACCTGTTTGCAGTTCACATGGTGCTGATCAAGGTGGCCATGGCGCTGGGCGGAGCGGTCGCCTTCAACCTGCTCGAGCTGGTGGGCTACAAGGTGAACCAGGCCAACAGCGATTTCGCGAACCACGGCCTGCTGGCCGTGTTCATCGGCATTCCGCTGGTGTTCCACGGGGCCATGGCGGCGCTCGCCTGGAATTTCCCGCTGGGGCGCAGGCGCCACGGCATCATCAGCCGCCGCCTGCAATCGCGCCGCCTGCCATTGGCCGACCCCGCACTCGAATAAACCAGTTCACCCGCAGTTTGCACATCAGGGGCCGGGCCGTATTCTGCCCGCCGACGAAAGGAGCATGCCATGCGCATCGGTACCGTCAGGGAAATCAAGAACCACGAATACCGCGTCGGACTGACGCCCGAAAGCGTCCGCGAACTGGTCGCGCACGGCCACGAGGTCTGGGTCGAAACCGGCGCCGGAACTGGCATCGGCGCCAGCGATGCAGACTACGTGGCGGCAGGCGCAGTCATCCAGGGCGCGGCTGCGGACATCTTCGCCGGGTGCGAGATGATCGTGAAGGTCAAGGAACCGCAGGCGGTGGAACGCGCCCAGCTGCGCCGCGGGCAGATTCTCTACACCTACCTTCACCTCGCGCCCGATCCGGAGCAGACCGCCGATCTGGTCAAGTCGGGCGTTACCGCGATCGCTTACGAGACCGTCACCGGTCCGGGCAATTCGCTGCCGCTGCTGAAACCGATGAGCCAGGTTGCGGGCCGCATGTCGATCCAGGCGGGGGCGACCGCGCTGGAGAAGGCGCACGGCGGGCGCGGCGTGCTGCTGGGCGGGGTGCCCGGCGTGCTGCCCGCGCGGGTCGTGGTGATCGGCGGCGGCGTGGTCGGCTTCAATGCCGCGCAGATGGCGGTCGGCATGGGGGCGGAAGTGACGATCCTGGATCGCGATCCCGCCGCGCTGGAGCGGCTCGACAGCCACTTCGAGGGCCGCGCCCGCACGCTCTATTCGGGCCGCGCCGCCCTTGCCGCCGAAATCGCCAGCGCCGATCTGGTCATCGGCGCCGTGCTGGTGCCCGGCGCCGCCGCGCCCAAGCTCGTCACCCGCGCCATGCTGGCCACGATGAAGCCCGGCGCCGTGCTGGTCGACGTCGCGATCGACCAGGGCGGCTGCTTCGAAACCAGCCGCGCCACCACCCATGCCGATCCCACCTACATCGTGGACGGCATCGTTCATTACTGCGTTGCCAACATGCCCGGCGCGGTCGCCCGGACCAGCACCTACGCGCTCAACAATGTCACCCTGCCCCATGCGCTCAGGATTGCGGACCTGGGCTGGAAGGCCGCCCTGCAGGCCGACCCCGACCTGGCGGCGGGTCTCAACGTGCACGATGGCAGGATCACCTGCGAGCCGGTCGCCCGCGAGCTTGGTTATCAATACGTTCCGGTGAAACTGGTGCTCTGAAGGCGCAGCCGGGCGGCGCGGCTGGCGGCACGGCGGGGCATTGCCCGCGCCCGGGGTCAATCCGCGCTTGCGCGGCCCGGTTTGCCATGCTTGAGGCATGAACAAGGGGGAAATTCCGGCTCGGCGCGAGTCGGTTCACCCCCGCGGCATGTCTTTTTCAGTAGCACGGCAGGTACGTTCGAAATCATGAAGGCCGCCAAAACCGCGAAGGCGGGCACGCCCAGCGCGCCGCCAGAGCCCTACCACAAGGGCAACGTCCCGGAACGGCTGCTTGAGGCTGCCGAGCGCATCCTGGCCAACGAGACTGTCGAGGATATCACCGCCCGCCGCCTGTGCCGCGAAGTCGGCGTGACCTCTGCCAATTTCTACAACCACTACCCCAGCCTCGATTACCTGCTGCTGGAAATCGCGGCCAAGGGCTTTGCCGCGCGCGCCGGGGTAATGAAGAAGATCCTGAAAAGCGATCTTTCGATTGAGGACAAGGTCGTGACCTGCGCGGTCAGGACCGTCGACCTCAGCCTCAAGCACCCGCAGCTGTTCCGCCTGATGTACGGCTACATCAAGAACCGCAACCAGAACGAGAACTACGAACAGCAGGCGGATGCATCGCTCGCGATCCTCACCCACATCGTCTATGGCGAGGACATCTACCGCCCGGACGACATCCTCTGGTCGCACGAGAATTGCCAGAAGGCCTATGCGATCCTGGCCTTCATCTATGGCCTGGCGGTTTCAATCTCCAACAACCTGATCTCTAACCCGGTCGGCACGCGCAAGGCGATGCTGCTCCTGGTCGAGGATCTGACCCGGACCTACCTGAAGGGCCTCTCCTAGGTTCAGGTCCGGGCCGGCCGGCGTCCGCGCCTGCGCTCCTTCCAGCCCCCAGACGCATCGATACCGCGTGCTGGCGCGTCGGTCCTTCCCGCGCGCGCATCCGGCAGCGCCTTTGCGGGATTGACCTGCCCGACTCAATATGTACAGTGATCACATTGTGAACATTGATCACCCGGCGTGCGCTGGCAGAGGAGAGGACAGATGTTTCCCGATCAGGCTTCGAAATCGAGCAGGTTGTTCGAACGCGCGTGCAAGGTCATGCCGGGCGGCAATTCGCGCCACACCGTCTACTTCCCGCCCTATCCGGTCTACGCCGCCCGCGCCGAGGGTGCACGGGTTACCGATGTCGACGGGACGACCCGGCTTGACTTCATCAACAACTATTCCTCGCTGATCCACGGCCACTGCCACCCGGAAGTGACCGCCGCGATCGCCCGCCAGGCGGGCCAGCTGACCGCCATCTCGCTGCCAACCGAGGCGGAGATCGAACTGGCCGAGATCATCTGTGAGCGCATGCCCTCGGTGGAGCAGATCCGCTTTGCCAATTCCGGCACCGAAGGCGTGATGATGGCGATCAAGACCGCCCGCGCCTATACCGGCCGGCGGATCATCGCCAAGATCGAGGGCGCCTACCACGGCAGCGACGATACCGCTGCCGTCAGCACCTACCCCCCGCCGCAGCTGCTGGCAGATCCGGCAGAGGGCAAGGGCATTCCCGAAACCGGGACCGGCCCCGGCACTGCCTCGGACGTGATCACCCTGCAGATGAACGACGTCGAGGCCGGACGCACCCTGCTGCGCAAGCACGGTGCGGAACTGGCGGGCGTGCTGATCGATCCGCTGGTCAAGAACCTGGCCTACCAGCCGGCCAGCATCGAATTCCTGACCATGCTGCGCGAGGAAACCCGCAGCCTTGGCGCCATGCTGATCTTCGACGAGGTCTACAGCCTGCGCCTGGGCTATGGCGGCGCGCAGGAAACGCTGGGCATCCATGCCGACATCACCGCGATGGGCAAGATCATCGGCGGCGGCCTGCCGGTCGGCGCGGTCGGCGGTTCGGCCGAGGTGATGACGGCGGTGTTCGATTCCCGGGGGGGCAAGGCCCGGATGACTCACGGCGGCACCTACAATGCCAATCCGCTGACCATGGCGGCGGGCGCGGTCGCCATGCGGCTGTTCGACCGGGCGGCCTTCGAGCGGCTCAATGACCTGGGTGACCGTCTGCGCGCGGGGCTCAAACAGGTGATTGCAGCAACCGGCGCGCGGGCGCAGGTGCGCGGCGCGGCCTCGATCACCGGGCTGTTCCATTCCGACGGGGTGGGCGAAACCTACCGCGACCTGATCAAGGTGCGCATGGCCAATCCCGACATGGGCCAGCGCGCCGAGCTGTTCTTCCACCATATGCTCAACAACGGCGTGCTGATGGGCGCGCCCGGTTTCTTCGTGCTGTCCACCGCCCTGACCGAGGCAGACATCGACCATGTCGTGAATCAGGCCTATGAAGCCTTCAAGCTGATCGGAAAGCAGGCCGCATGACCATCAGGCAGGAACACCGCCACACACCTTCCGGAAAGATCCGCGCGCGCGGCGCCGGCGTGCCATTCGTCGGCATGCCGGGGCCGTGCAACGCAATAACCGATGTCGCAGGGGTCGAGGTCGGCTATCAGACCATGATCCGCGGCGATGGTCCGCTGGTTGTCGGGCAGGGCCCGGTCCGCACCGGGGTTACGGCGATCTTCCCGCGTGGGCGCGGCAATCCCGAAGGCGGGGCCTATGCCGGCTACTTCAGCATGAGCGGCAACGGCGAGATGAGCGGCGCGGCCTTTGTCGAGGAGCGCGGCCGGTTCGACGGGCCGATCACCATCACCAACACCCATTCCTGCGGCCTGACCCGCGACGTGACCGCGCGCTGGCTGTTCGAACAGCACCGGGATTCGGCCAAGACCGACCAGCCCTTCTACCTGCCGGTCTCAGCCGAAACCCATGATGGGCCGCTCAACGACATCAACGGGCATCACGTAAAGCCGGAAGACGTCGTCGCTGCTTTCGAGGACGCGCGCAGCGGCTGGATCGAGGAAGGCAGCGTCGGCGGCGGCACGGGGATGCGCTGCTTTGAATTCAAGGGCGGGTCCGGCACGGCCTCGCGCGTGGTCAACTATGCCGGGCGCGACTACACCGTAGGGGCCTTCGTCCAGTCGAATTTCGGCAAGCGCCACCTGCTCAGGATCGCCGGGGTGCCGGTGGGGCTGGAACTGCCGATCGTCGATTTCTCGCCGCCCGAATACGGGTCGATCATCGGCGTGGTGGCAACCGACGCGCCAATGGCCCCGCACCAGCTGCGCCGGATCGCGCGCCGCGCGGCCTATGGCATTTCGGCGACGGGCGGGATCGCTTCCAACGAATCCGGCGACCTGTTCCTGGCCTTCTCGACCGCAAACGAGGCTGCCGTGCTGCAGCACGAAGGACTGGTGACCGCCGAATTCGTCGGCGAGGCGGCGATGAGCCGGTTCTACGAAGCGACCATCCAGGCGGTCGAGGAAGCGATCATGAATTCCATGTTCGCCAACCAGACGATGACCGGGATCAACGGCTTCACTGTGCGCGCCCTGCCGGTGGATCAAGTCCAGGACATCCTGCGCAAGTACAACCGGCTGGTCGAAGTGGACTGACAGCTAAGGTCTGGGGGCGGCCAGCGCCTGCCCCCGGACTTCAACCTTGGCTCTGCTGCTGGTTCCAGCGGAACACCACCGGCTGCCACAGCTCGTTGGCGCCTTCCGCATTCATCAGCATGCAGATCCCCGTCCCCGTTTCCGGGAAGATCGAATAGATGCTGCGCCAGCCGATCGAGCCGCCCGAATGGTGGACGTTGAGCAGCCCGCCCAGATCGAGGATCACGTGGCCCAGCCCGGCGCGGAACTGCCGGTCATCGATATCGAAGGCGTGGCCGTGGTCGGAATGCATTGTCTCGACCGAAGCCGGGCTCAGCGCCCCGCCCCCCTTGCCCCGGCCCGGAATGGCCATGCCCGCGCAGGCGAACCGGGCGAGATCGGCGATCGAGGCATAGACCCCGCCCGCCGCGCCGCACAGCCAGCGATAGTCCTGGATCGGCTGTCCCTGCCGGTTGTGGGGCCGCGCATAGGGCAGCCCTTCGTGGCGGGCGAAGCAGGCGCTGTCCATGCCCAGCGGAGCGAACACCGCTTGCGCGACATAATCCGCGAAGCTTGTGCCGGTGATGTCCTCGACCCCCAGTTCGAGCAGGCCGAAGCCCGCGTTCGAGTAGTTCCAGCCCTGCCCCGGCGGATGGGTGACGGTGATGATGTCGTCGTCGCGCGGCAAGTCCCAGTATTCATAGTGCGCGGTCTGTTCGGCATTGGGCGGCGGCAGGCGGCCCTGCATCGCGTCGAGCAGCGTGTATTGGGTCTGGTCAAGCTCTACCCCGCGAAACCCCGCCACGGTCACACCCGCATGATGGCTCAGCAGACGGCGCGGGGTGACGAGGGAGAGGTCGAAGTGCTCCGATGGCGGCAAGGTCCAGCGCCGGTGATAGTCCCCGATGGGCCGGTCGAGATCGAGCCGCCCCTGCTCCACCAGCGTCATGACCGCCCAGGCGGCAATCGACTTCGACACCGATTGCAGGCTGAAGCGGGTGTCCGCCGTCACGGCCTCGCCGCCCGCCCGGTCCGCTGTGCCGAAGCAGATAATCTCCGTGGGCGCAAAGTCCCGGATCAGCGCGACCGCGCAGCCCGGCACGTTCAGCCGCTCCATTTCCGCAGGCAGAGACTGCCGCAGTTCTTCCGCGAAAGTGTCGCTCATCGTCTTGTTCCCCCGCCAGTCACGCCAGCGAGCGCGACACGACTTCCTTCAGCGTCGGTGAAATCCCCGGCGTGTCCGCCACGCGCTGCAGTTCCGCCCGCATCAAGCCCCGGCGCGGCTCGTCATAACGGCGCCACTGGTCCAGCTGCGGCATGAAATAGGCCGGACGCCCCCGCCCCATCTGGTCCATCATCAGCAGCCGGTCCGCGAGGAAGCGATAGCCCTTGCCGGAGGGATCGTGGAAGGTCACCCGGTTCTGGCGGAACAGGCTGCCGTAATAGGCGGCGGCGCGCGCGGTGTTCTGGATGTCGAAGCCGGGATGCCCCTCCAGCGCGATGATCTCGTCGATCACGCCGGGCGCGCGGGCCAGAGCATAGGCCTTGAACCACTTGTCGACCACAAGCGGCTGGTCCTTGCAGGCTTCGTAGAACGCATCAAGCGCGGCCTTGCGCTCCGGATGGTCGACATGGCTGATCAGGCACAGCGCTTCGAACTTCTCGGTCATCGAAGGACCGTTGCGGACCTGCGCGAGGCACAGCTGCGCGGCTTCCTCGTCCCCGCCCGCCAGCAGCAGGTCGAGCAATGCGGAACGCAGGCTGCGGCGCGATATAGCTGCGGACGACGGGTCTGCCGGATCGGTCGCGCCAAGTTCGCGGTAGAGCGCGGTCATTTCCTGGCCCAGTTCCTCGGCAATGGCGCGCTTGACCGCCTGGCGGGCAGCCATATGCCCATCGAGCGGAACCCGCTCCAGCCCCTCACTCAGCGCGGGCTCATCAGGGATCGCCAGCATCTGCGCGACCAGCCCGGGCGCCCCAGCCGCCTTTTCCGCGATCAGCCGCCGTGCCAGCGTGACAATCGACGGCGGCACGTCCCGCGCCATGTCTTGCTCAGGATAAGCGGCGAGAGCGCGGACCGTGCGGATGAACAGCTGCTGCGCGCTGTTCCAGGCGACGAAGGCATCGTCGTCGTGCAGCGCCAGCAGAACAAGATCCTCGTCCGGCAGCTCGCACTCCAGCGTCACCGGGGCAGAGCATTGCCGCAGGATCGAAGGCACCGCCCGTCCCTCAAGCCCGTCGAAACGGAGGATCTGCGTCCAGTCGGTCAGGTGGACCAGCTGCGGCTCACCGATCATCGCGCCGTCGCCATCCAGCAGGGCGATCCGCACCGGAATGTGCATCGGCCCGCCCGGTCCCGGCTTGTCCGGCGCGCGCTGGGTCAGCGTCAGCATGGACTGACCCTGGCCCGCGTCATGGCTCCATTGCGCCGCCACGGTCGGGCGGCCCGCCTGCCGCAGCCACTTGCGGAACAGCGTCAGGTCCAGCCCCGTTTCGGCCGCGAAGGTATCGAACAGGTCCTCGATGGTGACGGCCTGCCCGTCGAACCGGTCAAGATAGGCGCGGATCGCGCTGGCGAAGGCCTCGGGCCCGACCATGGTCCGCAGCATGCGGAGCACTTCGGCGCCCTTTTCGTAGATCGTGGTGGTGTAGAAGTTCTCGATCTCGACGAATTCGGTCGGCTGCACCGGGTGAGCGGCGGGACCGTCATCCTCGGGAAACTGGTTGCGGCGCAGCGCCTTGACCTGCTCAATCCGGTAGGTGCCCGCTTCCAGCTCGTCCTCCATGAACAACTGGTCGCGCAGGCGGGTAAGGCCTTCCTTCAGGCTGAGCTGGAACCAGTCGCGGCAGGTGACGCGGTTGCCGGTCCAGTTGTGAAAGTATTCGTGGCCGATGATCCGCTTGATCAGCGAAAATTCCTCGTCCGTGGTGATCGCGGGATCGGCGATGATCCCGTCCGCCCCGAACAGGTTGAGGCCCTTGTTCTCCTGCGCGCCCGCATAGGCTGGCAGGGCGACCACGTTGTAGACCGGCAGGTCGTATTCGAGGCCAAACACCCGCTCGTCCCAGGCAAAGGCGGCCTTCAGGCTGGCCATCGCAAAGTGGCAGCGCGCGGCCTCGCCGGGTTCGGCCAGGATCGCCACGTCAACCGCGCGCCCGCTGGCGGTGACGTAGCGATCGCGCAGGGCATCGAACCGCCCCGCGATCATCGCGAAAATGTAGCTGGGCTTGGCGTAAGGGTCTTTCCACAAGGCCCAGTGGCGGCTGCCCTCGCTGCCGGAGCCGCACTGTTCGCCGTTCGACAGCAGCGTCGGAAATTGCTCGCGTACCGCTTCCAACCGGACGGTGTAGACGGTCAGGACGTCCGGGCGGTCCGGGAACCAGGTGATCCGGCGGAATCCCTCCGCCTCGCACTGGGTCGCCAGCACTCCGGAATGCCAGAACAGGCCCTTCTTCGCCGGATTTTGCGAGGGGTTGATGACGACTTCGGTTTCCAGCCGAAACCGGCGCGGCGGGTGGTGGATCACCAGCCGGTCGGGCGTGGCGGTATATTCCTCGCTCGCCAGGTCTCGCCCGTCGATCCGGACCCAGTTCAGCTCCAGCTGCTTGCCGTCCAGCTCCAGCGCGGGCACACCGTCGCCGTCATCCTTCGCCTCGATCTCCAGCACCGCGCGGACCACCGTGCGTTCGGGATCGAGCGCGACGTCGAGCGCGATACTCGGAATCGCGAAGGGATAGGGCTGGTAATCCGCCAGCTGCGTCAGCGCCTTGGCCATCAGGCGTCTTCCGGCACGCGCTCGGCGCGCAGGAACTCGATGTCCCCGGCGGCGTAGGAGATCAGCGTCTGGGCGCGGCCGTCCGGGCCATATTCCACGGCAGTTTCGCTCGGCACCTGCTGGGTGAAGAACCGGCCGCTTTCGTCCATGTAGATCGGCCGCGGCGGCAGGATCAGGCCCTGGATGTGGCTGTGGAGCTGGCCGTCCTCGACCCAGATGTCGAGATGGGGGGCGTCGATCCCCGAAACGATCCGGTAGCGCCCGACATAGCGCTGCATCTCATCGCCGACGATCGGCACGATCCGGCGCGGCGCGCGCATGTAGCCCTGCCAGTCGAAGGCGGCGGCCATGCCGTTCATCACCTCGTAGTAGAGCATCAGCCCGCTCAGGCAGTTGGTCAGCACCACGCCGCCCCAGCCCTGTTCGAGGTTGCAGGTGGTGTTGCACTGGTAGCCTTCGTTGGAGCCGCCGTGGGCAAAGCGCTTGCCGGCGCCCGAGCCGAAGATCTCCCAGCCCAGGCCGAATTGGCCGCCGCCCTGGTTTTCCATCATCTGCCGCGCGGTTTCCTGGCCGAGCAGGACATTGCCGCGCCCGAGCCAGGCGTTGCGGCATTCGATCATGAAGCGGGCATAGTCCGGCGCGGAGGTATAGACCCCGCCTGCCGCAAGCTGCGGCGTGAAGGTATAGGCGCCGTTCACCACCCGTCCGTCGACATGGTGCCCCTTCGCCGCGAGCGGACGCAGCGCCTCGGGCAGCGGCTGGTCGAAGGCGGTGCGGCTCATCCCCAGCGGCTCGAAGATCTTCGAGCGCGCCAGGCTGGCAAAGTCGGTGCCGTTCATTTCCTCCAGCAACAACTGGACGACCGAGGTGCCGCCGCCCGAATAGCGCACCGATTCCCCCGGCAGCTTGTCGACCTCCACCGCGGGCGTCGGCGAAGGTTCGGTGCCGTTCAGGACATCGAGCAGCGTCGGCGCGGGGCGGTCGTGCGGGTAGGCGCCGAAGCCGTGGACCGTGGTGCCGGCGCGGTGGCTGAGCAGGTGGCGCAGCGTTACCGGCACGCGGCGGGTAAAGTCGTTTTCCGGCACCTTCCAGCTCTTGAGGTATTCGTTGATCGGCCGGTCGAGATCGACGCGCCCCTGATCGACCAGCTGCAGCGCCAAAACCGCCGTCAGCGGCTTGCTGATCGAGGCCCCCGCGAAGATCGTTTCGCCGTCAACCGCCGGGCCGCCGGGGGTGGTCACGCCGAAACCGGCGGCCTCGACGATCTCGTTGTCGCGGAAGGCGCAGACCGCCACGCCCGGGCAATTGTAGTGCTCCAGCCGCTCATCGACGGTCCAG